>DATIBJ010000072.1:0-4619 GCA_035457565.1 Pyrinomonadaceae bacterium | reverse complement strand
GGGACCAGCTACATTGAGCTCGGTCAGCAAGCTTACGAACAACGATACAAACAACGGAGAATCGATCACCTTAACCGTCAAGCTAAGTCGCTTGGCTTTCAACTAGTTCCGTGCACCACCTAAGATCAAGTTTCTAAGAAGACACAGAGTACGCAGAGGTTGCACAGAGGCGAATTCAGACTCGACACCCGAGCTTCGCACCCACCTGCAACCGCGAGGTGCTACTGACCTGATTCCACTGCATTGAACTCATCTTTCACGCAGAGTCTTGGTTTTGGTCTAAAATGGCTCCGGATGAAAGTCTACGATGAACAAGTTAGCTCCATACCGTCCGAAATAGACCGGCGAGATGAGTCCCCGTCGCGCCCCGAGATCTCTGTCTTCCTCCCGGTTTACAACGAAGAGCCGAATCTTTTGCCACTGCACGCGAAACTCGATACGGCATTGAAACAGCTGGGCCGCTCCGCGGAAATCGTTTACGTCGATGATGGTTCGAGCGATGGCAGTTTGAAGATCCTTCGCGAGATCGCGGCAGCAGACGACCGCGTTCGCGTAGTTGCTCTGCGACGTAATTACGGTCAAACGGCTGCGATGTCGGCGGGTATCGACGCTGCTTCAGGTGACGTGTTGATTCCGATGGATGCCGATCTGCAAAACGATCCGGCGGACATCGCGCGCTTGTTGGAAAAACTCGACGAGGGTTACGACGTGGTTTCCGGATGGCGAAAGAACCGCAAAGACAAGATGGTGACGCGAAAGATCCCTTCGATGATCGCCAATCGAGTCATCTCCTGGATTGGCGGTGTGCCGCTGCACGACTACGGCTGTTCACTGAAGGCTTATCGTCGTGAGTCGCTTCAGGACGTGCGGCTTTATGGCGAGATGCATCGCTTCATTCCCATATACGCCTCATGGGCCGGCGCACGTGTGACAGAGATTCCCGTTGAACATCATGCGCGGACAATGGGCAAATCAAAGTACGGCCTGTCGCGAACGATCAAAGTTGTATTTGATTTGATGACGATCAAGTTCATGGCTTCGTATCAAACGAAACCAATTTACGTGTTTGGCACATTCGGCATGCTGGCATTTGCGATTTCCTTGTTTGCTGGAATGTACGCCGTGTTTCTGAAGATCTTTCACCGCGCCGACTTCGTGCAAACACCTCTGCCGATTCTGGCGATTGTGATGTTCGCCGTCGGTATCCAATTTCTTTTGATGGGTCTCTTAGCGGAAATGCTCGTACGCACCTATCACGAGTCACAGGCAAAACCGATTTATGCGGTAAGGGAAAGATTGGGCTTCAACGAGTAACGATTAACGATTAACGATCATGTGCGGTATTACTGGTTGGGCTAATCTCGACTCCTTCACGCGCCAGCCCCAGGGCGCAAGAGAATTACTCCACTCGATGTGTGAGCGAATGGTTCACCGTGGGCCTGATTCCGAAGGACTATTCGTATCAACAGGCGTCGCCCTGGGCATGCGACGTCTCGCGATCATTGATCTAGTTACAGGCGAACAGCCGGTATTCAATGAAGACCGCAGCATCGCCGTTATCCTCAACGGCGAAATCTATAACTACCGCGAGATTCGATCCCGCCTCGAGAAAAAGGGCCACTCGTTCTGCAGTGCTTCAGATACGGAGGTGCTTCCACATCTCTACGAGGAGTACGGCGACGAGATGGTTACGCACCTCAATGGCATGTTTGCTTTCGCCCTGTGGGATGAAAAGCGACGACGTCTGCTGATTGCGCGCGATCGATTTGGCGAGAAGCCGCTGTACTGGGGTGTATTCGATAACACACTTCTGTTTGCATCGGAACCGAAGGTGTTGTTGGCCCATCCATCCGTCAAACCGGCAATGAACTTGCAGGCGCTGCGTCAATATCTATCCTTTGATTACATTCCCGCGCCGCTTTCAATTTACGAAGGGATCAACAAACTGCCGGCTGCGCACCGCCTGACACTCGAAGACGGCCAAATCTCTGTCGAACGTTATTGGCGACTCAGCTACGTGAAAAAGGAGCCGGTCCCGACCGAGGAGGAGGCCGCATCTCATCTTCGTGACCTGCTGGCCGACTCCGTGCGCATGCGACTCGTGTCAGATGTTCCACTCGGTGTGTTGCTTTCCGGTGGCGTCGATTCATCTACCATTGCTGCGCTGGCTTGTCGCACTTCCTCCGAGGCAGTAAAGACTTTCTCGATTTCGTTTGCCGAGGCTTCGTTTGATGAGTCGCTGTATGCACGCGGCGTGGCAAAGTTTCTTGGAACAGATCACCACGAAGAACGTCTAAGCGCGAACCTCGCTGCAAATCTTGTTAGCGAGATTGGCTCATGGATGGATGAACCGTTCAGCGATCCGTCACTGGTTCCGACGTATCTCCTGTCGCGGTTCACTCGCAAGCACGTGACGGTCGCACTGGGCGGCGACGGTGGAGATGAACTATTCGCGGGTTATCCGATGTACGCCGGTCATCGCTGGGCCAACATCTACCGCCAACTGCCATCTTTCCTTAAGACAGGATTATTCGAACCACTCGTGCGCCTCTTGCCGATAAAAACCAAGAATCTGTCGTTTGACTACAAGGCGCATCGATTTATTACCGGCGCAAACTACGACATCGTTACGCGTCATCATGTTTGGTTCGGCTCATTCACACCTGATCAGCAGGAGCTATTGCTCACCAGGGATGTTCTGAACACGACGGACGGAGAGATCTACCGCGATGCTCGCCTCATGTTGGAAGAGTGCGAAGACGATGACGTGGTGACACAGATGCAGAGTCTCGACACACGCTTCTATCTCGCCGAAGACATTCTGACAAAAGTTGATCGCGCGAGCATGGCGGTGTCGCTGGAAGTGCGAGCGCCTTTCCTCGATCCACGCGTCGCCGAGTTTGCAGCGTCGTTACCACGCAACTATAAGCTGCGGCGTCACAAGTCGAAGTACATCTTGAAACGCGCCGTTGAGGATCTGATGCCGCCGTTTGTGACGCGTCGAGGGAAGAAGGGATTTGGTGTTCCAGTAGCGGAATGGCTCAAGCACAAACTGAGGCCATTGGCGAGAGACCTGCTTTCACCGGAGAGAGTCAGGCGCGCCGGCGTTTTTGATCCAGCGTTTGTCGCGCGACTCCAGGATGAGCATGAACGTGGCATCGCCAATCATCGGAAACTACTGTGGACGCTTTTGATGTTCGAATTGTGGCACGAGAGCTTCATCGAAACGCCCCGGCGAATCGAAACGTCTGTGCGAGTGCAGTGAATCAGGTCACTGGGAGCGCGGACGTCCTCGTCCGCAATGAGCGAAGCGAACAGATCGCGCGACTGGCGTCGCGGTGCGGACGAGGACGTCCGTGCTCCCAGTATTCGCTTGAATTTTTCACTGGTGATTGCTACGAAGGAAGACAGCAACGGTCATTATGGCAAGTATTCTCGTAACAGGCGGCGCAGGCTTTATAGGATCGCATCTTGTCGATCGTTTGTTAGCAACAGGGGACAATGTCGTAACTGTTATCGACGATTTCAACGACTTCTATTCGCCTGACATCAAACGCGCCAACGTGGCCGGCCATTTAAATAACGAGCGCTACACACTTGTCGAAGCTGACATTCGTGATCGACAAGCTCTGGATGGAGTATTTGACAAGCAACAGTTTGATTGCATCGTTCACCTCGCCGCGCGTGCGGGCGTGAGACCGTCGCTCCTGGAGCCGGAGCTCTATGCGCAGACAAACATAGACGGAACTTTGAATCTACTCGAGCTCGCACGGACCACCGGTGTAAATCAGTTCGTCTTTGGATCGTCGTCGTCAGTCTATGGCATAAATGCGAAGGTGCCGTTTAATGAAGATGATCCAATTCGCCAACCGATCTCGCCATACGCAGCGACGAAGGCTGCGGGTGAACTGCTTTGCCACACGTATGCTCATCTCTATGGTCTTCGCTGCGTGTGTCTGCGTTTCTTTACCGTCTACGGCGCGCGCCAAAGACCCGATCTTGCAATTCATAAGTTCGCGCGTTTGATGACGAGTGGTAAACCGATTCCCGTTTTTGGTGATGGGAGCACGCGGCGTGACTACACCTACATCGACGATATTATTTCCGGCGTTATGGCCGCGATTGTTTACGACGAGAGTAATTATGAAGTCTTCAATCTGGGAGAGTCAGAAACAGTTGAACTACGTGAACTGATTTCGATTCTTGAAAAAACTCTCGAATGTACAGCGGTCATCGATCGTCAACCACCGCAGCCTGGAGACGTGCCACAGACGTTTGCCGACATTACAAGAGCCCGCCAACTTCTGGGCTACAACCCACAGACGCACATTGAAGAAGGGATCAAGAAGTTCGTTGAGTGGTTCCGACTCGCAATGTGATGAAGTCAGTACCACCTCGCGGTAGGGGGTGGGTGCGAAGCTCGTCTCTGTGCACCCTCCGTGTTCTCCGCGTCTCTGTGGTGCGTGTTCGCTGCACCATTTTCACCACAGAGCTGCCCTGCTTGTAGAGACACGCAGATAACGAGATGAAACTTTGATTGGGCAAGACCCGAAGTTTAAGATGCGCTGACTTGCAGGTCGAGAAGGCCGTTGTGCCACTGGCGCGTCTTATGCCCGCCA
>DATIBJ010000071.1:0-51750 GCA_035457565.1 Pyrinomonadaceae bacterium | reverse complement strand
AAAGAGTTGGCGCCTGGAAAGCACGTCTACAGTCCATGGCTGGAGATAACGGTGACCTCTGGTCTAAAGCCGATCACGTTGGTGCTCCCTGACAAATAGTCTCGACCCTCGGTAGTGGTCCTAGTTTGTAGGGGCGTCCCTCCCTGGGCGCCCAATCTCCCTACGCTCGTTCGATCAGATGAGACGCCCACGGAGGGAACGCCCCTACAAACTAGGACAGCGCGACACTCCGCACCCTTGACGCGTAACGCCTCACGGACCAGAATAGGACCACACTAAACACCCCTTTGTTTTGGCGCTGTTCGCAACACTGCCACTTCTCATTTAGAAGGAGGTTTTCCTATGGCTACCAGAGCCAGTATCGGCGGACATCCGATTCATCCGATGCTCGTCACCTTTCCCATTGGTCTTTGGGTAACCTCGTTTGCACTCGACATCTGGTTTTACTTCAACCGCAATCCCACCTGGCTAATCGTTTCAAAGTTCATGATTGCGGCAGGATGTTTGGGCGCTCTAGCCGCGGCTATCGCCGGGATCATCGATTGGACCGGCCTAAAAGATCGGCGCGTCGTGAAGATCGCAAATTGGCACGCGCGTCTGAACATTGCCGCACTCGTTGTCTTTGCGATCAGTTTGTACTTCAGAATGCATCGTGGTGGCGACATCGTGGGGAATAAACTGACAATACCGTTCCTGCTCTCGTTAGTCGGCGTGGTACTGATCGGCATTTCCGGCTGGCTCGGCGGTGAGATGGCCTACAGACACGGTGTCGGTGTTGACCTTAAAGAGGAACCGAGGGTAGAAGAATAAGAGTTGATAGAAGCCGGGAATCATTGGTCAGTTATCATTTGGCATTTGTGATTTACCATTTCGATCCACGTTCACGTTCAAGTGGCATTGACTAAATGACAAATGATAAGTGACCAATGATTCGTAACTGTGCCCATTGGATTCAAATTAACTCAGCCTATCCTTGTAATTGTCCCTTCAATCCACTGAATTCATACGTCACGTGAAGTTTCAGCGCGCCGTCCAGGATCTCTGCGCGTACATCCTTCGCCCTGGATTTAACCGTCCCATTACTCGCCTTCACTGGAATCATCAACGATAACTGTCTTTCCGTTACGAGCACGAGCGGATTCACACGTTGATTGATTGCTCCCTGAACAAACGCCGTAACAAAGCTGTTCGCCACTGGCGAAACGCCTTCAAGGTTCACACCCTCGACATCAACGAGACCGTAAACAGTTTGCTTGTCGCCGTCGAATGACAGACGAATATTGCTCTGGGCCCACCCTTTAAACTGTACGCAGTTACCCACGAGGTTATAGCTGCCGTTAAAGGCAATCGGTGCCGTAATCTTTCCACCTTTGAACTGGACGCTTGTTTTGACACCGCTGCCTTCAGACAACAATGTGATCGTGTTAGTGCAACCACCCTGGTATGCCGCCGGCACCGGCTCGTTCAGGTCGCCTGCAGGGTTTTGGCTCAACTGAAAAGTCGGTGCGCCAAGTCCGGAAAACGTCGTTGCCAAAACGGCGTCAACCAATCCCTGGTCCAACGTTATGACAACAGTCGAAGCAGGACTTCCTTCGGGCGTTTTCACGGGTAAACCGGGAGCGGAACCCGCACGCGGTGCACCCAGAAAGTAGACGGCTGCACCCCCTCCGAGTATTGCGCCCACCAGGAGAAGCAAAAAGTATTTCATCGAAGCTCCTTCATTGCGTCGGTGATGGAGAAGCGGCCGGGCTCAGTGCCGGTGACGCCGCCGGCGCAGCCGTGTTCATGTTTGCCAGTATGGTTTTGAAAATAGCACCAACGGTTCCGATCAGCGCGTTTATCTGGGCGCGCACTTGTTCCTCTGGAACTTTGTTTAGCCCCGGTGGTACTTCAAACAGTTTGGGATCCACATCGGTTGTGATGTCGCGCATCTCTGCAATGATCTTTGCACCCTTGACGCCCTGAACGTTTCCGCTGGCTTCACTTAGGATCTCCGTTCGCAACGGCAGTCCAGTCTCTTTGTCAATAAAGATGAACGACTCCGTGTTTACCGTTCCTGCAGCTGTACTCGTGGTGGCGGTTTTCGCATAACGGTACTTCAGCGCGGTCCGGCCATTCACAGTATCCTCGCCCGCTGGTTCGATCCCTTTCAACTTATCCAGGTACGAGACCAGCTGACCCGGCGTCATCAGTTTGTGCAGCTGAAACCCGGTCGCCTCTTTCGTCAACTCCGCATACTGTTTTCTGCCGAGAGAGATTGCGTACGGTATACCCGCATGGTCCAGGTAAATCAGATCCGAACCATCCGGAAGCTTGAAAGAAACGCGACGATCCTCGCCGTTGCGCGCGACTTCGGCGGAAATTGGCGGAATGCCAACTGTCTTTTCGCCACCTTCAGTCTCAGCCGTGAAAACAAGTGTGGCCTTGTATCGCTCCGGTTCTTTGGCGGCCAGCGCAGAAATGGGCGCCGTTGCTACGTTAGTATTAGCAGTAGCAACGTTAGCATTAGAAACGTTTGTATTGATGTTGATGTTCGACTCAGTTCCAGTGCCACGGCAGCCGACAGTTAGCAAGATGAAACCCGGCAGAATAAGTCCGCAGGTAAATAGCCGTGCAAGTGCAGTTTTCATTGTATGGTCTCCCGCTAGCTCGCATTCCTTCGAGCGACGTTTACTAACTGGGGGTGTTTGGAGGGAATGGCTGTAGCATATACCAGCAAATTAAAAGCCACAAATGATCCGTAGTCGGGTGGTCTAACTTTTACGGTGGTCAAAAAATTGACAGCGGAATGAATTTAGAATAGAAGCACCATGCTTTTACAAATCCACATCGTCGAGGAATCCAATGAAATACGTCCCGCTCGTACTCTTCATCTGTTTCTCATTGTCGCTATGTAATCTTACGAATCGATTCAAAAAATCGTCTGAAAGCGGGACAGGTTCAAGTTCCAGCGGTAGTGATATCACCGCTGAGAAAGCCGAGCCAACCGCGGCTCAAACAGCAGCCCTCGCGGGAGGAACGAAAGCAGTCTGGGACGTGCAGGGAATGACCTGGACGGTTCCGCCAACCTGGAAAGAAGAGTCGAAAGAACTGAATTCGTTTCTCTGGCGTTCACCTGGTGGTTTTGATGCAGCGTCGCTGATCGTAAGTGTCTCACCAATGTCTGACAGCTTCCCGACTGAGTCTAGTCTTAAGGCTACCTTCGAACAGCAAAAAGACCGAATAAAGGCTCTCGAGGTCGATGAAGTGAAGTGGTTGGAGATCGATGGCGTAAAGGGTGTTCAGTTTCGCGAAGCTAATCCACCGAAACCAGATGACCACCGCCGTTTGCAGTGGATTGCGTATCGCAAGTTTGGGGGGCAGGTACAATACGTAAACATCATGCTCGCGACATCCGGCAAAGACTTTCCTCGCCATCAGGACGCGATGTATGGCGTTCTTTATTCAACGAAGCTCGTTCACTGAGAAATCAGCGTGGCGTCTTGTAGATTCGACTCTCGCGCTGAGAGTTGAATCTCCCCCATTTAGCGGTGAGCTTGCAGCACCAACTCGAGAATTGGGACCAACTGCTGCAACTTTGTTATTGACAACACTCTCCGCTTAGTTTAAGTGTCTGCTGACTATTAAGGCGGTTTGATAATTGTCCTTACGACCTCTTCGGAAAGGCGTTCGGTCTGGAGTTCGACCGACAACGAACGTCCGAAGCCGGTTCAGTTTCGTTTACCCAAGCCGTTTTACGAAAACCTATCTCCCAGAGGCAGATCGATCGGTCCCCCGGGCCGTTGATCTCGCTGCCGTTCACGGAGGTGATAATGCCCAAAAAGAAGGCTGTGTGGACCGTGATGGTGTATCTCGCGGGTGATAACAATCTCACCACGGAGTGTTTGTTTGCCCTAACTGAAATGAAGAAGGCCGCTCCGGGCGAACACATCAACGTTGTCGCCCAATTTGATCCACGCGACGACTATCTTCCAACCCATCGATACTTAATCAATCGAAACGGTCCAGATTCAACGTTATTCGACGACATTATCGATAAGGCTCACTTCGATCCGACCAGTTATGAAGTGCGCTTCGAAAATGAAAGCAAGAACGCGATTGCCCTGGCGCAGTCGCGCGCGCGCACTCGTCAAAAGATGGATAACGCGATTCGTGGAGTGAAAAACCTGAGTGCGCTTCCATTCGAGGATGAGCCAATATCAAATGACACTGACACTGGCTCGCCGATCACTCTCTACAACTTTTTGAGTTTCTGCATTCAGGAGTATCCGGCCGAGCACTACATAGTTGTTTTGTCGGGCCATGCCGGTGGCACTGAAAGCGACTATCTGTTGAAGGACGAAAGTTCGAGAGGTTCGTTAACTTTTAACGAGATGAAGCAGGTGTTCCAGCAGCTGGCGAAAGATGTCGACGGTAAACCGGTTGATATCGTCGGCATGGATAACTGTCTCATGAGCATGGGCGAGATCTCCTACGAGTTTCGCGACCTCGCTCAGATCGTCGTTGGTTGTGAAAGCTATAGCCCTGCGTCAGGCTGGCCTTACCGTCAGATATTAGAGCGTTTGCGTAAAGACTTTACGAAGCGAGGACCGAAGAAGACAGAGCTTCAGGTTGAAGCGGCGAAAGCAATCGTGGAAGAGTATGTGAACTATTACTCTTCCTATTGGGTCGCCGGCATGGCGGTAACGCAATCGGCGTTGGATGTGAGGCGTGTTGTCCAGTTGCGTGAACATGTAGACCAACTCGCGTCGACGCTGGAAAAGGAACTGAAGAAAGACTGCCGGGATAATGGTCGCAGATCATTCAAAGACGACTTAGTGCTCGCGCATTGGGAGGCGCAGTCGTACAACGGCGAATGGTTCGTTGATTTGTTTGATTTCTGCGACTGCCTTCAGCGGCGATCATCGTCAGATGAAGTTGCCAGGCAGTGTCAGAAGGTCAAGCAGTTTATCGCTAAAGAGTTCGTGCTGCGTTCGTGTTATAGCGGCGCCGCGTACCAGTATTCTTACGGCGTCTCGATCTATTTCCCATGGTCTCAGGTGTCGAGTCGATATCAGAATCTCGATTTCGTCAAAGATTCGGCCGCGGGCGGCTGGCTGAGTTTCTTACAAACATACACGGATGTCACAAGGCGTCGACCCCGCGGGTTCGATCTGATGGCAACGATGATTGCCGCGCACGAAAAAGGTCAAGCGAGTGCGTCGTCCCGGATGACTGACGACCGTATGAGTGATTTGCGAATGACCGACGAGCGCATGAGTGACTTACGCATGAGTGACTTACGCATGAGTGACTTGCGCATGAGTGACTTGCGGATGAGTGACTTGCGGATGTCTGATTTGAGAATGATGTCCGGGGAAGGTAAAAATCCGATCCACAGCATGCGGAATCCGCCCGTCGTCTTCTTCCCGACGCAGTGTATCGGCGAACAGCAAGAGGTTATAAAGGGTCTTAGACAATTCTTTGGTGGACAATCCTCGCGCGGGAAAAAACAGAAGAAGTAGAGGGCTTTGCACAACGTCGATGAGATGAGAGCTGGGAGCGCACGTCTTAAGAGAAGCGCGAGCGGTAGCGACCGGATGCAATGGACATCCTCAACCGAACGGTCGCCGGAGAGGTTGCTCGACTCAGAGCGCTAAGCGACCGCTTTCAAGTTGCGCTGAGTGCGTCGTGAGTTGTAAGCGGTCGCTTCGTTCTCGTTCTGAGTCGAATCTCGATCTCGATTCTGAACTTTTTGTGCAAAGCGAGTAAGGGGAACTTGTAGTGTTCATCAGAGCCCGCTCCAGTTTTGGGTTTCGATTGCGAGCCGCGAGTTTGAGTGCAATCGTCTGCCTCATAGCCGTTGCAGTTTTGGTCCCTCCGCCGTGGATCTCAGAAGCCGAACAGCCTCAACCACCTCTCCTGGAAATCAATTACGCTAACACGCTCTTTAAAGAAGCTGAGGCGCTTCGTGCTGAGCAGCGGGAGAACGCCAGTGAACAAGCGAGGGCCAAATATCGTGAAGCTGCTGAGATGTTTCGCAAGCACGACGACCTTTTATCGACAGCGAGATCTTTAAGATGCGCCGGCGAAGTGTCGCAGGCTTTGGGCGACTCACGTGCTGCTCTCGACAGCTATCAGCAGGCTCTTGCGTTCAGTCACAAAGCCAAAGACCTGGCCGAAGAGGCCAGGCTTCTAAATGACATCGCCTACGCTAACTTTCTCGAGGGCAATTCAAACTCTGCCAAAGACAATTCGCTCTCGGCTCTACGAATCGCCGAGCAGTTATCCGATCGTGCGTTGGAAGCCAACGCGCTCAGTAACCTCGGCGAGGCATTCTACAACCTCGGAGAGATTGCGACAGCGGAAGAGCATCAACAACGCGCGCTCGAAATCTTTTCTTCTCTCAACGATCCCTCCGGCAGATCGCGGGCGTTAATTGCCCTGGGCTGGTATCGGTCGTTTCAAACCAAACCGCTTCGGGCGATTGAATACTTCAATGAAGCCGTCAGTGCGGCCTCAAGCGCAAATGATTTGCGCCTGCAGGCGCTGGCCCTCAGTGGACTCGCGAATGTCACAGCAAAGTTCGGAAATAAACAACAGGCCCTGAGCGCGTACATTCGCGCACGAGAACTCGTCGATCGCACCGGTGATCGCATTAACCTGGCGAGCATCCTTGGAGGCACTGCATCGGTTCATTTTTCAATGGGAGATACCGAGAGCGCCCGGCGTTTGGTTGAGCAGGCGATTGCCGGATTCGAATTGATCAATTCGACCTGGGGCGTTGCTGAGACGAAGATGGATCTCGGTCGCATCTATCACTCGCTAGGAGAGAACGAGAAGGCGCTGATAACTCTGAAGGAGGCTCTACGATTATTCCGCTCGTTGGGGATGCGCCGCGTTGAACTACACGCCTTGCGCGAAATCGGACGCGTCCAACATTCACTCGGCGATCTCCACGGTGCGCTGCGCACGTTGAAAGGAGTTCTCGCACGTATTGGGAGCGATCAAGACCAACGCTACAAAGCCTACACGCTGGCCCATATCGGCTCCGTGTATGAGTCGCTAAAGGACTCGAACCAAGCACTTGCCTACTATCAGCAAGCGTTACCGCTCAGTAATGCTGCTGGTGATCCGGCAGGCGAGTCGACAGGTCTTTTCCATATTGCGCGCGTCGAACGCGATCGCGGCGAATTGGCCCTCGCCCAACAACACGTCGAATCCGCAATTGCGATAGATGAATCACTTCGTTCGGACGTCTCAAGTCACGATCTTCGGGCCACGTTTCTCGCGAGCGTACGCGATGTGTATGAGCTGTACATTGATGTGCTCTTCCTACGGCATAAGATGAATCCTAACGCGGGGTTCGCGGAGAAGGGATTTGGCGTCAGCGAACGAGCAAGGGCGAGAACCTTTCTGGATTCATTGCAGGAGTCGAAGACTGATATTCGCGAAGGTGTTGACCCGGCGTTGCTGGAGAAAGAACGAAACATCAATCAGGCGCTTAACGAAAAGAGGCAGCAGCAGGCCAACGCCGTCGCACGAAAAGACAAAGATGCAATGGAAGCTCTTCGTAACGAGACCGAAAGGCTCACAACCGAGGCCATAAAAATTCGAGATCAGATTCGTGCGTTAAGTCCAAAGTACGCAGCATTAACTCTTCCCGAGCCACTGAAGCTCGGCGACGCACAACTACTCCTTGACGATGATTCCATTTTGCTGGAGTACGCGCTCGGCGATCCGCGCAGTTACGTATGGGTTGTGAGTCGCAATTGGTCATCGGTACATCAACTACCGGCACGAGCTGAAATTGAGGCTTCTGCTAAGCGAGTTCATGATCTTTTTGTGGCAGGCCAGGCAGTTGCTGGAGAGTCGGTCGCGCAACGTGACGAGCGTGAGAATAAGGCGAACCAAGAGCTTCCGATCGCAGCCGCGACACTCAGTAAGCTTGTGCTGGCGCCGCTCGCCGGAAGCTTGGGCAATAAGCGGCTGCTAATAGTTGCAGACGGTGCGCTTCAGTACATTCCTTTTCAGTCCCTGAGCGATCCTGATTCGACTACTGAATTCCTTATCGCAAAGCACGAACTCATTTATCAACCATCAGCATCCGCGCTTGCCGCAATTCTTTCCGAAGCCAGGGAACGACGGGCTGCTTCAAACACGGTGGCTGTCTTTGCCGATCCTGTTTTCGAACTAAACGATCCTCGCGTGAAACGTGGAAAAGCGGAACCAGCTGAACCAGAGCAATCAAAAGACGTACGACAAGCAATGCGTGATGTTGGCTTAACCGTTGATGGCGTTGAAATCCCACGCCTCTTAGCTTCACGCGATGAAGCAGAAGCAATCATGTCGGCCGCGTCATCCGGAGGCGGTTTGAAAGCAACTGGATTCGAAGCCACTCGTCAACGCGTGCTAACCGGCGACTTGAACCACTACGGCATCGTACATTTCGCCACTCACGGATTGATTAATAACGAACATCCCGAGATGTCTGGAATTGTGTTGTCTCTTTTGGACGAACAAGGTAAATCGCAAGACGGTTTTCTACGATTGCACGACATCTACAACCTTCGTCTTCCGGCTAACTTAGTTGTGTTGAGTGCTTGCAGTACAGGACTCGGCAAAGACATTAAAGGCGAAGGACTGATGGGATTAACGCGGGGCTTTATGTATGCAGGAGCATCAAGCGTCGTCGCCTCATTGTGGAAAGTCGATGACAACGCGACCGCCGAGTTGATGAAACACTTCTACGACGAAATGTTCTCAAAGCAACTCACGCCCGCCGCTGCCTTAAGAGAAGCGCAGTTGCAAATGTCGCGCGACAAGCGTTGGGGCGCGCCGTATTACTGGGCCGGGTTCGTGATTCAAGGTCGTTACGATCAGCGGGTGACAATAAGTGATCCTCGGTTCCTTTTCCCAGGTCGCGTGGTGCTTGGCCTTGGGCTGATCGCGGTGATCACAATGGCCTCAATTTTCCTCCTCCGCCGCAGACGAGCTTAGATGGTTTTCACAAGTATTGCCGCCGCTATTGAATTTGATTCTGATGTTGCTCCCGGCACAACTGCATGAATAAAAGCTGGGTTCTTTCCCAGGAGGCCTTTGACGCTCTGCTTGACTGGCTCGCACCTGAACGCGAACAGGCTGGGCAGAGGTATGAAGAGATCCGGGCCCGCCTCATCAAGATATTCACTTGCCGGGGTTGTCACGAACCTGAAGATCTAGCAGACGAAACAATTAATCGCGTCACCAAGCGACTGAACGAAATTCGCGGGTACTTCAAAGGTGATCATGCGAAATACTTTTATGGTGTAGCTAATAAGGTTCACCTGGAGTATCTGCGGAGGAAGCAACCTCCAGATGTCATGCTGCCTGACGTCGAATCCGACAGGCTTGAAGTCGAGTTCAAATGCTTGGAGTATTGCCTCGATAGTCTAACCGCAGATAATCGTCATCTGGTCCTGCAGTACTACCAGCTCGAACGCAAGGCACGAATCGATCAGCGGAAGGTTCTGGCAAAGGAACTCGGCCTAAACCGAAACGTCTTAAGAATTAGAGCGCATCGAATCCGAGCGACTCTACAGCAGTGTATGCAAGAGTGTCTGGAACGTAATGTCTGAAATGCCTCACTACTTTTGGTCATTATCATTAGAAGTTCGGAGAAAGGCGATAGGATATTGAGAACGATCGGAAACGAAACGATTAAGACCTACCTTTTGGGTAATCTCGAAGAACCCAGCAAAACTCAGCTGGAAGAGCGATTGCTGAACGATGCAGAACTGTTTGAGGAGGTGCTGGTCGTTGAGGATGAGCTGGTCGACCAATACATCGCAGGTAGATTAAGTAGCGATGACAAGGCGCGTTTTGAAGCCCATTTTGTTGTAACACCTGATCGTGTCCGCAAGATCCAGTTTGGCCGCGCTTTTTATAAATATCTTGAGCAGAACGACACCGCCGAAACTCCGGGGGCGGTACAAGTAAAACCGTCCAGGAGTCAGTTTTCGTTTTGGCAGGTGCGACGGCCGCTAATTGCTTTCTCGTTAGTAGCGGTCGCTGGTTTCGCGATTCTGGCCGTGTACTGGGCGACGCTTCATAAAGAGAGCTCCGGTTCACGAAGAACTCACGTGATTACACTTGCTGCCGGTGTGACCAGATCGTCAGGCGCCGGTTTTCACCGCGAGACAATTCCAACGGATGCGTCGACGATTGAGCTGAGGCTGGTAGTTGCAGAGATTCGATACCGTACTTATAAGGCCGATATTCAGTCGGAAACCACAAGAATCACAGACCTCATGAGCAGTCGAACACGTGAGGAAAACGGCGAGAAAACTGTCGTGTTTTCAGTTGCCACCGGCAGCTTACCGCCGGACGACTATCAAGTGAAACTCAGTGGGACAGACGACGCCGGTCAAACCGAGTTTATAGATTCTTATGCTTTTGGGATTGCTAAGCGTTAGCGGACTCGATCTTTGAAACGGCTGCTCAAAGAATCTTTTGAAATACATCGCCAATTTGAGTCATAGCATTTTGAAGGGACCAAATTTTGGTGCCGTCCTCCAGAAGGCATTACTTAACTGTGCCGCTGTTAGACCCCACGTCAGACGAACTCCCTCACTGCCCATGCAGTTTTGCATGCCTCATGAGAAACGGCGAGCGACTCCGGCAAATGCAGGAGTTGCTCGCCGATGTCTTAATGTCCGATCCGCCTTCGTCGTTCAAGCGACACGAAACCGGACGTCAGCTAGTCTTTCCGAATGTAGTTCCTATGGACCCAAGCGCCGTTTTGCGCACGGTCCCGCGTCTCATAGAAAACGTTCTTGTCGTCTTCCTTTGTGATCAGGTGAACGCGCGGCGATACGGCCTTTTGCGATACGGCCCCTTTCTCGGCTTCGTCAAAGAATCCGAGAACGGATTCGTTCGTGACTGGTTTGGCAGGCACATCCGTCTGAAACTCAGCGACGGCTTCGGTAGCATTCGCCTTCAAAAGCTTCTGCCACAACTTCGCAAAAAGTACGCGTGAAGCATAGATATCGGCGCTGTTGACGTGACCATTGATGGCAAAGACATACCCAATGACATCCGTTTTGTTCTGCATGATGTCAGTCAGAGCCCTGATATAGTCTTCGGTCGATTCTTTAACTTTGTCGTTCTCGACGGCCAACTCCAAACTCGACGCTGAAACTCCTGAGTTCACCGCGGCGCCCACGTTGGCACTCAGTTTTTCCTGAACGACTTTGACATTTTCCCAAACGGCCTGCTGAGAATTCTCGCTCTTTGCCGCAAGTTTCAGCTGTTTGCTGGTGACGAAATTCTGTGACGCACTGAACGACTGGTTGTTTTCGTTGCCGCGGCGACTCCATCTTCCGGATTCGACGCAGAACGCTGCTATCGGCATCCGCTTCGATTTACGAGGCACGATGAAGTCGACTGAGATCATTCTATCTTGATCGCCGCCCTTAACGATGTCACCGGCTTGCACGTAGACATCCTGATTGGACACATTCCTTATCGCCAGCTCGTTGACATCTTTGGTCTCATACACGATCACTTTCTTTTGGGCCAAAGCTTCCTGAAGTGTCAGAAAGGTCCGATTGCCGGAGAGGTCACGTCCGTGGACCAGGAATATTGTTAGGTTCTTATGCGTGTAGGGTCCTGAGAGGCGATAGTTTGTTTGATTCGTTGATTGTGTGCTTCTGCTGTTATTTGTTTGCGCCGTTGTTTGCTGAATCAAAAAAGGGAGCGCGATCAGGAGACAGAGAATCGAGACTGTTCTTACGTAAGCTTTTTTCATGGTCGTCCTCCTTAAGGGAGCCCGTCAGCCAACCCGTGGAACTATTGGGTACCCGTTGGGCGCGTGAAGCGTCGAGATTCCGGGGAGACCGTGCCTGGGGAGACGGACTGGATGCGAGGTGTTAGAAACTGCCGGCACCTTCGTCTGGCAGTAAGAAGAACGTGGAATTGGGGAGGTTCTTGCGTGGATTGAGACGCCTCGGAAGGACACCTCGTTGCCAACCAACCCAAGCTTGCCGCACAAATCGCCGGCGAAATGTTTTAGCGTCCTTTGGCACTTAATTCTAGCGAGTGAGTGTTGGTTCTAAGGTTGTTATAGAACGCGCCGACCCGAGTCCGAACGAGAATACTCTTGACTCCAGGGTCGATGGGCAGTATAGAAGCGGACGTCGACTAAGAATCTCAGAGCCTTTCCGATTCTCTCGCTGCACTAAACCTCGCAATCCTCGTATTTGGAGTCGCTAGAATGCTGGTTGTCCTCAACGCAATCAAGTTCAATCACGATCCCACCTCAGCAACGTGTGACGCACTGAACATCAGAAAGAATGCAACTGAAGACATTTCAACTCCCGAGTGGCGCCGCGGTATAACTCAATCGGCAAATCAATCACTCGCCGCTTATGCAATCGAAGATACTCTTAACAAGACAATAATTGTTCAAGCCGCTTTTCGTCGAATTGATCCAAGCATTAACTCCATTGAAATCCAAGCAGAACGTCCACCTGATGATCCAAATGCGGCCAGTGTAATCGATCCTGATTCCACCCCTCCTCGTAGCGGCAACGTTCTTGGAAGGCTGACAGCGCGGTCTGTCAGTTTCGGACAGAGTGATGAGACGGAATACTTAAGCTTCGTCGTTGCCGACCCGCGAATCCATGAAGTGGGAGTGAGCAGAACCATCACAGAATGGCACTGGCAGTACCGCATTCCTCCATCGAAATCATGGGTTGATTTTCAGGTTACGCAACACGTCATCTATGTCGTGATGAGAACGCCTAGGCCACCGTGGACACAGGACGGATGGCCGTCAAACACTCAATTACCCTGGACGGACATTCTTGATCGGGCTACATCTTGGGCCGGCGGCTCGACTAGCTCGGATGATGCTGCGAGTAAAATCACGTTCAAGGTTCGAGCGTTGGAGAATGATCTCACGCTCAGCTATGAACCTACGCCCGCCTGGTATTCCCATCCTAATTTCGATGCATCCAGCTTTTTAGATCTGTTGAATGGAGGCTTAGGCAACGGACACAAACTCAATTGCAGCGATTGCGCGACGATAGTCTCTACATTCGCGAATATTCTGGGATGTGATTTATCGCAAGCTCAAATGGGCTGGACGTTCTTGACTCACCCTGTATTACCTGTTGGCCGACAGGCATGGCGCCCTTTTGAGTACAACTATCATGAGGTCGCTTGGAAAGATCCTTGTGACGTAAATTCTAAATTGTTTGACGCTTGTCTCAAACTCGACAGGGATCGCTCTCCAGCCACGGAGCCGCATCCTTCTCTCCAGCCTGCGAATATTGCTTTCGGACAACCACATCAGAGGCTTTATCGGTTTCGTTTAGCGGTTCCACCTGAAGATCAATCGCATAGCGAGTTTCCGATGCCAAAAGGTCGCCCGCAGCGCAGGCGCATCGCACCTAATCCCGAGGGCAGCGAACTCGCACACCCTGAGCTTTTAGCGTTGTTGAAGGAACATTACAGGTATTCCGAATGGGAAAACGTAAACAAGATTCAGGAACGGCGGTTTATTCAGAAGTTCGCATTTCCGACCGCACTTTTTCCCGATTGGCACGTACGTAAAACCAATGAGGTCATAACAGATTTGTGGCCACCGATAACGCAAACTTTATGGTCCGGGCTGAGCCACTCACAACAACTCAGGGTGGATATGTTCCGCTGCGATAATCATGCTGCAGCGCGATTTT
Source organism: Pyrinomonadaceae bacterium (assembly GCA_035457565.1). Taxonomy (GTDB): domain Bacteria; phylum Acidobacteriota; class Blastocatellia; order Pyrinomonadales; family Pyrinomonadaceae; genus PSRF01. The sequence continues at coordinate 38,050 of DATIBJ010000071.1, read as the reverse complement.
TTCTGATGCAGGTTCTCGCGCAGTTCGAACGTCCAACACTAACAAAGCTAAATGGCATCGCCGATATTGCGTTTGTTGAGCCTGAACGCAACGCGGTGGTGTTCGCACTCTCGAATCTAGTTATGTTGGTGCGAAATGCGGGGAGAGTCTTAATCGATCTGATTGATTGCGCACTCAATATTCATCGATCACTGGCGAGTGATACCGACCTAACCAACCATGCGGATGCGGAGGAGCTCTCGTTCGCGGTTGATCGCGGGGACAGAATTGACTTGACTGACGTATCTGATCGCGCTCTGAATCAGACACTTCAGTTCTTTACCGAATTCGGCCGCGTCTTTAGGGATCAAGATAAGCTGCTATATGAACCATACGAGTCCGGACGTGATGTCTTGCGCGTTATCGGAGTAGATCAAAATGGACAGGTTTGGACGAAATGGATCTTTATCGACGTTCTTTCTTCAACGTCTTAATAAAAGCGTTTTGCTAAAGAGTTGTCTCACCTCAAACAAGGAGAAAAAAGAATGGCGCACCCATTATCACGCAAATGGCACTCAACGCGAATATTCACGGACTCGAGTGGATTTCCCGTGGCCGTTGACGACGGTTTTGTGGTCTTAGAACTGGACGATGCTGGAAATCCCGATCTAAGCAAATGTAAGAAAAAGAAGAACGAAACGGATCCGGGAGATCCGATTGAGGTCGAAGTGAAGTCAGACTCAGATGTTCACAAGGTTACAGTCACGCTTACCAAGTCCCCGTTCACGACCTATGTAGGCTTCTTCTCTGAACTGTGGTCGTCTTCCAGCAAGAAGTTGCTGGTGGGCAAGTTCACGAACCCAGTCAACGAGCGCGAAGAACTTAAAGATAACGCTCTGGATGATGGCCAAATTGATGGGACTTGGACGGGAACGCATCCATAATAAACAACAAATGGGTTTCCTAAAGTTGGTTCTTGTAGGCGCGTGCACAGTCGCCATTGCGCAGGTTGCATTTGGCCGTGCCGAGCGACTACCGCATAACACCGCCGATCCGCGGGATGATGACCTCCACATCAGCGCAGTGACTCAGGGAGATGCGCCTCCGACCTTACGAATCGGACAATCGGTCACCAAAACAATTAACGGCGGAGGGCGTGAGTCTTTCAAATTCCACGCGAACGCGGCGGACTATCTTCGAGTCTCCGTTAATCTGAGAGGAATAATCCTGCGCGCTGCCCTGGTCGCGCAAGATGGCAAACCGCTCCTGGAAATGAATAGCCCTGCCGGTGGGTATGGGACGATTTACTTATCCCACATACCTGCCACGTCGGGTGATTACACTCTACACGTATGGTCCACCGAGGCATGGGCGAATCCGGGATCCTTCTCGGTGACGCTTGAGGAACTTAAGCCTGCTACTGCCGCAGATCGAGAAAGAGTTGCCGCGGAGCAATCCTTTGCCAGAGCAATAAAGGACGACGATTCGCGCTCGTTCGCGTCCGCAATCGAAAACTTCGGCCGAGCACTTACGTTTTGGAGATCTGTTAACGATCGGCACTGGAAAGGCCTCACCCTGTACGCATTAGGTCAGACGTACAGTAGAGCCAGCAACCTTAAGAAAGCGGGTGAGGCTTTAACGGAAGCTTTGCAAATTGAATTAGACGAAAGCGACTGGCGCCTCAGAGCAGCAATAATCAACGACCTTGGATTTAACAAAGCACTCAACCAAGAGAATGAAGCAGCTATTAGATTACTGAACGAATCGATCGGTCTTTTCAAAGCGCATAACGATGCTCGCGGACAGGCCAGCTCTATGAACAATCTGGCGATCACTTATGGCCGGATGGGTGAGTTCCGCAAAGCGTTGGCTTTAGCGGAGCAGGCGGTGCCGCTTCGACGAGCCGAGAACTTTCAATCCGGCGTGAACAACCTACTGAACACTATCGGAAACATCTACGACCGATTAGGCGAGCCCTATCGATCGGTTGAGTATTTCACCCAAGCGCTAGAGGGTTGGAAAAAGTTGGAGGCGGAAAAGCAACTAGACAGTCCTGAGCGACTTGCTAATGGTCTTAACAGCCTGGCGCTTGCGTACGAGAGAATCGGCGAAGCAAACAAATCAGCGGATCTTTACGAGCAAGCGCTGGAAGTTCCGAAGATTGGTGCAGCGCTTCGAGCAGCGATTCTAAATAATCGCGGTGCCTTGTATGCATCGCTGGGTGACTTTGACACAGCGATCGAATACCTGACGGAAAGCGAAACACTCCTCAAATCGTTGGAGCGGCCTGATCCCGACGTAACGGCGAGCGTGCTTTTACAGCTCGGACAGATTCGTGTAGCTCGAGGCGACGTTGAAGCCGGAACCGGTTTCTTCCAGCGTGCCCGCGATACCAAGCCTAACAATCCGAAACTCGCATATGTTCTGACGGCACTTGGCGACGCATACAGCCGGCAGGGCAATCTAGACGAGGCGGCAAAAGCGTTTTCAGATGCTCTAGAGATTCAACTGAAAATTCAAGATCTTCGCGGGCAAGCCGTTACGTTTCAGAAGCGAGGAGAGATTCAAGGTTCTCGCGGTATGTTTGCAGAGGCATCTAAGGACTTCGACTTAGCGCTGGCGCGTTGGCGCAGCGTTTTGGACCCACGCGGTGAGGCGGCAACACTCAACGAGATTGCCAGGCTAGAGCGGAAGCAGAATCGCCCGAGTGAGGGCCTCAAGCGAAGCAACGAAGCTATTGCCTTGTTCGAATCCCTGCGAACATCAATATCAAGTTACCAATTACGGACCTCTTACTTTGCCAGTCGGAGTGATTATTATGAGACCAACATAGATTTAAATGTTTTGCTCGCTGCGAATGATCCCTCAGGAGCACATCTGATTGCAGCCTTTGAATCAAGTGAGCGGGCAAGGGCTCGAACTCTGATTGACACGTTAACCGACAGTCGGATGGAACTTGGCAGTGCGGCCGATTTGCTTAAGCGCTATCGCGAAACCGAAAGAAAGTTGCGCATTAAGTTAGAAGCACAAACGACGCTCCTTAGTTCGCGTCATCAGCAGAGTGAATCTGATGCGATTGCGAATGAAGTAGCGGATCTAATCAGACAACATGATGAGTTAAAAGGACGTATTAGAGCGGCGAATCCGGCCTACGCAAATCTCGCGGAGCGACAGCCACTAACAGCCCGCGAACTCCAACAGCAGCTTGAGAGCAATACTGTGTTGCTCGAATACGCTCTCGGCGAAAAACGTAGTTACGTATTCGCCGTTACGAACGATGCGATCAAAGCCGTCCAATTGGATCCTCGAGACAAGATCGAACTGGTGGCGAATCGGTTAGTCCAAGCACTCACGCCTCGCAACCGCGAAGAACCAAACGAAACCCCTCAACAACGAAAGACGCGTCAAGACAAGGCTGACAAAGATTATGCAGAAGCGGCCCAGCAACTCAGCAAGATGGTGATTGAACCTGTCGCTTCAGTGAAGGGCCAGAAGCGACTGGTGATTGTCGCCGATGGCGCATTGCAGTACGTTCCATTCTCAGCACTTCCGATATCAGAACCATCGACACAAGGAACGTCTGCTCGACTAGCGACAACAGCTGCGAATGCGCCGGCGACATTAATAGACAAATACGAGATTGTCAGTCTTCCTTCCGCCTCCGTTCTCGCGTTGCAACGTCGCGAGTTTGCGAATCGAAAGCCCGCACCTCTAAAGCTCGCCATACTAGCTGATCCTGTATTCGATCTTCAGGATCCTCGGGTGGCGACTGCGTTGGCGAAACCCAACAGAAACCGCAAAGGTTCAGACACAAGCACGTCGAATGCACCAACACCTTCACAGAACAAGACAGCGAAGACTGACAACTTAACCCTAGTCTCCGCCTTGCGCGATATTGGATTAAATCCTGATGGTACATTGCGGCGGCTTGTGCTTTCGCGCAGTGAAGCCGCTGACATCGCACGGCTTGTCCCGCCAAACGAGTCATTGAAAGCTCTCGACTTCAAAGCGAGTCGTGTGACTGCGCTCAGCGGCCAGTTATCGAAGTATCAGTACGTTCACTTCGCGACTCATGGTGTGCTTAGTCTTGAACATCCAGAGTTATCAGGCATTGCCCTCTCAATGGTTGACGAAAAGGGACAGAAGCAGGATGGTTATCTTCGCCTCTACGAAATCTACAACCTCAATTTGCCCGCAGAACTGGTCGTGCTGAGTGCGTGTGAGACCGGAGTCGGCAAACAGATCCGCGGTGAGGGACTTATTGCTCTAACGCGTGGATTCATGTACGCAGGAGCGAAGCGCGTCGTGGCTACTCTCTGGAAAGTCGACGACTCAGCGACGGCCGCGCTAATGGCCGAGTTCTACAGGCAGATGTTCATCAACAAGAAACGTCCCGCTGAAGCCTTGAAAGAAGCCCAGCTTTACGTCTCCAAACAAAAGCGTTGGCGGTCGCCCTACTACTGGGCTGGCTTCGTTTTGCAAGGCGAGTGGAGGTAGATTTGTAGACTTCTGCAGCCGCATGTCGCTTATAATCGACCGTCACACCGTTCACTTTGTCCCGACTGGAGCGTCTTCACTTCTTGAGTTCTGCCGACTTTCACGCCAGTTTGTCTCCGTCGAATTCCGCTACGCACGAAAAAGCGAAATGGTCGCTAAGCAAAGACGCTTTTGAGAAGCTGCTCAATTCCTTCTCCACTGATCGCGAAGAGGCTGGCGCTCAATATGAGCTGATCAGACGCAAGCTCGTGCGCTTTTTTGAGTGGCGTGCTCTCGAATCAGCCGATGAGCACGCTGATGAAACAATCAACCGAGTGGCGCGTCGCATCGATGAAGGGCAATCAATCGAAAACCTGAAGGGTTATTTCTATGGCGTCGCTCGAATGGTGTTCATGGAAGCATTAAGAGATCGAGAACGCGCACCGTTGTCGATCGACGACGCACCACAAAGCCTGCGGGAAAAGGTGCTTGATGAAGCAGAGGAGCCCGAGGCCAGGGTCTTGTGTCTGGATAAGTGTCTGGAGGCCCTATCGCCAAGTAATCGAGGACTCATTCTGAATTATTACCAGGAGGAGCGACGTGCGAAGATTGACCTGCGACAGGAATTGGCAGACCGTCTACAAATTCCTTTAAACGCCTTGAGAATTCGAGCCCATCGCATACGAATGAGCCTGGAGAAGTGCATTACAAATTGCTTGCAATCGGACGCGGGCGCGAAATAGAACGGTGTCTTGAACACTTAGATTGGGGGCCTCAGTTGTCGCGGCAAAGCGATCAGAAAGAATTAGCGGCGCAATACCTGTTGGGAACTCTTTCAGAGGAAGAGACGGCTCAAATGGAGGAACGCTATTTCTCTGACAACGCGGAATTTGAAGAGGTCGAGATTGCCGAAGAAGAATTAATCGACCGATACGTTCGAGGTGAGCTTTCAGACGCTGACAACGCTCGATTTGAGTCTACCCTTGCCCTTTCGCCTAGATTAACTGAGCGAGTGCGGTTCGCTAGAGTATGGAAAGACAGACTGACAGCATCGCCTTCGCCTCCCGTCAATGATTCCGTCATCCAACCACGCGAGCTGGAAAAAATCCGAATAAGCTGGTGGAGTAAATTGTTCGGCATTTCTGGCGAGCAGCGTTCGCCCCGGCTTGCGTTCGCACTCAGTTTGCTTCTGTTGTTGCTTGGTGGGGTAGCGCTACTAACAGGTTGGTTACGGTTGCGAGAAGAATCACGACGGCTCACCTCTCAACAGGCAGCACTAGAACAGCGCCAACGTGAATTAGATAAGCAAGCGGCTGATCTGAGAGCACAAAGCGAAGAGATTGCAAACAAAGTGCCTCCTCAACCGTCACCCATAGAAACACCATCGGTTGCGAAACCGGATGAGGAACCTAAGTCCGGCACATCTATACTTGCGTTGTCTTTGTCTCCCGGAGGCACCAGAAGTCTCGGCGGCGGAAGTACTATTCGCATGCAACCCGCAACAACGGATGTCGTCTTCACGCTAGAAGTTCAAGATCCAGATTACTCTACATATCGGGCCATAATATTGACACCTAACAACACTTCAGTATTCGCATCTACCCAGTTGCGACTTAAGCGATCACCGTCGGGACCGACCGTCACGTTGCGCGTCCCAGCTAAGAACCTCCAGGCAGGTGACTACTCCATAAGGCTTGATGGTCGCACCGCCAGCGGCACGACCGAGACCGTTGGCGACTATCAATTCCGCGTCCTCAGATAAATGCTCTTCACAACTGAAACGTTGTCAATCCTTATGAACAGTTGGTGTGTCTGCGTGGGGTACGAAACACTTACGACATCTCGCTTCGTACATGCCGGCCGCACCGACGGCCACACGTTCTTCCGATTCGAAGGTTCTTTGTGAGTAGTTTGCCGGCTGCCCGCACTTCATGCAGATCGCATGTGTTTTGGTGATGTATTCGGCAATCGCGAGCAGTTGAGGCATCGGTTCCCATGGCTTGCCCGTGTAATCCTGATCGAGTCCGGCAATGATCACGCGCACGCCGCGACGTGCCAGTTCGTTGGCTACATTCACCAGTTCGCTATCAAAGAACTGGCCTTCATCAATGCCGACAACTTCAGTGTCTACTTCGACGAGCGATCGAACTTCAGCGGCAGTGTGGACATTTGCTGATTCGTGACGCATCTCTGAATGCGACACGATGTGTTGATCCGAAAAGCGCGCGTCGATCTTTGGCTTGAAGACCTGCACCTTTTGACGCGCAATTTTCGCGCGTCGCAGACGTCGAATGAGTTCTTCTGACTTACCGGAGAACATTGAGCCGGCGATAACTTCAACCCAACCTCTGTTACTGCTCGATTGTGGTGGAGGTTCATCGTGATTAACTTGAGCGACCAATTCATCCATTCAGTTCATGCATCCTCACTCTGGGTTATAAATCTTCGAATTATAAAAAGGCGCGAATGCTGCGATTAAAGCCAGCTCAAAACTCATCGACCTGGTCACGAGGTCTTTTGATAGTACGCCCCATGCTCCCTGTCGGCTGCGCACATCCCTTGCTCCCGCCACTTCATCGATGACTAATCCCAGTTCGCGACGGCCTTCTACCACGCTCTTAACGATTGTCGGTGGCACGCTTATCGAAGGTGCAGATCCAAATGCGCTGGTCGATCCGTCAGTCGCGTATGCCCATCCGCGCAAAAACGTATGCCACTCGCCAGCAACGGAGATCGAATGAAAGCCTCCTTCGAGTCCGACGTATAAGTCTGCTTCGAGTCGTCTCTTCTTTAACGACTCGCGTACAGCGAACGCGCGCTCACGAGCACCCTGCATCAACTGCCAATCAGTGAGTGGCATTGCCGGAACGCTAGTCTCAACCTGCCGCGCAACAACGTGAGCGTCGATCCATTCAGGATCGATAGACGCAATACGAGCGACAGTTGCGCGCACCGCCATGATCTTTGCAGCTCTATCTGAACCTAAGGCGATTGTTTTTTGTGGCACTGATGCAGTTTATTTCAGCAGGCGTAAACGAAGCGCGAGAGAGGCTATACCATACATCAGTGTCCCGTCAAAACTGAGCCATCGAACGCGCTGCTTGACATTGAATTCCGCGGTTCCCAGAATCCCTGTGGCGCAAGTAATGCAGTTTTGGAGGTCTAATCATTGGGGATTGAAGAGCTAGTCTACGATTGGAATACCGTCGAGCCGTCGTTAACGAAACCAAATCGTAAGATAAGTTTCGACGACGAAACTTTGCGCGACGGTTTGCAGTCGCCGTCCGTTTGCGAGCCCACTGTCGAAGAAAAAATCGAACTGCTTCACCTAATGAACGACTTGCAGATCGACACCGCCGACATCGGCTTGCCCGGCGCGGGCGGAACGCACGCCGCCGGCGTCGAGCGATTAGCGCGCGAAATCGCTGACCGGAAACTGAGTATCCGTCCCAACTGCGCGGCCCGAACGCATCGCAACGATATTCTTCCCATCGTCGAGATTTCTCAGCGCGCAGGTATTTCAATCGAAGCTTGTACTTTTGTCGGTTCGTCGTCGGTACGGTTCTACGCAGAAGATTGGACACTCGACAAGTTGCTTCAATTGACGGAAGAAGCCGTTTCATTCGCCGTTGGCGAAGGCCTCCCGGTCATGTATGTCACTGAAGACACCACGCGCGCGAAACCAGAAACAATCAAGGCGCTGTACCAAACGGCTATTCGCTGTGGCGCAAAAGCCGTGTGTGTTTGTGACACTGTGGGCCATTCGACACCCGACGGTGCTCGCGCTGTTGTCAAATTTGTGAAATCAATAATCGAAGAAGAAGGCGGCGGTGTTCGACTTGATTGGCACGGCCATCAGGATCGAGGCTTGGGTGTCATCAATTCGATTGCTGCAATTCAGGCGGGCGCCGATCAGGTGCACGGTTCTGCACTGGGAATGGGTGAGCGCGTGGGCAATGCGCCGATGGATCAGATACTTGTGAATCTGAAACTGATGGGCTGGATCGATAACGATCTGTCGAAGCTGCGCGACTATTGCGATACTGCGGCGCGCGCCTGTCGCTGGACTGTTCCCTTCAACTATCCGGTATTCGGTCGCGACGCGTTTCGCACAGCGACGGGCGTCCACGCGGCAGCAGTCATCAAGAGTTACAAAAAAGGAGACCGGCGACTTGCGGACATCGTCTATTCAGGAGTGCCCGCAGGTGAGTTTGGTTTGGAGCAGGTGATCGAAATTGGGCCGATGAGTGGTAAGTCGAATATCGTCTACTGGCTCGAGAAGAGAGGCTATAAAGCCAGCGATTCACTTGTTAATCGAATCTATGAGCGGGCGAAAGCTTCAAGTGGAGTGTTGGAAGAGAGCGAGATTTTGCCGCTGTTGAATGGCCAGTAAGCCCTCTCTTAATCGAATGTCTACAGCTTTAGAGCCAGTGCCGACGCAAATGATTCGCGACTTGCTAGCCTCCGAGCAAGTCAAGGCGGCATTTAGATTCTTTGAAGCGTCGGCCGAGGGGATTACTGAAGAGCAGATACGTCTGTGCTCGATTCCGTCAAGTCCCTTCAAAGAACAGCTGCGAGCTGATTATCTCAAAAACAAGTTCGCAGAATTTGCACTGAGTGAAGTGGCCATCGATGATGAAGGCAACTGTCTCGCGTTGCTGCGAGGAACTTCGCTTCAACCACTGCTCGTCGTTAGCGCGCATCTCGATACAGTTTTTTCAAGCAACACTAACTTCTCCATTACCAGACGAAACGATCGCTTGTTTGGTCCGGGCATATCAGACGATGGCTGTGGACTCGTAGCGTTGCTTGCCTTGGCGCAAGCCGCTAAACATTCGGGCGTGAGCACGCGAGGGTCAATTCTGTTCGTAGGCACTGTCGGTGAAGAAGGCGAAGGGAACCTGCGCGGAGTCCGTTATCTGCTGACACAGGGTCGTTGGGCCAAGCACATCGATTCATTCATTAGTCTCGACGGCCCAGGAGTTGATCGGGTCACGAATGAAGCTCTGGGCTCGCGTCGTTATCGTGTTCACTTGAAGGGCGCGGGCGGACATTCTTGGGGAGACTTTGGATCGCCGAACGCGATTCATGCACTCGGTCGGGCGATCGCTCGCCTCGTGAACTATCCAGCACCGAAAGAACCCCGCACGACCTTTAACATCGGACGCATTGAGGGTGGTGAGAGTATCAACGCGATTCCCGCCGAAGCTTCGATGGAGGTTGATCTTCGTTCAGCAGAAGAAAATGAACTGCGGCGACTCGACGCCTATTTTCGCCGCGCAGTGGCGGAAGCCGTTCAGGAAGAAAACTCTGGCGCGCGCCCCGGCGATTCGCCGTTGCAGATACATCTCGACTTGATCGGTACGCGGCCAACCGGGAGAACTGCGCCCGACTCGTATTTGGTTGAGCTGGCAGTAGCGGCGACTAAAGCGGTAGGTTCTGAGCCCAAGTTGGAGCAGGCGTCCACAGATTCCAATGTGCCGATCGCGCTAGGGATTCCCGCAATCACCCTCGGTGCAGGTGGCCAAGCCGGTTTATCACACACTCTCGCTGAATGGTACGACCCAAAAGGTCGTGACGCCGGACTGAAACGCGCATTATTGGTGATGCTGGGAATTGTTGGCGTGGAATAGTGAATAGTGATTGTAGATTATTGATTGTTGATTGATGCTCTCCAAAGCTTTGTTTGAACATCAACAATCGTCAACTCTCAATCATCAATCTGAAATCTACAATCTAACCGCGATCAGTTGATCGGAATCGTTATCGTCGCAGATCCCGCCTTGCCTGGAGGGAAACGCTTTTGTCTCGCAATTCGAACCGCGGTTGCGTCTCCACCAGAGGCTTGCGTAACTCGACCTGACTCATCGTAGCTCACAGTCACAGTCACTCGCTTTGATCCTGGCTTGGAAGGTTCAGTTATTTGAGGTTGAACAGCTGCAGCCTCGTTTTGAGCTCTCGCTGCATCTCGCTTTGCTTTGTCTCTCTCTCGTTGACGTCTTGCGGCCACTGCTGCTGGATCCTCACCTGGAGCCGCAGGAGCGCTTTCGGCGGGCGCAGGTGTTGCGGTATCTGGTTGAGATTGTGTTGGCGCGGCAGTTGCGGTGGTGGTTTCGTTCGCGACAGGTTTCGGCTTTGAACTGTACCAGCCAGCTGGCACTCCAATCACGGCAACGCTGGCGACCACGGCCACAGCAATCGCACCAATGAACAAAGGCTTGCGATTGACTGCCTCTCTGGCAAACCCAAACATGGCCGGTGAAAAGGATCTGTTCGATTCGTCGGCAAAATGTTCGATGGGGGTGGCAGCCAATTCATCTGGCTCCGGAACGTATCCTGGTGGAAAAGCGACTTCCGGTTCAATACCTTCGTCCAATCGTCGTAACCCTTCCAGTACTACTTGTGTCCATGGCTGGTTGATCGTGCGTTCGGTTGCTTCGGCGTCGACGTTGAATTCGAATTCAGCGTTGGGGAGCGTTAAGGCGAAGTAAACCGCTTCAATTCCGCTGAGAACGCCAATGCGCGCATCAACGACGGAACCTGTGTGCAGGAAGAAATAGCCGGGGCCCTGGGAATACAAAACTTTAAGGCGGCCGCTTTTGCGTTGATTACAGAAGAACTCGATGAGCTCCGAAAGCGAAAGATCGCTGAGGTGTCCAGTCAATGCCATGTGGAATTAGCCCCTCCTGGGAGAAGACAATAGAAGTAAAGAACGGTGAGTGGCGCGCTCAGTGGTGAGCGCGCCAAGTCGGGTAGGTTACTGAAGGAGAGCGAACTTGTAGTTGATTACTCCTGAGACTTTCACTGGCATGCCAGAGAGTTTTGTTGGGGAGAATCGTGCTCTCTTCGCTGCCAATACTGCCGCATCTCGTAGCATCTGCGGTCCGTCCGTCGCGTTCGCAGAAATCACTTTGCCTGTTTCATCCAAAACGACTTCGACAGTCACCACACCTTGAATCTTCATCCGCTTCGCACTTTCGGGATAGGCCGGTGGAGGAAGCACCAGAGCCGTGCCGTTTAAGACCCCACCTGACACAGGCTTTATCGGTTTCGACGCAGGGCTCGGCGGTGGCTCGTCGCCAAGGTTAACCATTGGAACGCTGCTATCGGGGTTCACCGCAACGGTCTTGGCCTCCACTGAACCGCTAGTTGTCAACCGCGCTGAAGAGGTATTTGCTGTGGGAAGAACAGTCGCAGGTGCTGGATTGTTCTTGCGCGCATCACCCTGTTTGGCGGAATTCTTCGGCGTCTGCTTTTGCTCAGGTGCCTGACTAACGCTGCTGTTCGTGACGGGGTTTGCCGCAGGTGCTGAGGTGTTGGTGTTCGCTGGTGCCGCAGAAGGGTTCGAATTCGTGGGCGTTGTGGGTTGCGCACCAGGTGAAATCACCATCTTCACCATGGCTTCGTCAAGATAGTACATTATGGATCTATAGGTAATTTCGCTAGGCTCGAATGAAATTCGACCACTATCTATCACTGCTACAGATGTCGTCATCCTATTCCAGTTGCCAGCGAAATCGTATTCGTATTTATAGATCTCTTTGCTCAACAGCGTGCCGTCGTTATTTACCAACGTCATCTCACTGATGTTGCCTTTTTCGTCGTACTTATAAACTTCCTTACCCGTGAGCGTTGCTCCTGCGATCGGAAAATACTGGTTCTCAATCTTGTTTCCTTTCACATCGTACGCAACGATCTCAAGGACAATGTGTTTGCTCTCGACCTGTTTGCCATCCTGCGTGCTAAGTTTGGCAACTTCAGTGCGAATCCTCCGTACCGGACCAATCAGGCCGTCGCGGCTGCGGTCGCTTTCAGCAACGGGTTGCGGGGCGTTTCTGGCTCGGGCGGTGGCGCCGGTCTGGCCCCAGACGACGGGACTGAAGGCCAAGAGGCAAATACCAAAAAGGCTGATTTTCGTAGCTAATCTAGACATTGTTTTCTCCGTAATTCGCTGAGGCAGGCTAAATACTGGAATGTTGACTGTGAGAGGTGGGGTTTTGCGGTTGCTAGACAGTCCAACCGCACGGTGGACCGATGACATAGTAAACAGTTAAACGACGTTTGTCTAGAGGTTTGTCTTGTTTTTCACCAGCGAGTGTGGGAGGGGCTCCAGCCAACGGTCACTGAGAGAAGAGCTTCTCTGTACGATTTGCTGCAAGTAACTCATGGGCAAGGCCATACACCCGCTCCACGGTAATATCGCGGATCGATTCGGCGCAGACGAACGTGTGATCGCCCACGGGAACGTAGCTGTGAAGGTTTGGCTCGCCCATCAAGACCATAACTGAGGTTCCCACGGCTGCGGCCGTGTGACACGGGCCGGTATCGTTCGAAATGAATAGCGTCAGACGCGCCTGGAGGGAGACCAGTTGCGGTATCGTCAGACGGTCGAAGACGAGAGTCGAGGCCGGAAAGGTTTTCCGCATCTGATCGATAAAACCAGGTTCTTCGGGACCTGCGAAAACGATAACGCGAACACGGTCATTTCTAATGAGGTAGTCGGCAAGCTCGGCAAACCGTTCGAGCGGCCAGCGCCGTCCTTTGTAACCCGCGCCAGGGAAAAGGCCGACCAGCAAAGCTCCCGTATCCACTTTCTCTCTCTTCAATAGCGCTTCCACCGACGCGTTAGCGGCCGCACTAGTTTTTAGTTGCGGTGTTCGATGGACAATCGAAATGCCCAAAGGTTTGAGCACGTCAAGGTATCGATCAACGAGATGGCTCTCTTTTGCTTCAGCGGGTGGGCGGGGCTTGAAGTTTGAAAGATAATCAAGAGAACGATTGGGCCGTCTTGCGTACAAGCGTTGAGGCGCGCCAGATAAAAACCCGAGCAGGTTTGTCTCCGAGAGACTGTGAAGATCTATCACAAAATCGAACTTCGCTTTTCGAACCTGGCTTACGATTCTGAAGATGCGCGCGATGGAGAGGAGCTTTGGTCCATCTCGCAATGCTACACGATCGATTTCAAATGTTTCGCTGCTGTAGCCTGACAGTTTGACGATCTCCGCGGCTGGTTTACCTGCTGCCACAGTGATTCGGGCGCGAGGGAACCGTTCACGAATTGCTCGCAAAGCGGGCAGGCTCATCACCACGTCGCCTAGCTGTCCGAAATCAATGACCAGAATGTTGCGGGGATCAAACTGCACGCGTACCTACTGTGGCGGTGTTTTCTTCTCGTTGTCTTCGTGGATGAAGCCCCGTGAGGTCAACACGAATCGCTGGCTTTGCCTCAAAAGTCACATCTAGCTCGATTCGGAAGATTTTCGTTCGAACTAAACACGAAACTCGTTCCACCAAAATCGACTTTTGAGGCAAAGCCCGAGTCGTTTAGACGACTTCTACTCCTCACACAGGATCCTCAAATCTGTCCCAGTCATCTCGTCGGGTTTTTCCAATCCCATAATTGCCAGGATGGTAGGCGCCACATCCTCGAGTGCGCCGCCGCTTCTCAACTTTATTCCTTTCGCATCTTCATCGATAAGATGAAAAGGAACGGGATTGGTTGTGTGCGCTGTGTGCGGGCTGCCGGTCAAGAGGTCGATCATCTGTTCCGCATTGCCGTGATCGGCTGTGATGATAGTTGTTCCACGGACCTGACGAATACCCTTCGTAATCCACCCGAGACAGGTATCGACGTACTGGCAAGCTTCGATGGTTTTATCGAGTTTGCCTGTGTGTCCGACCATGTCCGGATTAGCGAAGTTGATGACGAATACATCGGTTTCGCGTTCATCGATTGCGCGCAGAACTTTGTCTGTTACTTTGAATGCTGACATTTCAGGTTGCAGATCGTAGGTCGCAATCTTTGGTGAAGGAACCAGCAAACGTTTCTCGTGGGCATATTCTTTCTCCACGCCGCCATTAAAGAAATATGTGACGTGCGCGTACTTTTCTGTTTCTGCTAGCCGGTAGTTGTCAACGGCAAGACGCGCCCACACTTCGGCGAGAACGTTTCGATGCACGCGTGGTGGAAAAGCAATCGGCAGGTTGAATGTGCTGTCGTAAAGCGTGAAACAAACAAAATGAACGCTTGGTCTATCGGTAATCGGAAACTCGTTGAAGTCAGCCAATGCGAGTGAACGCGTCAGCTGTCGCGCGCGATCGGGACGAAAGTTGAAGAAGATAACTGAGTCGCCGTCTGCTATTTTCGCGATTGGAGCACCACTTTGGTCGACGATAACGTGTGGCTCAAGGAATTCGTCAGTTATTCCTGCCAAATACGATTCTCTGATCGCGCTTACAGGATCCGTGACTCTTTTGCCGATGCCATGCACTAAGAGATCGTACCCGCGCTGCGTTCGCTCCCAACGCTTGTCGCGATCCATCGCGTAGTAGCGACCTATGACCGCCGCAATGCGACTTACACCGATCTCATCGATCTTTCGTTGAAGCGTTGCAACGTAATCTGCACCGGAACTTGGTGGCGTATCACGGCCATCGAGAAAGCAGTGGACAAACACACGATCGAGATAGTGGTTCTTTGCCATTTGCAACAGTGCGTAGAGATGTGTGAGTGAGGAATGAACCTGACCATCTGAACAGAGGCCCATCAGATGAAGAGCGCCTCCACGGTTCTTGGCTTGCTCGATCGCTTCAAGTAGCACTTTGTTTTTGAAGAACGAACCCGTCGCGATCTCGTGATCGACAAGAGAAACATCCATTCGGATCACACGGCCGGCGCCAATGTTGAGATGACCAACTTCGGAGTTGCCCATAATGCCGGGCGGAAGACCGACGCGACTACCATGAGCTTCGAGTAGCGTGTGTGGATACTGTTGGGTCAGTTCGTCATAGAAAGGTGTTGCCGCGAGTGCGATTGCATTGCCCTCACGTGAATCGGAATAACCCCAGCCATCGATGATTATTAATGCAAGGGGACCACGTTTAGGATTCAATGCGTTGATCTCCAGAAACAGTTCTGACGTGGAATGAAGTCTTTGCCACTACATTGAGACGATAATGACTGCCATTTCAATCGGAAATCAGCAATCGGCAATGAAGCTTTATCACCGCGCAGCTTGTGCGCGCGGCCTCTTTGTTTTGTTATTCGTTCGTTTCGTCGCTTGAATCTGATAGAACGCTTCGCGCCCCGGGTATTTCGCGGCGCCCCGCAAGTCTTCTTCGATCCGCAACAGCTGATTGTATTTCGCGATCCGATCCGTACGTGACAATGATCCCGTTTTGATCTGACCAGCATTTGTAGCGACAGCGAGATCGGCGATGAACGGATCTTCCGTTTCGCCCGAACGGTGGGAGATCACTGCGGTGCGCCGGTGCTTCTGAGCAAGTTCGATGCACGCAAGTGTCTCTGTAAGCGTACCGATCTGATTGACCTTGATCAGAATCGAGTTAGCGACACCCAGATCAATTCCTTTCTGCAGAAAGGATGTGTTGGTAACAAACAGATCGTCGCCCACGAGCTGCACGCGTTCACCGATCAGATCGGTTAGTAATTTCCATCCATCCCAATCGTTTTCAGCCATGCCGTCTTCAATTGAAATGATCGGATACTGGTTACACCAGTTCTGCCAGAACGCCGCCATCTCTTGACTCGTGAGCTTTCGCTTATCACTCTTTTTAAAAACGTACGATCGGCCGTCATAAAACTCACTGGCTGCCGGATCCAGTGCCAACAAGCAATCGGTACCCGCACTGAATCCCGCTTTCGTTACAGCTTCCAGAATTGTTTCGATGGCTTCTTCGTTCGATCGCAGATTTGGTGCAAAGCCACCTTCGTCGCCAACGCTCGTCGCGTATCCTTTCTTCTTCAAAACAGCTTTCAACTCGTGAAAGACTTCTGCACCCGTTCGAAGTGCTTCACCAAATGTTGAAGCTCCGACGGGAACAACCATGAACTCCTGGAAGTCGACGTTATTATCAGCATGGGCGCCGCCGTTGATGATGTTCATCATCGGTACCGGTAACGTTCGAGCGTTAGTGCCACCCAGATATCGGTATAGCGGGATTTCAAGATAGGTTGCGGCGGCGCGGGCTGTGGCGAGCGAGACAGACAGCAGCGCGTTCGCTCCTAGTTTCGATTTGGTCTGGGTGCCGTCGAGTTTCAACAGTGCTTCATCGATCTCGACCTGGTCCAATGCATCAAAGCCTTCGAGAGCGGGAGCAATCACTTCGTTGACGTTCCGCACTGCTTTGGTCACGCCCTTTCCGCCATATCGATTCTTGTCGCCATCTCGGAGCTCGACTGCTTCGTGTTCCCCCGTTGAAGCGCCTGAAGGAACGGCCGCTCGCCCGAGAACGCCATCGGCTAAAAGCACTTCCGCTTCCACGGTTGGATTGCCGCGCGAATCCAGAATCTCACGCGCGTGGATGTTTTCGATCCAGCTCATTTATTTTTGCTCCTATTTATTGTTCGATAAACTTCACGTTTGTCGTTGTCGCAGGCAGATTCAACGCAGCGAATAACAATCAGTATCACGACGCGTCGAGATAGACTGTGTTAGCACTGTGTTGATTGATTGCGCACCTTGACGACAAACTGTGAAGTTTATCGGACATCAGGTATTCGCCGCGTTCGCCACTTCGTCTTCTTTCACAATCTCCAGTTGCACGCGCATTACGCGACGTTTTTCAACGCGATCCACCTGGAACAAGAGACCGTTGTACTTAACAGTCTCTCCCGACTTCAGCACGTGACCAGCCGCTGTCATCAAAAACCCGCCTACCGTTGTGTAGTTTTCAGACTCAGGAACTGACAATTTCAGCCGCCGATTCAGATCTCTCACCGCTAGCGCACCCGCGAGGAGATAGCGCTTCTCAGCAACCTGGGTGATCTGTTCGTTCACTTCTTCATCGTGCTCGTCAGACAGCTCACCAACAATTTCTTCAAGCAGATCGTTCAAGGTAATGATGCCTTCGAGGCCGCCGTGCTCGTCCACGACGAAACCAAAATGCATCTTCGCTTTCTGCATCTGCCGTAGAACATCTTCCAGGCGAGCCGTGTCGACGACATAAAGGGGTGAACGCAGTACATCTTCCAAACGAAAATGCTCCGGCCTGAGCAAGTAAGGCATTACGTCCTTGCTGTGTATGAACCCGATGATGTCATCGAGTGATTCTCGATACACCGGCAGACGCGAATATTGATACTGCTGAAAAGCTTTCGTGATCTCCTCAAGCGTGCAGTTGTGAGCGATCGCGGCCATCTCTGTTCGCGGCACCATCGCTTCACGCACTAAAGTATCTGAGAATTCAAACACGCGATGAATAAGACGGCGTTCTTCGGCGCGTAGATGGCCGCTCTCGCGCGATATGTCGACGAGCTTGCGCAACTCCGCTTCCGTGTAAGTAGACGCATGATCCGCCGATGCGTTAATGCCGATCACTTTGACAACGCGTGCGCTGGCCCAATCGAGTGCGCGAATGGGCCAACTGAACACTTTGTAAAAGAGTTCCATCGGCAGCGCGATCGTAAGCGCAACTCTTTCAGCGCGCGCGAGCCCAAGAAGCTTTGGCGCTTGCTCACCGATCACAATATGTAATGAGGTGATGATAGAGAAGGCAATTAGAAAAGCGATCGTGTGTCGCCACGGATCCGAAAGACTATGAAGCGGGTTCTCGAGTAATCGTGCAATTGCTGGTTCGCCGATCCATCCCAAAGCAAGGGACGCCAGCGTAATCCCTAACTGCGATGCGGAGAGGTAGGCATTTAGGTTGTTGAGCAGATCGAGCAGGCGCCGAGCGGATCTGCTACCGGATGCCGCAAGCGTTTCTATGCGTGATGAACGGACCCCGACTAGCGCAAATTCTGCGGCAACAAAGAAACCATTCGCGGCCACGAGCAGAATAACGGCCAGTAGTTTTAAGAGAGTGACGGTCCAGGTAGTTGATAAGCCCGCGTCGCCTTCGGCGATCAATATACCCAGCCAGCTACTTGGTAGTTCGTCCATTACTAAAGAGGCGCGTAAGGTGCACCTGATATGTAAGCCATTTCCCTCCGGAGGAAGCAAATCATACCACGCCCGTGGGGCGAAGGGGGAAAAGGAGACGAGGCGAAAAGGGGAAAAGGGGAAAAGGGGAAAAGGGGAAAGGGGTCCTTCTCTCCTTCTTGCCCTTTTCCCCTTTTCCCTTTCCCGGGGCACACGTCAACCCCACGATCTGGGACGCATCAAGATTACGGCAATATTTTGAAGCTAGTGGCCGGCAGCAGCTGCTGCAACACGGGCGCGAGCGGGACGCTTGTCGTGTTTGGCACACGCTTTGGCAATCGCCTCGTCAACGCGGGGTTCGATATTGCACTCAGGCTGGCGACAAACGGCTGCCAGTTCAGAAACGACCAGGTAACGTGAACGTTCGAGCATGCGTTGTTCACGAAACGAGAGAGGTTTGAGATGACTGAGATAAGTTAAGTGCTTCAGCACATCGGCGGCTTCAAAAATGTCGCCGGTGCGCATTTTCTCTGAAAACTCCTTGAAGCGATCCTTCCAGTCGTTAGCGGGGGAAGAAAAATCATCTGCTAGTGCTTTGAAAAGCATGTCGCATTGTCCCGATGAGATTGGGGATCTGAGGCCAACTTCTGCAGCATTTGAGACGGGAACCAGAACCAGAGAGTTATTAGCAGCCAGACGAAGCGTGTAGAAGGGAAGTTGAGTAGCTCCTATTTGCTTCTGTTCAATCTGCTCGATGGTCCCGATTCCATGATTGGGGTAAACGACTTTCTGGCCGACTTTGAAGCCCACCATGCACCTCCATCGATGTGAAAAATCAGACTGCGCCGCACGCGCGGGTCTTAGGGGAAAATCCGAGCGACGCAGGTTCGCGCCGGGCCCTGTTTGGAAAGTGATTTGAGTCTAACAAGCACTCTTCCAGAGCGTCAAGGTTTTGGCGGATGTCCGACACACTTTTAGTTTGTCGGTAACGTCCGAAAGGCTCACTCTCCTGGAAAGACCTCGAATGTGCGATATGCTTTAGCTTGTCGTGCTACTACCAACGTTCAAGTTTGGGAACCATGCCAACTGCGTTTACTTGCTGATGAGGGGTCAATGAGGATTCTCGATGAAGATAGCAATCGTTCACTTCGCACAATAATTCTATATCTAACACGATCAGAAGCGTCAGAGTTCCGCGACTCGGTCGACCTTCTGTTAGCAGACGGTAAGTTCCGTCACGAGCACATATCCAGTAGCGATCATTCAAGAGAGATCACGGTATGTCTATACGACGCGAACGATCTTGAAGGGTTCGACGAACGCTCAATAGCAATCATCGAGTCTGAGTGATATGCAGATTCATGGCGAGACAACGCGGAGCTGAAAGTCGCTGATGTTCTGGCAGGGCTTTAATTCGATTACGGTATTACTTGCTTCAGCCACAAGGCGAAGCCTTGTTCGCTGCTGCGCTCCGTCGGGTAAACGTAGATTGTTGCCAGGTGTGTCTGTTGATAGTCGGGGGTGGTGGTTACCCAATAACGACCTGGCGGCAGATTGTCGGCACTGAATGTTTGATCTGGCGCAACATCAACAGCGAAGTATCGCAACACGTCGTCCGCCTTCGCCATTCCAAATTGTGAAACGACAGGATTCCAGAATCAACAAGATTCGAAGCTTAACCAGAAGATTTGGCCACGCTGCTTTCGCTCGAACGTCAATCTTGTAATCCTGGAATTCTGCCTGGATATGTTAGGATCAATCTCCCATGGCGCACTTGAAAATCACCGACGCGAGCGGCCGGGAGTGGCGGTTCACTTTCACGCCGGACTCTGTTTGCACAATCGGTCGTGCTCCGGATAACTCTGTGGTACTCGACGACCCGCGAGCCTCACGCTATCACGCACACGTCAAAACTAGTGATGACGGATCGTTCACCATCATCGACGGCGCAGTGATTAACGGCCAGCTGCGACGAAGCGCCAACAAGGTTTTCATCAACGGTGCTAGTGAGTACGAACACAAATTAGCGAACGGCGATC
Organism: Pyrinomonadaceae bacterium; assembly: GCA_035457565.1. GTDB lineage: Bacteria > Acidobacteriota > Blastocatellia > Pyrinomonadales > Pyrinomonadaceae > PSRF01. The sequence continues at coordinate 17,673 of DATIBJ010000071.1, read as the reverse complement.
GCATAACTATCGGCGCCAGCACGCTCAAATTCGAGCAGCCCGTTGAAGAACGTACGAGTGACGTTAAGTACGACGATCGACCCCTCGGCCACACACAACTGCTGATATCTGCGAACGACGTAATGAGCACAGTGTTCCGTTCGAAAACGGAAGAGATGACGCCGTCTCCTTCGCCGCTGCCCGCGCCACAGCGCGACAAGATGCTCGACACATTGCAGCGGAAAGCAAACATCCTCACCGCGCTTTACGAGATGAGCAAAACTCTCGGCTCCGTTTTCGATCTCAATGCAATCTTCGACAAAGCAACCGACGTCATTTTCAGGTCAACACCAGCCGATCGTGTTGTCGCTCTTCTGGCCGAAGCAGGTTCAAATAGTGATGATCCAAAACTCACGCCAATTGCTATGCGGGCGCGAGACAATCGGCTCGATGCTCATGCGCGACGACTTTCCATAGGTCGCACTATTACGCGAAAAGTTATGAAGGAGCGCGTCGCCCTTCTATCGCAGGACGCAGCGTCCGATGAACAGTTTGCGGGCGTAGATTCAATCGTTTCGCAGGGGGTTCGCTCCACCATTTGCGCGCCGCTAGTTGCTGAAACGCGTGTTCACGGCGCGTTATACGCGGATAGGCTCGATCCATTTAGTGCATTCAAACCTGACGACCTCGAACTGATCAGTGCCGTAGCAGCGCAAACAGCCATCGCAGTAGAAAACGCGCGTGCGCACGAACGACTGGCTCGCGAAGAAGTTGCGCGCGCAAATTACAGCCGCTTCCTTCCTGAATACGTTGTGAAGCAGATGCTCGAGAATCCGGAGTCGTTCAAGCTCGGCGGTGTCAGCCAAACGATTACGATTCTGTTCGCAGACATACGCGGCTTCACTCGAATTTCTGAACACGCGCAGCCGGAACGCATCGTAAGTTTGTTGAATCGTTACTTCTCCGCAATGACCGACATAATCTTCGCGCACGGCGGAACCCTTGATAAGTATCTCGGTGACGGATTGATGGCTTTGTTTGGAGCACCAGCCACCACGCCGGACGACGCAAATAACGCATTGAATGCTGCAGTGGCTATGCAGCGGCGAGTGCTGGGAATCAATCTTGAGTTGCTTGCCGAAGGATTGCCGGAGATTGGTGTCGGCATGGGTTTACACACGGGCGAGGTGGTGGTCGGTTACATCGGATCCGAACGCCGATCGGAATACACCGCGATTGGGGATGCAGTCAACACTTGCGCGCGATTGGAGTCGAACGCGAGAGGTGGCGAGATTTTAATGAGCGACGCCACGGCCAAGGCTGCGCGCAGTCGCTACAAGTTGAAACCACGGGATCCAATCACCGTGAAGAATCGCGAACAACCTGTGGTGCTTTGGGAAGTGGATTGGCAAAAAGCAAGCGGAGCATTTTAATAGTTCCAGGAGTCTAATAGGTCCTGTAAGGCCTATCGGTCTTATGGGTCCTATTTCGTTTTTATGTCATTCATAGGCAAAACCGGATCATTCATCGGGCTTAACGCACTTAGGAATCTCGTATCGGAGTCCCTGGCGATCGATATGGGATCCGCGAGTACGATTATCGCCGTTCGGGGCCGGGGCATTGTCGTCGACCAGCCGTCTGTTGTTGCAGTCAATAAGATCACGGGTGAAGTGATCGCGGTCGGCAATGAAGCCAGCAAGATGCAAGGACGTGAGGCGCGCGACGTTTCGGTGATCGCTCCACTCGTCGATGGAGTAGTCGCCGATTTCGAACTCACGAAGGAAATGCTCGACCACTTTGTACAGGAGGCGCGCAGCGGCATATCACACGTTAGCAGGCGTGCGATCATGAGCGTTCTTTCGGAAATGACACAAGTGGAGCAGCGCGCGCTTCTGGCTGCCGCTGAAAAGGCACGTATCAGCCGGGTGTACATGATCGAAGAAGGGCAGGCGGCAGCGATTGGTGCAGGTGTTCCCATAAATGACGAACACGCGGCTGCTGTAGTTGATATCGGCGGCGGCTCAATGAATATTGCCGTTATCGTCAGCGGTTCAATTGTCGCGTCACGCGGGGAACGCCTCGGCAGCTCGGATATTAATGCGGCAATCATGGACCGTTTGCGCCGTCACCATGGTCTAACGATAGGTATTCCGTCGGCAGAAAGAATTAAATTGGAACTGAGTTCCGCTATCGAACCAGATGACCCAGACAAGAAACTCGAGGTGCGCGGTCGAGATGTGCAAACGGGAAGTCCTGGAGCGGTCGATATAACGGCGGGAGAGATCTATCGGGTTACGCAACCGATCACGCGACGAATCGCCGATGAAGTTCGAATGATGCTTACAGAGCTACCGCCGGAAGTAGCCGGCGATGTTTTCAATCGAGGCGTGATTCTGACGGGCGGCGGCGCGTTACTTGGTGGCCTGCCGCAGTATCTACAAAAAGAATTGAACCTTGCAGTGCGCGTTGCTGATGAGCCACGTTACGCGAGCGTCCACGGCTTGTCGCAACTGTTCGACGAGCCTTTGTTGTTGCGTCGAGTAGCGCGCACTGAACCGCATCCATTCATCGACGAGAGTGCTGCCGCTTTCGAAACGTAGTTTTACGTCATGAACATCCTCGCCTTTTCCAGACGCAGAATTACCGTCGCGCGCATTCACGGTATCCCAATTCGCATCGACTTCCGCTGGTTCATTGTTTTCTTCCTGAGCGTCTGGCTAATCGCGGTGAATCTGTCTCATGGTGGCATGTGGGTCATGCAGGGACAGCTAATGCCGGTGGGCGCGCCGGCGGCATGGGTTCTCGGAATTATCACTACGCTCGGGCTGTTTTTATCTGTCCTTGGTCACGAACTTTCACACGCATTGATGGCGCGCGCAGAAGGAATCGAAATTGAAGAGATTGTCCTTCACCCGTTCGGAGGATTAGCGCGCCTGCGTAATGAGCCGAATAATCCCGGTGCGGAGTTTCGGATTGCGGTGGCTGGCCCAGCGGCGAGTTTTATGTTTGCGGTCGTTGGGTTTCTCCTGATGTATATGGCTCGCGTTGCGGATTATCGAATCATCGCCGGAGCGCTGGGTCTAGTGAGTCTCGGCAACTTGCTGCTCGCCGTCTTCAACCTTTTCCCGGGTTATCCATTGGATGGCGGAAGAGTTCTGCGAGCACTGCTGTGGCGCCGCGCTGGCAATATCAGAGAAGCGACACGCATGGCCGGCATTTGTGGGATGTTGATCGCCGCAATTTTGATCATCTTCGGCGTCTACATGGTCATCGCGCCAAACTTTCGTTCGTACTTCATGGGATTATGGTCCGTGTTGGTCGGTGTGTTTCTCTTCGACGCAGCTTACAGCGTAGTCAAACATTCAAGACAGAGGATGCGGCATGTCGTGAGCGAAGCGATGTCGGCGCCATTCTCGATCGAGCCGGATACGCTAATCAGTCAATTGATCGACACGATTCTGCCGCTTCATCGACAGACGGCGTTTCCAGTTGCTTTGCAGCAACGCCTCCACGGCATGCTTTCGCTTGAAGACCTGAAGTCGTTGCCGCGTGAGAAGTGGCATTCAACCCGCGCGCGAGATGTGATGCGCCCGATCGCCGCGCGCTTTTTCGTTGAGCCAAATGCGACGTTGGATTATGCGAGAGATCTGATGAGTAAGAACGGCATCGGGTCGGTGGCGGTCGTTGGCAAGAATGGCGAACTCGTAGGTTTTCTACAGAACGGTACCTTCAAGCGACGTAAACGATCGAAGTCGCTCAAGTTTTCTGACCCGCGACGTTGAATGTATGGAACATTGAGTGGGGCCAAGCCACCCTTCCCTACTTGCAATCTGTTTACGTTGAATTGTTCCACTTACCTTGACCGGCTCTCCCTATCAAACCTCACCGTTGCCACTCCTCCATTTTTCCGCGATAATCCGAGCGGAGCTATCATTCCAGACCTGAGGGACTTCCTGTATGTTGGCGGTGTTGGGGGCGCTCTTTGCCAACGGCTTGATTACCATTCTGAAGTTGGTGGCTGCCTTTGTTACCGGCTCCTCCGGCATGATGGCTGAGGCCTTCCATTCGGTTGCGGATACCACCAACCAGGTCTTTCTGCTACTGGGACTACGGTTCTACAAAAGACCTGCTTCACGAAAGCATCCTTTTGGTCACGGAAAAGAACGATTTTTCTGGTCTTTCATAGCGGCGATATTCATTTTCGGGGTCGGCGCGACGTATGCGATTTACGAAGGCATCAACAAGCTAGCGCATCCGCACCCGCCGACAAATTTGAAGTGGGCTTACATTATCCTGGCAATCTCCTTTGTCTTAGAGGCTGGCTCGATTGGATTAGCGCTCTACCAGGAAATTAAGGAAGCCCATCACGAAGGACTCAGTTTTTGGCAGTACCTGGCGTTATCGAAAGACCCGACAGCAAAAACAGTGCTCTTTGAAGACTCCGCGGCTCTGTTAGGAATTCTGATTGCTGCGTCTGGAATACTTTTAACAGACTATCAGGTGGGCGGCGCCGCAGGAGCTTACTGGGATGGTCTCGCATCGATAATCATCGGTGGCGTACTTGCCATCGTTGCTTTTGTGTTGGCACGAACATCGCGCGCCCTGTTGCTCGGCGAAGCGGCGAACATCAAGTCTGTACGCGCGATCAAAAAGGCGATTGAAAGTCATCCTAATGTCGAGAGGGTTGTCGAGTTATTGACGATGCATCTTGCGCCGAAAGAGATCTTGATTAACGCGCATGTAAAGATGCTTGATGATTTGCGCACAGACCAGATTGTGCAAACGATTGAAGAGGTTGAAGAGTTGATCAAACGCGCCGAGCCAAAGGTCCAAAAAATCTTTCTGGAAGCGTCGCGCGACAAACGCGACGCCAACCGCGCTCCGGCCGTGGAACAAGTCGGATAAGCTCAGGAGATCTAGCTTGCGCTTTCGAGAAAACAAATTGGAGTCACTGAATCGCAAGTTGGAAATCCACAAACATACGAATACTAGATGTTACTGCTACTGCCATATGCCGAGTATCTGAGACGGGCCATTGAGCCGCGAAATCTCGCGGACATTGTGCTTGTCTTCTTGCTCGTGTATGCAGTGTTGAAACTCCTCCGTGGTACCCGCGGCGCACCAATGACGGCTGGTATCGCCGCTATCGTTTTCCTTTACTGGCTCTCCATAAAACAGGATCTCGCGACACTCGAGTTTGTGCTGCGTAATGGTCTGCTCTACATCGGCATTGCCATCATCGTTCTATTCCAATCGGAAATACGCCAGGGTCTAATCTCCTTTGGCAACAGGTTCCGGATGCCGTTTACGCGCGTGCATCGAGGGCAATTCGGCGAGGGTGTCTACGACGAAGTCGTGCTCGCAGCTTCGACGTTAGCTTCAACCAAGACGGGTGCTCTGATCGTAATCGAAAGAAACGTAGGACTTAAGAATGTTACGGATGGTGGCGTGCAACTCGATGCAGAGCTCAGTTACGACCTTCTTGTCAGCATCTTTAATCCGGCGACGCCGCTTCACGATGGAGCTGTGGTCATTCGCCGTCATAGGATTGCGGCAGCGTCCTGCTTTTTGCCGTTGACGCTAAACCCGCGGTTATCGAAAGAGCTCGGCACACGCCATCGCGCGGCGATTGGCGTCACTGAAGATACAGACGCGGTTGCGGTCGTCGTCTCGGAAGAGACGGGCTTAATTTCTTTTGTTCAAGCGGGAGAGATCAGGCGCGGTCTCGACGCAACCAAGTTACGAGCGGCAATCTTCGAGGCACTTGGCGTGGGTCGGCGGAAAGAGGCTCCGAAAGTCACTGACGCCGAAGCAGAAGCAGAAGCAGAAGAAGAAATCGCTCCCATCTAAGAGAGCTTAAGACATGCCGTTTCAAGACATCGACGAGGTTTCCGGGCAGGAAACGCCCCGCACACCGAGCAATTTAAATCGGGTCGTGCGGCGAGTCTTTATCGAAGATTGGAACTTGAAACTGCTGTCGCTGGCCATCACGTTGGTGCTTTGGTTTGTAGTCACAGGTCAAAACACTCCGGTGAACGTTCATGCGACTGTGCAGTTGAAATACATTCGGCCGGAAGCGCTCGAGATTAGTAACGATCCTCCGAATAGCGTCGATGTCTTGCTTACCGGCAGTAAATACAAGCTTGATGAGTTAAATAGGACCTCGCTGATCGCCACTGTGGACCTCAGTGATCAAAGGGCAGGTGAGCGCATTTTGAGATTGGTCGACCGCGCTCGTCTCGACTTACCTCAGGGCGTTGTAGTCGACGCATTCCAACCAGGCGCGATATCAATTCGGCTCGAACCAGTTATCGATCGACAATTGGAGATCGAACCCAAAATTGAAGGTACGCCGGCTGACGGTTACGAGGTGTATGCCGTCCGGTTGAGCAAGAACACCGTCAACGTACGAGGTCCAAGCCGAAACATTAAAGCCTTGCCAAAGGCGCCAACCGAGACAATCTCTGTCGCTGGACGTCGCGAATCGTTTACCGTAGCAAATACGGCGATTGATATCTCCGACGCGAAAATTGATGTGTTGGAGCCGTCAGTTACTGTAGAGGTCGAGATAGGGGAAAGACGCATCGAAAGAGAGTTTGCAGATGTGCCGGTAACAGTTCAGTCGGGCGAGGTTGCCGAACCAAATCGAGTGGCAGTTGTAGTTTACGGGCCTCCTACCGTGTTAGCCGGCTTGAAGTCCAGTGACTTGAAGTTAATCTTGCCATCCCTTACGGAGGTTTCCAGAGCGACACTTGAAGCACCGTCTGCGATTCAAGACAAACTTAGCTTGCGATCGATAAAGCCTTCCAAATTCAAATCTAACAAGTGAATAAATAATTGATGAAAGCTCTCTTTGGTACTGATGGTATTCGAGGCGAAGCTGGCAAGTTTCCCCTGGATCGCGACACGGTCAAACGAATAGGCTTCTCGCTTGCGAGTTATCTGAATAACAAGGCAAAAGGCGCGGTCATTGTGATTGGCAGAGATACTCGCGAGTCCGGCGCCTGGCTCGAACAATCGTTAATCGAAGGTGCGACAAGCGCGGGTGCAGAATGTCATTCAGCAGGAGTTATAACTACTCCCGGCGTCGCTTATTTGACTGGCGAGTTGAAAGCCAATGCCGGCGTTGTGATAAGTGCGTCTCACAATCCGTATCATGACAACGGCATCAAGATCTTTTCCGCTTCAGGACAAAAGATCGATGATGAGGTCGAGCGGTTAATTGAAGCTGATATTTACGCCGCCGCAGGCCAAGTCTCAACCCTGAATGCCAACGAGACGCCGGCTGACGAGGAGGATCAACTACAAGCGCGTTATCTGGATTTCCTCTCAAACCGTATCGCTCAGGATTTATCACTTAATGGGTTAAAGATCGTTGTCGATTGTGCTAACGGGGCTAGCTATCGGCTCGCTCCAGCGCTATTCGAGCGATTGGGCGCGAATGTCGTTGCTATCAACCGGGAGCCCGATGGTAAGAACATAAATCTCAACAGCGGGTCGCTACACATCGAAGGTTTGCAGGAGAGGGTCGTTAGTGAAAAAGCGGATCTCGGTGTTGCGTTCGATGGGGATGCTGATCGATCTCTCTTCGTCGATCATGAAGGAAAATTTGTTGACGGTGATGCCACGTTGTGGGTCTTAGCGGATTACCTCCAGGCTAAGAACGAGTTGAAAGCTAACACTGTCGTCGCAACCGTCATGAGTAACATTGGTCTGGAGATCGCTTTGCGCGGGCGAGGGATAAAACTGGTTCGCACGGATGTTGGCGATAAATACGTACTCGAAACACTCTTGCGCCTTGACGCTAGTCTGGGAGGAGAACAATCGGGCCATGTGATTCTGCCGGCACTAAGCTTGGCGGGTGACGGCATGATCACGACGCTGTTGCTGCTTCGTGCCTTACAGGAATCGCAAAGTTCGCTGGCTGAAATGACTAAAGGCTTACAGCGTTACCCGCAAACGCTGGTCAACGTCCGCGTAAAACAGAAGCGTCCATTCGTGGATTTGGCGGCGGTCACTGACGCAACCAAAGAGGTGGAACAGCGATTGGGTGAGAACGGTCGGCTACTTCTGCGTTATTCGGGAACCGAGCCCGTTGCGAGAGTGATGATTGAAGGGCAAAACCAGGCGGATATTGATGCGTATGCGCGGAAGATTGCCGCCGCGCTCGAGCAGGAATTGGGAGTATAAAGAGTGCCGCGTTGGAAATTTCTACACGCGGATCCGAGAAAATTCTACACAGGCTTTTGGTTACCCGCACTGCAAGATCCAGTGCTTGATCGCTTTCAATCAACAAACATCGAAGGCGATTACGTTCGCCAAAAACCAGCTTGCACGGCACAGCCGTTGCGATGTATATTGTGGGGCAAGAGAGACGGTTGGTGGATCCTCCGTCTCAAGTGGTTGCTGGGGTGAGGACAGTAACCACGAATATGGATGGGCGCGACGCACTCCCACGTATGTCGCGCCCATTCGCTTTTCCAGTAAGTCTTCGGATTCAATCCAACAAACAGCACGAGTCTCTCGGAAAATCACGCGTGTTAATATGGCTGCGATAGATCTTTACGACGGACCTTCTTGCTCATGCTTCGTCTGAAAATCTCCCTACCTACCCAATCGCGACGGAGTGAAATCAACATCGGACCGGGGATTCGGCGACATCTTGGCGATCTTATTCGCCAGGCTTTTAAATCGCCGCCAAAGTCGCTCGCCCTTATTACAAATAAGCGTATTTTTAAGCTGTTTGGAAGGGACATTCTTAGGTCCGTAAATCCTGAAGGCTACAGCACATTTCCCTGGCCAATGCCTGAAGGTGAACGCCATAAGTCATTTCGAACCCTGGAACGAGCAGTGGGTTTTCTTGATGAGATACATCTTGAAAGAAACGATGCAGTTATCGCATTGGGTGGCGGTGTCGTAGGCGATGTAGCCGGACTCGCCGCGAGTATGTATCTACGGGGAATCCCCTTCGTGCAGGTTCCGACAACATTGCTCGCGCAAATCGATTCGTCGGTAGGAGGTAAGACGGGAATCAACTTGGCTACCGGGAAGAATCTTGTAGGTACGTTTCATCAACCAGAGTTGGTCGTCATTGATACTCAAACGCTCTCGTCTTTGCCGCAACGTGAGTTGGTTGCAGGATTTTGTGAAATGGTGAAACAGTCGTTAATCGCCGGTGGTCCTCTTTTCACGAAGACAGTTAAGTTTCTTGAGAATCGCCGCACGGACTTCGAAAGTATAGCTTTCCAAAGGCTAATACGGGATCACTGCAAGTTTAAACTTTCAATCGTTGCAAACGATGAACGCGAATCAATCGCGCGAACTGACGCGAAGTCCCGTCGCATCCTTAACTTCGGACACACAACGGCCCATGCGCTGGAAGCAGTTACCAACTACCGAAGGCTGCGGCATGGTGAAGCGGTGGGTTATGGAATGTTAGTGGCTGGTGAGATTTCAAAGGATCTAGGCTTACTAACTCATGCGGGTTTAGAATCGCTGCGTGGCGCAGTGGCCCTTTGTGGACCATTGCCCGCTCTCAACAACATCGACCCCGACCAGATTGTCGAATCATTCCGGCACGACAAGAAGCGAGTAGCAGGAGAAGTTAACTGGGTGTTATTGAAAGGAATAGGATCGCCACACATTGTGAGTGGCAAAGAGATCGGTAAGAGACTACTGCGAAACGCCCTTGAGCGAGGGCTGCGTAACCCGCAAAGGAGCACAAGCCACTGATGGATTTGCATCGTTCAAGTGAGCGCGGCGCCGCCCGATTGAAGCTGCTGATCTTTTTGATAATCGCGGCGGCTATTGGATACGGCCTTTATCTTTACGTTCCTGTGGCTTATCAGGCTTATTTATTTAAGGATTGGATGCAACACACTGTCGACATTGCGGGGGCGTCGGGTTATCAACCGACCTGGGTGAATGATCAATTGAAGAAGAGTCTAGCGGAATACAGTGTTCCGCCGGATGCGGTCATCACGACCGCCACTCGTGATAACAGGGTGGAGGCAAGGGTGCAGTACATCCGCACGATAGAATTTCCCGGCTACACCTACCAGTACGACTTTGATTACACAGCCAGAAGTACTTCGTTTCTGTTCAAGTAATGTCCGATAAACTTCAGTTTGTGTGGTGCGTTAGATTCAACTGCTTTCAGAAATCAAATGACGCACAGTTACTGAACGAAGTTGGAGCTAAGGCAGCACACGACAAACTGAAGTCTTATCGACATTATCGCGGAGCGCCGTCGAGGAAAGCTTTCAACTTACGTGAACGAGAGGGGTGTCGGAGTTTTCTGAGCGCTTTTGCTTCGATTTGTCTGATTCGTTCGCGGGTCACTGCGAAATGTTGGCCCACCTCTTCAAGAGTGTGTTCCGATCCGGTAGTGCCCAACCCGAACCGCATTTTGATCACTTTCTCTTCGCGCGGTGTAAGCGTAGCCAAAACTTCATCAGTTATTTCTCGCAGGTTCGACGCAACGACAGCGTCAGCAGGGTTGAGAATCGACTTGTCTTCTATGAAGTCGCCGAGATGTGAATCTTCTTCTTCACCAATCGGCGTTTCGAGTGAGATGGGTTCCTGCGCGATCTTCAGAACCTTTCTGACTTTCGAAACAGGAATGTCCATCTTCTTCGCAATCTCTTCACTCGTCGGCTCGCGTCCGAGCTCCTGCACGAGCGCGCGCGAAGTGCGAATGAGTTTGTTGATGGTTTCTATCATGTGCACGGGAATACGAATCGTTCGTGCTTGATCGGCGATCGCCCGAGTGATCGCCTGGCGAATCCACCACGTAGCATAAGTCGAGAACTTGTAACCACGCCGCCATTCAAACTTGTCGACTGCCTTCATCAAACCGATGTTGCCTTCCTGAATCAAATCCAGGAACTGCAAGCCGCGATTGGTGTACTTCTTGGCTATCGAAACCACGAGTCGGAGATTCGCTTCAACTAGTTCACGTTTCGCCTGACCCGTTTGCTGCTCACCGACGACGATAGCTTGCAATGAGCGTTTGATCTCTATCGGTCCTACGTTATGGTCAATCTCTATCTGTTGCAGACGTTTTCGTGCGAGAAGGACCCGGCGCTTGAACTCTTTTTGGTCCGTAGGCTTAATTCTTTTTTTGGTGAGCTTCTCACCATAAGTTTCGATCTCGCGCTCTGCCTCTCGGACTTGTTTCTGAACAGCACGAATTGCATTGATCAGCCGTTGGCGCGCGCGCTCGGTAAGATTTAGTCGGCCAATCTCCTGGGCTATCTCAAGCCGCAGCCGCGCAACGCGACGACGGAGTCGCATGACCTTCTTGCTTTTCTTCCCGCGTTGAGCCTTATGCTCAATCCGAAGCTTTTCCCATTCTTTCAAGCCGGTCTTGTAGAGCTTCTGGATATTCTGAATACCCTCGATGGTCCACGCGCGATACTCTTCAGCCTTGTCTTCATCGCCGGTCAACTCAGCCTGTTCGGAGAATGTGACAGTTTCCCGGATATTCAGTTTGCTGGCTTCGAGTTCCTCTCCAATTCGCAAAACCTCACACACGGCGATCGGAGAACGAGCAATCGATTTTTGTGTTTTGAGTTGACCGCGCTCGATTCGCTTCGCTATCGAAACTTCGCCCTCGCGCGTTAGCAGCGGTACTACCCCCATCTCTCGCAAATACAAGCGAACTGGATCGTTCGTTTTCTCCAGCGCGCCTGCCGAAAGATCCAATTCGATATCTTCATCGATCGTTTCGTCTTCGTCTTCGGGAACAACTGCCGCTGCTTGTTCCAGCAAACGCTCATCCGAGTCGGCCACAGGGATATTGGAGCCCTCGAGCTTTTGCAGCACGTCCTCAATGTCGTCTGGAGACACGACATTGTCGGGAAGCTCTCGATTAAGGTCGTCGAACGTGAGGTATTTCTTGTCGCCACCCAATTCAAGGAGGCGCTCCATCACGTCATCACGATCTTTGTCTTCAGTGCTCACAGGTTGTTACTGCTCCGCAGGAGTCTAGGTGTTTACCGGCGCGTCCGGACTCGGCATGAGCGCTTTTCGACGCCGATCAAGGTTTAATTGTTCCAGAACGAGTTGATCGCGCAAACTTGCATCGCCGCTGTTGTCTGCTGCCGTTATCTCAAGAACTATCTGTTTGATTCGTCTTTCAATACTCATTAAGTGAAGTGCTTCAACGTATCGATTGGCGGCGACGCGTTGATCCGCCTCTTCATCCGTCACATCGCCGGCGTCATGCATTAGCAACATTGGCAATAGCTCGCGCGCTTGCTGATCATCCTGAACCTTCTCGCTTAGAGTTTCGAAATCTGGCTTGCCACCCGTCATCTGTAGTTGAAAGAGCGCTTCGAAAATCCCTGCCGTTGCGAGTTCTTCATAGTCAGAGGGTGCGAGTCGCGGCAGAAAATCTCGACGCATCTGTTCGTCTGACAGCAGAAGTTCAAGCAACTTTGTTTCGGCAACCGTCGCCTTTACTTGACTGCGTTTCAACACGCGATCACTTACGTCCGCACTATCACCGACGGCCGTGCGGAGCGTCTGCCAAAGCTCACGCCGCAGCGTTACATCATTAATGCGCAACGCGTCCATCGCCATGTCAAAGTACTCACGCTTCTGAACGCGATTGCGGACGGCTCGAATGTAAGGAAGAACTTCTTCCACCGCCTCCGCTTTTTCCGCAGGTCGGTGAAGGCTGCGGTCTCGCAGAGCGTGATCGATTACGAATTGTATGTGGGGCAGTGCTTTTGCTCGTCGTCGCTGGTATTCGGTTACGCCAAACTTTCGGATGAATTCATCTGGGTCAGAATCGTCCGGTAGCACCAGAACTTTGACCTCGAGATCTTCGGCGAGGAGAATTTCAATCGACTTTTTCGCTGCCTGCACCCCCGCGCGGTCGCCATCATAATTGACGACTACTTTGTGCGCAAACCGACTTAATAGTTTCACCTGGTCCGGCGTTAAAGCGGTTCCCAAACTCGCTACGATGTTCTTTACACCTGCTTGATACGGAACGATCAGATCGAGAAATCCCTCGACTAAAATTGCGAATTCCTGGCGCCGGATTTCATCACGAGTCAGATTTAGACCATAAAGATTTCGTCCTTTGACATACGCGGCGGTTTCAGGGGAGTTGATGTATTTCGCATCTTCGTTTCTCAGCGTACGTCCACCGAAAGCGATGGGTCGTCCCTGAATATCGAGAATCGGAAACATTAAACGACCGCGAAAACGATCGTACGAGCCGCCACTATCCTTCAAAACGACGAGTCCACTGCGATCGATCTGCGCTTGCGTCGCACCTTTTTGACGGAGGTGCAGAGATAACGCGTCCCAGCTGTCCGGCGAATAACCTAGGCGAAAGTTGTTTTGCGTTTCCGAGCTGATTTCACGTCCGACAAGGTAGTCGCGAGCGATCCGTGCTTCAGCGGTCGACTCGAGTTGTTGTTCCCACCACTGCATCGCCCAGGTGTTCATCTGAATTACGTCGTCAGCTTCTTGTCTTTTTGATTCGAAGCGACCGTCGTCAACCATCTTTGGCAACGGCATGCCGACTTTGTCAGCAACGATCTTGATCGCTTCGGGAAAACCAACGCGCTCAATCTCCATCACGAAGTTGAAAACCGAGCCGCCTTTGTGACAGCCGAAGCAGTAGAAAATGTCTTTGGTTGGGCTAACGGAAAACGACGGTGTCTTCTCTTTATGAAAAGGACAGCAGGCCATCCAGTTCGCGCCCTTTTTCTTTAGCTGCACGTAGTCCTGGATTACGCGGACGATATCAGCCTGGCGTCGAAGATCGTCGATGAATGTTTGGGGATAACGCATGGTTGAATTGGTTTGCCTGGCTGCCGGGAGCCGAGATTCTACTCGTTGAGGCGACTTAAGAAAAATGGATCAGCCGCAGTAAGATCTATCGGTAGCCGAACTCAATTCTCTGCGTAATCTCGGCGTTCTCTGGGTCTCGGCGGTTTTTCTTGAGTCGGCCGAAACACTCAACAAACCAGGGAATCGACGCGGTGTTCTCTATGCACTGTTTTCTTGACGATTTGGAACAATCAAGGAAAACCGCCGAGACCCAGAGAACGCCCAGATCACGCAGAGACTCGGTCGTATTTGCCCGCATCTGCGGCTAGCTTCCACGCAGGTGCACAATCGTCGCTCCCGAGCCACCTTGATCTTGTGGCGCCGGAATAAATCTGCCGACGTGAGGATGATCTTTCAATAAATCTCCAATGGCACGTCTCAATGCGCCGGTGCCATGGCCGTGAACGATTCGCACTTCGCTCATGCTCGCCAGCGACGCTTCGTCGAGAAACTTGTCGACAATTTCAACCGCTTCATCGGTAGTCTTTCCAATAACGTTTATTTCAGATGTCGCACTCTGTTCGGCTTCTTTAAGGTGGACCTCTGTTCCGGAAGTTCTTCGGAGCTTCTCGAGTTTACCTTCCTGCGGTTTTGCAGAGGGTTGCGCTTCCACCAATTCCAGGTTTTGAAGTTTCTCCTTAAAGCGCAATGCCTTTACACGCACCTCAGCTTCGCCACCCTTGATCTGCTCAATCACGCCGACCGACCCGAAAGAACGCATTCTTACTTTGTCGCCGACTACCAGTTTTCGCTGCTCAGCGGCCACATAGCCAGGTTCTGCCAATTCACTGTCGTCAGTTGGTGTTGACGAACGCAAGACGACTTGTCCGTCGCGAACGATTCTGATGCTGCGCGAATCTTCCTCCACCTGACGCGATTCGGTTGGCTTCGCAGCACGAGCCGCACGTTGTGCCTCGCGTTTTAGTTCTGCCGTTTGTCGCTGTGCTTCCTTCTCAACCTTCAATCGATCAGCGCGATCACTGATATGGGCTACCAGTTCGCGCGCCTTCTTTTCAAAGTCGCTGACCTGCCGTTGCAGGATCCGCTCAAAATCGCTCTGCCGTCGCTGTTCACGGTTCGCGGCTTCCTTGTCCAGCGACGCAAACTTTTCAGCCACTGCCTCGCGCTCTTCTTCAAGCGCAATGCGCAATCTTTCAGCCTCCTCTGCTTCGCGCTTGATGCGACTCAAATATTCAGACGCCTGGCGCGATGAATCTTTGACTGATGTGACGGCCGCTTTCGTGATCGTTTCAGGAACACCAAAACGCCGCGCTATTTCCAGCCCTGAAGAAGAACCGGCGACGCCGAGAATCAATCGATACGTGGGTTGAAGCGTCTTTTCATCAAACTCAACACTCGCGTTTAGCACGCCTTCTTCCAGGCCCGCGTACATCTTCAGACCGCTGTAATGTGTTGTCGCAATCACGTGAGCTGGGCACATGCGCCTGAAGTAATCGACTACGGCGACTCCGAGCGCCGATCCTTCTTCCGGATCCGTGCCGGTTCCTACTTCATCCAGCAACACCAGCGCCGGTGCTTCGCACAGTTGAATCATGCGAGCGATGTTTGCGACGTGCGACGTAAACGTCGAAAGGTTGGCGGCGATTGATTGGTGATCGCCGATGTCAGCGAGGATTGATTGATAGAACGGAAACTCAGCCTTGAAGGCCGGCACGGACAGACCCGAAACGGCCATCAGCGCAAGTAACCCGGTAGTTTTTAGAACTACTGTTTTTCCTCCTGCATTCGCGCCCGATATAACCATCGTGTCGTGCGCTTCATCCAGCGTGAACGAAACAGGGACGACCACTTTGCCGTCCTGTTTCAGGTTTTCTTCCAGCAATGGATGGCGAGCATTGATCAACTCGAGTTTCGCCTCGTTGTGTACACGTGGCACGACGCAATTGAACCTGCGATGAAATATTGCCTTGCCGTTGATAACATCGAGTTCAGTTACAGCCGTTGCGGCTAGCTCAATCGCCGGCAACTGCGTTCGAAGCTCCTCACTGAGTGCAAAAAGAATTCGCGCTGTCTCGCGCGCCTCTTCTTCATGCAGACTCTGTAGTTCGTTATTCGCATCAATCGTCTCTAATGGCTCGATGAACGCCGTGGCGCCGGACGACGAATAACCGTGGGCAACGCCCTTTACGCGTCCACGATGGTCCGCCTTTACTGGGATCACAAAGCGATCATTTCGAATAGTGACGAGCTCGTCCTGAATTGCCTCCTCTGACTTGCGCATCAACCCTTCGAGCGTACGAGTAATGCGTGACCGCAACACCGTGATCGCGTGACGGATTCTTCCAAGTTCCGGGCTCGCTCGATCGTCGAGCTCTCCGCTTGGCAGAATCTTTGTTGCAACACGCGCTACCAGACTGTTCAAGTCGCGCGGCAGATTCTCAACTAACTGCCACAATGTTGGAGCTGAATCACGTTCGGCGAGGATGGACGCGCGGGCGGAAAGCGCTTGTTCAGATAAACGCGCCAGTTGCAGGATTGCGTTCGCATCGAGTGCGGAACCCTCAACTCGCAGCAAACCGATCGATTCTTGTGGATCCAGCAAATCGCTGAATGACCAGGCGACTCCACGATTCCGGAGTCCGATGCATTCCCCTAAGGCCGCGAGTTCGCGTTGCAGCTCCGGAAGGTTTTCGAGTGGTTCAATCTGCGCGATTCGTGAGCGACCGGGTTCGGTTTGCGCGCCTTGTTTCACTAGCTCGCGCAACTGTTGAAACTCGAGAGTTGTAAAAGCCTGGGCGTTCATCGGTCTTAGATTCGTTTGCGGCGACGCTCCTCAAGCGCTGTGGCGAAGAGTTGCTCGGTCGCAAGTAGGTGGATGATGCGACCGTCTTTCTGAATCATCCCACTGCTGAGGGACTCGAACCTGCTTGCGGGTTGAATGTCGGTGGGATCGATCATGATTGTTCCCTGAACGTTAGCGGTAAGAGCCAGTTGTTCCGTTCCACGAAGGGCCAGAATCGACTCTCGCGCGGTCGTTTCAAGGTCCAACAACTTCGCTGTGTCGAGTACAGTCAACATTCGCGCTTGAATAGCAACGACACCGAGCACCGTCGGCGGTGCGAATGGGAGCCGAGCCGGTTCGCGCCAATCGATGACTGCTAGAACTTCATCTTCACGCACGGCCAGGTCCACATTGCCGACTTGAAACGACTGTAACGCTAATTTGGTTTGCGAATCGTTGCTCATTTCTGTTTTGCGAGAGGTTACAGCTTAGAACAGGGCGAGACAAACGATCCGGCGATCTTTGACAGGATTACAGGATTACAGGATTACTAGCTTAGAATTACAGAGCAATCACAAAAGATTGGCGGTCCAAAGAAAGGACGACTGGCATGGACGAGTTCGACCGTTATCGTGCGGCCATGAACGAAAAACTACTTGGCAGCGATCATCTTGGAATCAAACGATTCTTTGCGCTCGACACTCAGGCGTATGAAGACGGCGCACTTGATAAGCGGACGAAGGAATTGATGGGTCTGGCCGCTTCGACCGTGCTTCGCTGCGACGACTGCATCACTTATCACATCAAGCAGTGCGTTTCGATCGGAATAACTCGTGAACAGTTTCTCGATGCCTTCAACGTCGCCTTGGTAGTTGGCGGTTCAATAACGATCCCGCACCTGAGACGCGCCATTGAGCGAGTGGATCAACTCCTGGAAGGTACGGACCAGAATTGACCTCGAAATCCGCTCTCAAGCTTACGACGTATTTGTATTCGATATGTTGCCTTCTAAAAAACTGACACGCTTCCTGACAATCGGTGGTGCCCTAATCGGTAGGGGCGTCGCTCCGTGGGCTCTCCATTCTTTGCCGCGTCATCAG
>DATIBJ010000070.1:0-4632 GCA_035457565.1 Pyrinomonadaceae bacterium | reverse complement strand
TCACGAAATAACTCAAGCTGGGTGATTGCAGCTTGGGAAGGGTGGTTTCCCCTGCCAAGATTCATTTCCATTCAACACTGAGCAAAGTTTGCATCTTGAGCGGGGCTAAACCGCCCTTCCCAACCTGCAATTTACGCATCTTGAGTTATTGGAGTGAAGCTTGAGCGCTGATGTTTTGCACGTTGAACTGAACTCTCAATCTAGATACTTGCTGACAGATAACCGGCGGACAAAGCAATCAGAATCAGACCCGCCACGATGATTCGATACACAATAAACACGGCCGTCGAATGGGTTCGTAAATAGCGTAAGAGAAACCAAATCGACAGATACCCAACGATACCTGATATCAGAGTTGCCACGCCGAGCGCGACATAACTGTCTGACGGCACCTTCTCAACCGCTTCTTTCAGTTCTAGTAGTCCACTAGCTGCAATCGCCGGTATGGATAATAGGAAGGAGAATCGGGCGGCGGCCTCCCGAGTTTCGCCAACGAATAGGCCACCCATTATCGTTGATCCCGAACGGCTTGAACCCGGAATCAGCGCCAATACCTGTGCCCAACCAACCGCCAGCGCGTCGACAATGCCTAGCTGGCTCATGTCGCGTTCCCGCTTTCCAACCTTCTCCGCAATCGCCAGGAGAAGACCTACAACAATCATCATCGTAGCGATTACCCACAGGTTCTTAGTGAACGTGCCCTCGATCTGCTCCTTGAACAAAAGACCGACGAGAGCTACCGGAATGGAACCGATAATCACTAACCAGCCGAGCCATGCGTCGTGCGAAATTTTGTTGCCGTCCGTCCGGGCCTGCCCCCGCACGAGTTGGATGTGGTCAACGACGAATGCTCGAGTGATATGGATGATGTCGGGCGCAAAATAAACGAGCACCGCCAGCAACGTCCCCAACTGTATTACCGCGATGCTTGCCGTTGTTTGTTCGGCTTGCAGGCCCTTGTCTACTCCGGCATAAAGGCCGACCGCTCGAGCAGCAAAGACGAGGTGCGCGGTGGAACTAACTGGAATGAATTCTGTGACACCTTGGACGATACCGAGGACGATGGCTTGGAAGATGGTCATGTGAATCTGTGGTCGTTAATAGTGATTGTGATCAAACTTCAGAACGCGAGCGAAGCGACCGATTTCACCTACGTTGAGCCTCCGGATAGTTGAAATCGGTCGCTTCGCTCCCGTTCTGTTATTCGTAGGCCATCTTACTAATAAACCAGAACAAAACACTTCATTCACGGTATGAGCTGCGGGCCGCAATCCAGTCGTACATCGCGGGCGGCATTATCAATCCTGCCCGGACGATTGTCGCGAGCTGCCACGGAAATGAGTACGACCGCTTGCGACGCTCAATAGCTCTTACGATCTTCTCTACGGCGTCGTCGAGTTCCATCAGATACGGCATTCGCGCGCGACCGGCCGTCAATGGCGTCTTGATGAAACCCGGATGAATTGTCGTCACCGCGATGCCGGAACCTCTTAAGTCAATGCGCAAACTTTCAAATAATGCAGACAACGCCGCTTTGCTTGCGCAATAAGCTCCAGACTTCGCTAAGCCACGATAAGCAGCCAGACTTGAGATTGCGACGAGATGCCCGCTGCCTCTCGATAACATGGCAGGTAATACAGCGGCCACACTATTTGCGGCACCGATCACGTTGACCCTAAGTGTCGTTTCGACCTCGCTCGGTTCCAACTTCGATGCGTGCGTCGTTGTTCCCACGCCTGCATTAGCAATCAACGTGTCGATTGGTCCAAATATCTCAGCCAACCGTTGGGCGCCGCTCTTCAAGGCCTCAGGATTCTGAACATCCGCGACGATGGGTTCAGCCGTGCCACCTGAGTCCTCAATTTCCCTGATGACCTCATCGAGCACGCTGGCGCGTCGCGCGACAAGTCCCAGCCGCGCTCCTCTACGAGCAAGATTCACAGCAAGCCCACGTCCGACACCAGACGAAGCGCCAGTGATCATCACTACCTTGTTGTCCCAGTAACTCACTTGAATGTTCGATAAACTTCAGTTTGTCGTTATCGCTCAATGACACTCAACTTGAGTGGAACCGCAGCAAGACGACAAACTGAAGTTTATCGAACATCACACGCGAATAATCATCGGCATGATTACAGGTTTCGATCCGGTTTGCTTAAAGATGAATCGCTTGAGTTCGACGCGGAGATGTTCCTTTAGAAGTGAATCGTCTTCAAGCGTTTGGCGTGAGGCTCCGGCTAAGGCAGCTAAAACGACTTGAAGCGCTTCCTTTGTCAGATCTTCACCATTCATCTCGTTCGCCATCCCAACTTGCGCCAGATGGACATTCGAACTTAGGCCACGAACACCGCGCGCAACGATTCTAGGATTGCCCACCAATTCACCAGTATCACTCTTGATAGTAACCACCAGCGTGATTGTTCCTTCGTAGGCGAGTTGTTTCCGCTCGCGCACAAGCTCACTCGAGATCTCTTCGAACCCCGACTCATCGATGAACGTTCGTCCCACCTCGCGCTTATCGATAACCGCTGCACGTTCTCCATCGAATTCGAGAACATCGCCATTCTCGATCAGAATAATGTTCTCCTCCGCATAACCCAGATGGTTCTTCACGAATTCTTTGTGACGAAAAAGCATGCGATATTCACCATGAATCGGAACTACGTATCTTGGTCGCACCGCTTCAGTCAGAATGCGAATGTCTTCCTGCGAAGCATGGCCGCTGACGTGGATCAGCCGCCGTTTCTCCTCAATGATGTTTGCGCCGCGCTTGTAGATAAAGCCAATCATCCGTGAGATCAGTCGTTCATTTCCCGGGATGATCCGCGCGGATAAAACCACGGTGTCGCCTTCGTCAATCGTCAGTCCCTTGTAACTCTGCGTTGCCATCTGCGAAAGAGCCGCGCGCGATTCACCCTGCGAGCCGGTCACCAGAAAGACAATTTCGTCGTCGCTCATCAGCTTCGCCTGATTCAACGACACCAGCAATCCATCAGGTATATCTAGATAACCGAGCCGGTCTGCCACCTCAACATTCTTCTGCATCGAGCGACCCAACACGCAAACGCGTCGATTGAATTGCTGCGAAACGTCTAGAACGATCTGTAACCGGTGTATGGACGAAGCGAATGCGGCAATGATGATTCGTCCTCTTGCTTCCGCAAAGATTTCTTCAAACGCGGGGATCACGGCGCGTTCCGAGGGCGTCCGTCCTGGAACCGTGGCATTGGTCGAATCTGACAACAACGCCAGAACGCCGTCCTGTCCGTAACGTCGGAACGAGCGAAGATCGATTGGCTCGCCGATAACTGGCGTTTCGTCGACTTTGTAATCGCCAGTGTGAATCACTGTTCCAACAGGCGTCTTAATCGCCAGCGAAAAGCAGTCAACCAAGGAGTGTGACACGCGGATGAACTCGATAGTGAAGAAACCGAGTTCGACGATGTCGCGTGGTTCGACGCGATGCAGTAATACGTCGCCGAGTAGGTCGTGTTCTTCAAGTTTGCTTTCAGCGAGGCCGGCGGTGAAATGGGAACAGTAAACCGGCACGTTGAATTTTTTCAGGATGTAAGGAAGCGCGCCGAGATGATCTTCATGTCCGTGAGTGAGGATGATAGCCGTTATGTCTTCACGATATGGCTCAAGGAATTCAAAGTTCGGAATGGAAACGTCAACGCCGTATGCAGTTTCTTCAGGAAAACCCATACCGGCGTCGAGAATGATCATCTCGTCACCGTATCGCAGAGCCATGCAATTCATTCCAAACTCGCCGATACCGCCGAGCGGAATGATCTCTAAAACACTAGCCATGATGGTCGGAGAAACTGCTGAATCAAGGTAACGGAGTATAGCATGCGACGTCTCACTGCCTAGGTACGCTAACCGTTCAAGTTCAGCGCTGAGAGTTCGACGTGCGAAACATCAGGGATCGAGTCCCATTGAAACCAATCACGCAAACCTAAATGCAAGTTGGGAAGGGCGGTTTACCCTCGCTGAGTCCGCCTACACTCAACGTCGGATCCAAATGGACCTTGAGCGGGGTAAACTGCCCTTCCCAACTGCGATTATCGGACCTTGCGTTGTTTCAATGACGCTTTGGCCGCTGATGTTCTGTACGTCGAACATTACCTGTGGAGAGCCTTAGGTCTTGTGAGATGGTTTCGTTCATCCACTCCGATTGACAACCTGTCCTGCGCAGTTTACAAGAGCGACGTAATCTTCCCTGATACTCCTAAAAGGTTTTCACAACGACATGATCAAACTAGCTGCAATTCTTTTTTTGTTCCTGCTGTGCCCATTGCTCGCCGCGGCTGCGCAACCCGAAACAATGCGCGTCGATTACTATCACACCGGAGACGTTAAGACGGAAGTGTTCAGCCTCGATCGTGTAGTCATCGAACCACTTCCCTGGCCGGGCAATCTCTCTCAGTCAATCGACAAGACCAACTACGGCAAATACTTCTTTGAGGTACGCGATCAGAAGACCAAAAACCTTCTTTACTCGCGGGGCTTTGCTTCGATCTACGGCGAGTGGGAAACGACCGACGAAGCAAAGACGATGACCCGTACCTTTCAGGAGTCGTTTCGCTTCCCTGCACCGACTTCGACAGTTGAAATCGTTCTCAAAAAGCG
>DATIBJ010000069.1:0-4347 GCA_035457565.1 Pyrinomonadaceae bacterium | reverse complement strand
AAGGGCGGTTTACCCCCCGCTCAACGTCCTATTGCTCTCAACGATGAATGTATTTCCAACTTGAGCGGGGGTAAACCGCCCTTCCTTACTGCGATTAATTGAGATTGAGTTATCCCAGTGAGGTTGAGTGCTGATCATTATGGACGTGGCGTATGTAACTGAAGGTTGAGTGTTGCGGATCTATCTGTCATCCAATGCCGCTGCCGCCATGCTATGAAATTGTCTTCTAACTGCGTTGATGTTTGTGAACGGTATTGCATGGGCGTGGGTGCGATTCGTCAACAGAATAAACACACGCTCGTGTTGAGGATCGATCCAGCAACTCGTTCCGGTGAATCCCGTATGACCAAAACTGTCTCGCGGTAAATTCAGACCCGCCGTTGATTCAGGACTTGCAGCGAGTTGCCAACCGATAGTCCGCGCTTCTTCAAGTCCAGGCGTCATATTCTTTCTGAACAGCTCGCACGTTTCAGGCTTCAAAAGCTTACTGCGTTGCGCCAAAAACTGTTGGGCCAAGCGCCACGTCTCCTCCGCGGTTGAAAACAATCCTGCGTGTCCTGCCGCACCTCCGAGGAAGTAAGCGTTGCCATCGTGTACTTCACCCCAAATCAATGCGCTGCGCCAGTTTTTGTATTGTGATGCAGCGTCGGGTTCGCACATGTCATGCTCGTACGCATTTCCCGTTTCACAGGCAGCGATTCCTGTTTGCAAAGCAGCTTCGGGGTTGAAGAAGGTATGTTCGAGACCTAACGCATTGATGATTTCAGTTGTAGCGAGCTGAGCAAGTCGCTCGTGATGTGAAAGCCGTTCGACAAGAAAACCAAGCGCGATGAAGCCGAGGTCGCTATAGACCACGCGTGAACCTGGCTTGTATTCGAGATCCAGATTAGCAATCGCCGCCGGCGCGCGGTCCCGATCGTTCTCTGCCAAGATGTAAAGCGGTTGCCATGCGGGAAGTCCTGACGTGTGCGTCGTTAATTCCCGAATCGTAATCATGTGCTTGTCAGTGCGATCAAACTCAGGCAGGTAGTGAGAAACCGAACTGTCGAGCGTTAACTCACCCAGCTCCATCCTGCGACAGCACAACAGAGCGGTAATCAGCGGCTTCGTTAGGGAGGCCAGATCGTAGATCGTTTGAGTGGTGGTTGCTATGCGATAAGGCTCTATTACGGAATGACCAATCGCATCGGAGAAGATCACCTCATCACCTTGTGCGACGAGGTAAACAGCTGAGGGGAAGTCGCCCGCCGTTATGCGCTCGGAGAGAAAGCCGGAAATCTGATCGTTTTTCATTTCGATAAACTTTTCAGTTTGTCGCTGTGGTCCGGTTGCGTCAACTGCTTTCAGAAATCGAAACGGCGCCTCTTATTGAAAAAGTTGAACGCACCGAACCACGACGACAAACTGAAGTTTATCGAACAATAGCAGTAACACCTGGATGGGACGCGTGTTCGTGAATTCGCTCGAGTGCGCGAATCGCCAGACTCAAAGCGTTCCGGCCATCGACACCCGAAACTGCTGCCGGTTTTCCATCGCGCGCGGCATCCAGAAACGCAATCGTTTCCGCGCGCAGCGGTTCAATATCAACCACGTCGAGATTCTTCACGTGCACACCCGGCCACGCGCCAGTCGCGGTCGGGGGCGCCAAACTGCTAATCGATGCGCGCTTCGTCGTGTAGTCGATCGCAATGTAATCGTGGGGCTGAAAGAACCGCATCTTTCTAATGCGCTCTGTGCCTACGCGCGACGCCGTGATATTCGCGACTGCGCCCGATGCAAATTCCAGCCGGGCATTTGCGGCGTCGACCTTGTTTGTGAGAATCGCAATTCCGACAGCGCGAATATCCGTTACCGGCACGTCTTCGCCGACCAGCCACTGTACGATATCAAGATCATGAATCATCAAATCGAGCACGACATCGATGTCGAGTGAACGAGCAGTGAACGCTCCGACGCGATGAATCTCGAAGTAAACCGGATTGCGAACGTGGGGACGCAACGCGACCATGGCGGGGTTGAAGCGTTCGAGATGGCCCACCTGTAAAACTGCTTTGCCTGCTTCGGCCGCCGCAATCATGCGATCCGCTTCTTCGAGGGTCTGCGAAATCGGCTTCTCAACGAGCACGTGTATTCCGCGATTCAGCAGCTCGCAGGCGATGTCGCAATGCGATTCGGTCGGTACAGCAAGACTTACAGCATCGACCTGGCCAATCAGATCTCGCCAATTCGTCGTCCACTCAGTATTGCGCTCGCTGCCGATCTCGCGCGCTGTCTTCTCGTCGAGATCGCACACGGAAACAAACTTTGTTAGACCTTCAGACGCTAACGTCGAGTGAATGCGTGCGTGTTGTCGACCGAGATGACCGACGCCAATGACAGCAGTGCGCAAGGGCATAGTTTACTGTTCAGTGCTTTTCGACTAGTTTAGCGTTGTTACTGGTTCAGTTTGTTTCTTCTCTGCGAAACCTCTGCTGCGTCCTCTGCGTCTCTTGCGGTGATTGTTTCAAGGTGCCTTGACCGCACGAGACACAGAGCACTCAGAGGTTGCGCAGCGAGTTGAAAGAACCGATACATATCAAGCAACCTACTACGCGGAGCTGACTATACTTGCAACCTTCTGCGCTTGCCAAGCGACCCTTCATTCTACTTTTTCTAATCATCGTCGCCTTTTATTTTTACGGTCTCGGACAGATGCCGCTCGTCGGTCCGGACGAACCACGATACGCGCAAGTCGCGCGTGAAATGTTCATTCGCGGTGACCTGATCACACCGACTCTCGGCGGTCGAACGTGGTTCGAAAAACCTGCTTTGCTTTACTGGTTGATGATCGCTGGTTACAAGTTGTTCGGCGTAAACGAATTTGCCGCTCGCTTTGGACCAGCAGCTTGTGGACTTCTGACGATCCTCGCGGTTTGGATCCTCACTAGGAGTTTCGAAAAAGCGCATGGTAGCGAACTGGCGGGGCTGAGTTGGTGGAGTACGTTCGCGGCCGCTACCTGCTTCGGCATCATTGTTTTTTCCCGCGGCGCTACGTTCGACATCCTGGTGACGATGACGTTGACGTGGGCCCTCGCATTGTTCTTTCTTCACGAGCAGTCACGAAACGCGAAGAGCAGACGCTTGCTGCTCAGTGGGTTCTATGCGGCGGTTGGTTTATCGCTGCTGGCTAAAGGCCTGATAGGGATTGTGATTCCTGTCGGCGTTATCGGTCTCTATCATCTGATCGCGCGCAAGAGACCGTCACGTGAGTTCCTGTTGAGTCTGGTTTGGGGCGCACCGATATCTTTGCTGGTAGCGGCGATCTGGTATGGCCCGGTGATTTCGCGCCACGGTTGGACGTTTATCGACGACTTCTTCATACAGCATCACTTTGCGCGGTACGTTTCAGACAAATACAAGCACCCGCAACGAATCTATTTCTACATTCCAATGATCTTGATGATGACGGTTCCATGGACCGGCTTCTTGATAGATGCTTTCGCCCGTTTGCGGTTTCGCAAAGAGAGCATCGCAAACACGGCGATGGCTCTCAACATCTTTGCGTTCAGCTGGATCCTCTTTCCCTTGGTGTTCTTCACTTTCTCCGGTTCGAAACTTCCCGGCTACATACTTCCCGCAATTCCCGCCGCAACCGTTTTGATCGGTGAGCGAATGGCACGTTTGACCTCAGGCGCGGCTTCACGCTGGCCGGTGATCGTAAGCGGAATGATTGCAGTAGCACTTGCCGTTGGTGGCGTTTATTACACGCTCAATTCAGGCGTGGCACCTGCGCGCACCGCGGTCCTGATCAGTCTGCCAATCTTCGTCGCAGGCTTATTCGCCATTTTCTTGTCGCGTTTTGCGATTGCATCGCTGCTGGCTGTAGCTTTCGGCAGTGTTCTTATGCTCGGCCTTGTTGTGCGTTTCGTTGCAGTTAAAGTCGCGCAACGACAATCTGCTAAAGAACTCCTTGTCATCGCCGATAGTCGGGGATTTGCCGGAATGCCGATCTTTATTCGTAGAGATGATCGCAGTCCAGAGTTTTATGCGAATGAGCGAGTTGTGTACGGATCGGACGGAGAGCCGGCACGTCTGGAGGAGCTTCCCGAAATCATTGCAGAAACGAAGCGGCGCGGCGTGCGAATATTGGTCGTGGTTCCAGTTGAGTATCTCGACCAGTACAAAGATCCAACTCATGTTGAGATCGTTGCGGATAACGGAACCTTAGCGTTGTTGGCGACGAAACTGAGGTAGTGGTTGTCCTACAAATGTGAATGTTTACCGAAGATAGGTATCAAAGAAGTCGATCACAATGCGATCGTATGCCTCACCTTGTTCGCCGGTAGCGGACGGTGAACTGAAGCCACT
>DATIBJ010000068.1:0-22441 GCA_035457565.1 Pyrinomonadaceae bacterium | reverse complement strand
GGTGGGTGCGTAGACAGGTTTGGGATGATGAGACGACAGAGCTGTTGAGATCACTCGCTTCGCACCCACCCGCTACCGCGAGGTGGTACTGACTTCACAGCACGACACAGAGAATCAATGAACATCCTTGTTCTTAACTGTGGTAGTTCGTCAGTGAAGTTTCAGATCATCGCGACAGATCTGGAGGCGATCGCCCGTGATGCAGACCAGCGTTTGGCGCGCGGCACTATCGAACGGATTGGCGGTGAAGCAATCATCTCGCTTCAATCTACAGGTCAGGAGAAGAAGCTGACGACCGCACCGCTCCGTGATACGCAAGCAGCCGTTGAGTTAATCATTCGCTGGGCTTCTTCCGAGGCTTCTATTAGTTCCATCACAAGTGTTTCAGATATCCATGCGGTAGGGCATCGAGTTGTACACGGTGGTGAGCACTTCACCCATTCAGTTGTCATCAACGACGACGTGTTGCGCGCCATTGAAGATTGCATTGAGCTTGCGCCACTGCATAATCCTATGAATGTCAAAGGCATTCATGCGGCGCGAACCGTTCTCGGAACGGGCCTGCCGCAGGTCGCGGTGTTCGATACCGCATTCCATCAAACACTACCTGAGCATGCCTACCTGTATGCAATCCCGTATCAACTTTATCGCCGCTATCGAATCAGACGTTACGGTTTTCATGGAACGTCGCATCGTTATGTCGCCTATCGTTACCGGCAAATGCGCAACATCTCCCGCGATGAAACAAACATCATCACTTTGCATCTAGGCAACGGGTGCTCGATCGCAGCGATTCGGTATGGCGACTCAATCGACACCTCGATGGGATTTACGCCACTCGAAGGGCTCGTTATGGGGACACGGTCTGGCGACATTGATCCGGCGATTATCGACTTCATAAGTGTGAAAGAAGGTCTAAGCGCCCAGGAAGTTGAGACGTTGCTGAACAAACAATCCGGACTGCTGGGTATCTCTGGTTTGACGCACGACATGCGTGAGTTATTGGCCGAAGAACACGAAAACGACGACCGCAGATCGCATCTGGCCGTCGAAATATTTTGTTATCGCGCGCGGAAATATATTGGCGCTTTTTTGGCAGCGGCCGGAGGCGCAGAAGCAATCATTTTCACCGGGGGAATCGGAGAAAACTCAGCTGAAATCAGGTCGCGGATCTGTAAGGGTCTTGAGTGGATGGGCCTTGAGTTGGATGAGCAGCGAAACGACTCCGCTGGCGCTGCTACCGCAGGTCGAATCAGCACCGAGTCAAGTCGGCTTGCGGCACTTGTTATCGCGACTGATGAAGAGTTGCTGATTGCCCGCGACACGGTCCGAGCCGTAGAAGGCGTCCGCGCGCGATACTGAAGAAAGAATATCCACAGATTACGCAGATTACATAGATTAAGAGCGAAGACAGCGAAGTTGAACTAGGTGTCACTGGAACCTGAATTAACTCAACTTAGCTGCTTCGCTCTTAATCTGTGTAATCTGCGTAATCTGTGGATAGTCTTCTAGGCTTTCACGCTCGCCGAGATGGCCTGATCAAAAATCTCCAACGCGACGTCGACGTTCTCCTTAGTCAAAATCAACGGTGGCGACCAGCGGATAGTGTTGGTTCCAGCGCCGAGAATTATCAGGCCTCGTTCGAAACAGGCGACCTCAATTCGATCGCGAAGCTCAGGGTTCGGCTTCATCGTCGACTTGCTTTCAACGAACTCAACCCCAATCATCAGTCCCATTCCGCGGACATCGCCAATGCAGTCGTGTTTCTGTTGCAGTTGCTGCAGTCCCGCTTTGAGGTATTCACCCACTCGCGCGCTGTTATTGACCAGACCGCCTTCAAGCAATTCGATCGTCTTCAATGCCGCCGCAATACAAACCGGATTGCCGCCAAAAGTTGAAGCATGAGCGCCAGGTTTCCAGTTCATTAGATCAGCGCGCGCAACACAGGCGCCGATTGGTAAACCTGAGCCGATGCCCTTCGCGATACAAACGATGTCAGGCTCAACACCGTAATGTTCACACGCGAACATCTTTCCTGTGCGGCCCATACCAGACTGCACCTCATCAACGATCAGCAATATCCCGTGCTGATCGCAAATGCGTCGGAGTCCCTTCAGAAAACCTTCGGGAGCCGGAACGTATCCGCCTTCTCCTTGCACAGCTTCTACCACGATCGCAGCGACTTCCTCCGGCGGAGTAGTAGTCTTAAACAAACGTTCCTCGATCCAGTTGAGCGCGCCCTGTCCCGCGCCACCGTCGCCGCAATCCGCCACGCTGAATGGATTGCGAAACTCGTTGGGATAAGGCACGTGAACAACATCCAACGCTTGTCGTTTGAAACCGCGCCGTTGTGCCACTTTCGATGAGGTTAACGAGAGTGATCCTAGTGTGCGTCCGTGAAAGCTGTTGAAGAACGCGATGAACTTTTCGCGACCCGTCACGTGCATCGCCAACTTCAGTGCTGTTTCAACTGCTTCAGTGCCGCTGTTCGCAAAGTGTGTACGCGTGCCGCCGGAGATCGGAACGATCTCGTCCAGTTTCTTAGCCAGGTCAGGCATGTGGCGGTAGTAATAATCCGTGCCGCATATGTGGATCAGTCTTTCTGTTTGTTCCTGAATGGCGCGAACTACTTCTGGATGGCAATGGCCGGTCGAACAAACGGCGACTCCCGCGTTGCAGTCGAGGAAGATGTTTCCATCCACATCTTCAACCCACACGCCGCTGGCACGCTCCGCCACGAGTTTGAAAGCTGGACGCGGGTAGGCGGGGTTAACGTATTTGTTGTCGGCTTCGATAATCTGCTGAGCATTGGGACCGGGCAAAGCCGTCTTTATTTCAGGTCTTTTCGGGGTTGCCAGGATGGTCGTGGCCATTGTCTCTTCTCCTTGTAAACCGCTCGATGCGAGTAATTGACGCCAAGCAGGCACTTCGGCCTTGCCAATAATTGAGGACGATTTATTTAAGGAAAATACTAGTCGGCGAAGAGATTCGCTCGGGATTCGGTTGGGCGAAGATGTAAAGGCTGCGGGTCGAACATGGTTGGATTCTAGCACTGGCCCCGCGGGAAGTTCCACCAACGGATCGTGGTGGCATGGTTTTGTGGGAACCGCAAGATTCATAACACTTCAGCGACGGTCTCATAGCTCCTCGTACCAAAGGTTGGCGGTCAATGTCACTTGAAACAACTCATGCTGAGATAAATGCAGGTTGGGAAGGGCGGTTTACCCCGCTCAAGGTCCAAATCCCTTCAACGTTGAATGGAAATGAACCGTGAGCGGGGGTAAACCGCCCTTCCTAACTGCATTTATGTTTGCTTGAGTTTGGTCCAGTGGAGGTTGAGCGCTGACGATTTCGTACCGGGGCGCTGTGTTGCTGAAGGTTGAGCTACTGATCTTTTGAATCATGGCTCTCGATGGGACGTTAACCTACGTCAGTTCTCTTTGAAGTTTTGTGACAACTCAATTAAAGTATCCGGCAAATCAAGTCCTTCCGTTCGGAGAAAACTACATGAAGAAGAGTTCCACCAACTTTGCTATTAGCTACGGTCGCGGTCTGTTTGGATTGCTGCTCATCGCCTTTGCCGCAGCGGCAATTTCATTAACGCCATTCGTTCAACGCACGGGTGCCCAGCAAGCACAGAAGCTTACCGAACACGCGAGTGCAAAACGCGACACAAAATTTGTCTATCCAGAAAGTAAGAAGGTCGAAGTTGTCGAAGAATACTTCGGCACCAAGGTCGTCGATCCCTATCGCTGGCTTGAAGACGAGACTTCGCCGGAAGTCAAATCCTGGGTCGATGCACAGAACAAAGTTACGTTCGGTTATCTCGACAAGATCCCGTATCGCGAAAAACTGAAAGCACGTCTTACGCAACTAATCAATTATCCGCGAATAAACGCGCCGTTCCGACGAGGCGATACCTATTTCTTCACGAAAAACGACGGTCTACAGAATCAGAGTGTTTACTACATTCAGAAGGGCGTGAATGGAACTCCCGAAGTTTTTCTCGATCCCAACAAGTTCTCTGCAGATGGCACTTCGACACTCAGCGCCTTTTCACTTTCCAAGGATGGCAAGTATGTGGCGTATGGAATGTCGACGGGCGGATCTGATTGGGTCGAGATTCACGTGATGGAAGTCGCAACACGAAAAGTGCTGCCGGATCACCTCCAATGGCTGAAGGCGTCGGGGGTGTCATGGCAGGGAAACGGCTTCTACTACAGCCGCTATCCAGTTCCGGAAAAGGGCAAGGAACTCAGCTTCAAAAACGAATACCAGACGGTTTATTTTCACAAAGTCGGTACATCACAGGATCAAGATGCGCTCGTTTATGAAGACCGACAAAATCCGCAGCGTTTCCAAGGCGTCGGAACTACAGAGGATGAGCGCTTTGCGATCCTGAGCATTTCCGAACGTGGTAAAGGCAAGAAAGGAAACGCGATCTTCTACAAGGATCTTTCTGCCGGTGAAAAGAACTTTACGCCAATCATTCCGGAGATTGGAAACGACAGCTTTGGCGTTATAGATAACGTAGGCGACAAGTTTCTTGTGCGAACCGATAAGAAGGCGCCAAACGGTCGACTCGTGCTGATCGATCCGAAGAATCCCGACGAGAAGAATTGGAAAGACGTGCTGCCGGAAAGATCGGAGCCGTTGCAGGGAGTCGGCACCGCGGGTGGAAAGCTGTTCGCGTCGTGGCGCAAGGACGTCGCAACGCGTGCTTATGTTTTTAGTCTCACTGGGGAACTCGAGAATGAAATCGTACTGCCTGGTATAGGTACAGCCGGCGGGTTCGGCGGTTTGAACGACGACAAGTATGTCTTCTACAGCTTCACGTCATTTAACGCCCCACCCACCATTTACAAGTACGACATTGCGACGAAGAAATCGACTGTGTTCCGCACTGTCGACATTCCCGGCTTCAAAGCCGAGAACTACGAGACGAAGCAAGTCTTCTATAACAGCAAAGACGGTACGAAAGTGCCTATGTTTTTGGTTTATAAGAAGGGTCTGAAACTCGACGGAAATAATCCTACGTTGCTTTATGGCTACGGCGGCTTCAACGTGGTGACTGCGCCGAACTTCAGCTCGTTGCGCCTCGCGCTACTTGAACAAGGCGTGGTCTATGCGTCAGCGAATATGCGCGGCGGTGGTGAGTACGGCGAGAAGTGGCACGAAGCAGGTACGAAGTTGAAGAAACAGAATGTGTTCGACGACTTCATCGCTGCAGCCGAGTATTTGATCGCAAATAAGTACACTAACTCTAACAAGCTGGCGATTCAGGGCGGTTCAAATGGCGGGTTGCTCGTAGGCGCCGTTTCCAATCAGCGACCCGAGTTGTTCCGCGCTGTGGTTGAGCAAGCGGGTGTGATGGACATGCTTCGTTTCCATAAGTTCACTATCGGTTGGAACTGGATTGCTGATTATGGTTCGGCGGAAGCGAATGAAGCAGAGTTCAAAGCGCTCCTTGCGTACTCGCCAATTCACAACATCAAGATGGGAGCGAAGTATCCGTCGACGTTAATTACCACGGCGGATCACGACGACCGCGTCGTGCCTGCTCACAACTATAAATACGCCGCGGCGTTGCAGGCCGGCCAAGGCGGCGAGAATCCAATACTGATTCGTGTTGACGTCAATTCTGCTCACGGAGCAAGCAACACGACGAAGTCGATTGAGCAGACGCGCGATATCTATGCGTTCCTGTTTGATCAATTGGGTGTCGATTACAAGTAAGCTTTAGCAACAGAAATGGATCGTAAACAGGGGCAAGTGCCGACTCGTCGGAGCTTGCCCTTGTTCTATGTCGCTGAAGCGAACTACAGAGGAGAGCTACCCTTTTCATTAAGCGCTCTGCGTCCGCTCCCGTTCACGCTTAGGAAGATGCCACAATTATTCCAACCGTGGTGATTATTCTCTAAGACCCACTCTCTCAAAGGAATCCAGATGAATAGAAGGAACTTTGTAAGTCTGATGGGAGCGGCGGGAGTCGTATCGATCACTAACCGCCACGCGCCCGCAGTACCGAGATCGAATACACCTGACGTAGCCAGAATGCTGGAAGTCACTCGCGTGCCAGGTGTGGCAATCGCAGGCCAGCTTGACGGTAAACCGTTCCGGTTGGTTGGTGGACGAGTATCGGCGGATGGTCCACCAGTCACAGTACAAACGCACTTTCCAGCTGCTTCGTTGTCGAAGCCGGTGTTTGCCTGGGCCATTCGCGATTTGGTACGGCAGGGAAAACTCGTTTTGGATCGTCCGCTCGAGGAGTACCTAAAACTGGGACTCGATGGCGACGCGCGGAAAATAACAGCAGCGCATGTCCTCACGCACAGCACGGGATTACCGAACTGGCGATTTCAGCCAGGTTCCGCCCTCGCTTCGGAGTTCCAACCTGGCAGTCGATGGCAATACAGCGGTGAGGGGTACGTCTTACTGCAGCGCGTAGTTGAAAAGATCGTTAACGAACCGATCGCCCGGTATATGAAGACAACCGTTCTCACGCCGTTGGCAATGACGGATAGTAGCTTTGCATGGACACCTGAGATTCAAAAGAGTGCAGCGCTGGGTCATACCAGGCGAGGTGAGTTGCTCGAACAATCCGCGGCGTTTTACGAGCGCCGGAACTACGAAACGATTCAAAAGAGCGGTGGGAATCCGGAGTCGATGACATACGAGCAGATCACCGCGGCCTATGCGCAGAACAAGGTCCCTGCTCTTGCAGTTGCAATAGCTCCTAACATGGCCGGTTCGTTGCAAACCACCATAGCGGATTATGCGAAGTTTTTATCGCGCGTGCTGCGGGAATTTGCTGCAAAGCCTGACGACTTTAAATCCCGGGTTGATGTAAATCGCGACATAGGCTGGACGCTTGGATGGGGAGTGGATCGTTCACCTAAAACACCCGCATTGTTTCACTGGGGCGATAGTCCTGGCTTCAAGAATTTCTGTTGGATACAGCCATCACGAAAAACAGCTCTGGTGTTTTTCACGAATGCCGACTCGGGTGCAGCTTTGTATGCCTGGCTGTTCAGGCAATTGATGAATGAAGATCCGTCGGTGTTTTATTGGATCTAGCAGTCGGCTGCAGTCTTCGCCCGGCTATTACGTGATGGAAAGTCTCCGCGTCTCCGCGTCCCCGTGTCGCTGCTGTCTCCGTTCTCCTTGATCCTCATCCCTACCAGGTTCTTTTGATCGGATGGGCTTCCGTGTTGAAAGTTACCCTGTCGAAGTTCAATGTGGTCGATGGTGCGAACAACAAGTAGAAATACTTGAAAGTTTCCGCAAACAGAAAACTCTGCATGCCGTCTGTCTTTTCCTTTGTGACGACATTCTTCAGCGCTGCATAGCCTTCGTCGGTTCTGCAGTGCTTCACGAAATCACGCCAGAGCTTTTCACCCATGCGAAGGTACTTTGGATCTTTGGTGTAGTGATAAAGGTAATAAGTTGATTCGACGATCTCCGGCCGCAGCGGATAGCCTGCTGAGACGACTTTGTTGGTCTTGTAATCGAATTCCTCAGGTTCGATACCGTGTTGGTTCCACATCTTGAACGACGATTCCTGCAACTGTGCTGCACGTTTCAGATCACCTGACATCGCGAGTACTGCTGGGAAAAACGCATCAAGTGCTCCGTACGTTGACGCTGTACGTTTGCCTGTGTTCATGTCTGCGTGCCCGTACCACAGTTCGCTAGCACCACCGGCAGGTTGCGTATCAGCGAGGTACTTTTGGATCGCGCGATTACTCTCAACCCACATGCTCTTGCACTCTTGGTCACCAAACAGTCGCCAGCATTTCAAAAGGTATTCGTAGTAGCTGTCGATAGCGCCGCTAATATGACTGTCCGTCTTGGTCCACTTGCCCGTTTCCACATTTATCCATTCACCAACTAAACCAATCGCTGAACGACGCTTGTAAGTTTCCACAAGCGCGCGCTTGGCCTTCTCATGAAAGACGGGTTTGCCCGTGAGTTTACTTAGTGTTCCGAACTCGAGGATCAGCGTTCCCGTTTCCGCGGGGTTGCTGACGGGATCGCGCACCGCCCCAGTCTTAAGATTGACGTAGCGATAAGGCATGTCCGTAGGCGACTCGAAGACAGGTAGCAACCGATTTCCGAGATCTTCTGCTAAAGCTAGTAGTCGTTTGTCGCCGGTCAATTGATAGTTCGTTAGCAATCCGCCGAGAAGACGAATAGTGATTTCGAAGTTCTGGACCGAGATATCTTTGTCGAACGAGAGGTTCTGAACGATGTATTCGCGCGTGCGATCCGCTTCCTGTTTGAAGCCCATGATGATCATCGTGTCGAGCGAGTCGACTGGAGTCATGAGCAACGGTTGCGGATACCAATCGTGGTAAGTCTTGGAGAGTGGCTTTAGATCATCATGACCCCACGCGTATTTCTTGTAGCCATTCCACGCGTGCAGAAATTCCGCTTTTACTTCAGCAGCTAGTTTTTGTTTGTTCGGTTGTTGGGCGAAAGCTGAAACCGGGGACAAGACCAGTAGCGTTATTAAGACTCGATAAGTGTAGGTGAGCATCGTTGGTTTTTGGATTTCTCTGTTGCACAGAGAAGAAGCTTGGATTAGGACGCGACGACTAGAATAGACGGCCTGTCGGAGGGCGGCTCGGAACGACCCCCTCAAGGCTCTTTACATCTCCGCCGACCGTGAAGTCAGTACCACCTCGCGGTAGCGGGTGGGTACAAAGTCTAACTCGCCGCATCTTGGGACCGATAGAACCTTCGCACCCACCCGCTACCGCGAGGTGGTACTGACTTCATGCCACGCAGTACTCGTTCTCGTAATCAGGCAAAGCTGTGAACTTTGTCATCTACAACAGGCGCTTCGTGCGAGAAGGAAAGCCGTATGTTCTCTTTCGCCGGGGGCATGGGCCAAATCGTCAATCGCTTTCCCAACCAATGACGCAATACACACGACCGGAAGAACGCCTCGTGCTCCCATTCGACCTCCGCCATCATCAACAGACAATCAACGAATTCTGTTCGACCACAGTCGCGGGCATAACGGGCCGCGGTTTCATATTCGACGATGTTCTTGCTCTCGAGTCTTCCCGCACCGTACATCGGCGCGAGCCACCCACTCAAGTGGCAGAAGAATCCGAGCACTCTTCCCACCACTGATGCACGCAACTCACGACGACGATCAGGTTCTGCATCCAAACTCTGCAGCATTTCGCCAACCAATGTTCGGTGATGCAATTCTTCTTCTTCAATGACCTTTACTCGCGCGCGGTCACCAGGATCACTCAACGAATGCCAATGACCGCGATAAGCGTAAGCGGCGGCTAGCTCACCTGAATACGCAAGCTGGAGAATTGCCACCAGCTTTGAACTATCAGCTTGTCGGCCGGTCGATTCCATAGATCAGAACGTCGTGCCCGAATAACTCAGTCTTGCCTTCCAGCGTTTCACCAAGCCGCTCTGCCACTCGGATCGACGCTTTGTTTTCCGGATGAATAAGACTAATTACGTGTGGTTGATCGAGTTGATCGAACGCGTACGGGAGTGCGCGTCGGGCGGCTTCGCTCGCGTATCCCTTACCCCAGAATTCGCGGCCCAATGTCCATCCGATTTCAAATGCCGGCCAACCGGCGGGATTTAAAAAACCAACGCGGCCGGCAAATTTGCCGCTACTTTTCTCTTCAACTGCCCAATGGCCATAGCCGAGTAATTCCCAGTGTCCGACGAGGAATGCCATGTGTCGCCATGCCTCAAGTCGATCATAAGTTTTCCCGCCGAGATACCTCATGATCTCGGGATCTGCGCACATCTTTGCGTAGGTGTCGAAGTCTTCGTTACGCCACGCGCGAAGAATCAAGCGATCCGTTTCGATGATGGGTACGTTCATAGTTCAGAAGATTACAACCATCTTGCCCGTCGGCGACTGCTCAGAAAACCTTTCGCTGTCTTTGAGATGCATAACAACGCAGCCCCAATAAAAAAGCCATCAGAGCATATTCACTCTCATGGCAGTTTTTATTGGAATGTTGATTCTCAAGAGTTATTTGCGCTTCCAACGCACTCCATCTTTCGTGTCCTCTAAAACGATTCCACGCTCTAATAGTTCGACACGAATTTGATCAGCACGCGCAAAGTCTCTCCGCCGCCGCGCCTCTTGACGTTCGTCGATTAGCGACTGGACTTCGCTGTCGAGCATTTCGCGTTGGTCATTTCCGAAGATGTTTAGAACCGAGTCGAAGCGATCGAGCAGACCCAGCAACTCGCGTTGATTTTCTTCCTTCAGCTGCTTGCGCGCGAGCGAAGTGTTGACTACGCGCGAAAGGTCGTGAATCGCTGCCAGGGCGACGGACGTGTTGAAGTCGTCGTCCATGCCGGCTTCGAATTCTCTCAAAGCGATCTCGGTCGTCTCATGCAGCGCCGGATTGAGGCCGGGTTCTGTCTTTGCCTCGCTGAGCCGAGCACGAAAATCACGCAGACTGTTAACGGTCTTCTCAGCGCCCGCGAGTGCATCGAAAGTAAAGTTAAGCTGCTTGTTGTAAGGGACACTCAGAAGGAAGTAGCGAATCGCCGCCGCCGAAAACCCTTTCGCAGTGATGTCGCGGAAAGTGTAGTAGTTACCTTTCGACTTCGACATCGTTTCACCTTCAACCTTGAGATGTTCGAAGTGAATCCAGTAACGCACAAACTGCTTTCCCGTTGCGCCTTCGCTTTGCGCGATCTCGTTTTCATGATGCGGGAAGACAAGGTCAATACCGCCGGCGTGGATGTCGAAAGTTTCGCCGAGGTACTTCATAGACATCGCTGAACATTCGATGTGCCAGCCTGGGCGACCGCGACCGATCTCCGTATCCCAACTTGGCTCAGTTTCCGATGAAGGTTCTTTCCAAAGCGCGAAGTCGCGCGCGTCTTCTTTTTCGTATTTGTCAGTGTCCACACGTTCGCTCGCGCCCGCGATATTCCCGGCAAAGTTGATCTTCGAGAGTTTTCCATACTCGGGAAACGAAGCGATGCGATAGTAGATAGAACCTTCGGATCGATAAGCGTGATTCGTTTCCAACAGACTCTGGATTAACGAGACCATCTCCGGAATGTGTCGCGTGGCCCGAGGCACGATATCCGGGCGTTCACAACCGAGCGCGTCAAAGTCTTCCCAAAGGGCGTCGATGTATTTCGCAGTGTAGTCGTCGATGGTGACGCCGGCGGCCTGTGACTTTGCGATGATTCTATCTTCGACGTCGGTGATGTTCATCACATGCGTAACCTGATATCCCTTGAACTTCAGATATCGGCGCAGGATGTCAGCCGCGACGGCGGAGCGGAAGTTACCGATGTGTCCATAGTCCCAAACGGTTGGACCGCAGTAATAGAAGCGAACTTCACCTTCACGCATCGGGTGAAACTCTTCTATTCGACCGCTCAGTGTGTTCCTAAATCGCAGCATGATTAAGTATAAAGCACGTCGAAGCAGAGAATCATTGGTCAGTTATCATTTGACAGTTATCAATTATCACTTTTATGGCGGCTCGCTTGGTTTCTAAATGACGACTGATAATTGTCAAATGATAACTGACCAATGATTGAATTCTGCTACTCGATATTGACTAAAAATGCCTCCAGCCCCCAGGCCCCAGTTCCCACACGCGTGAGCCTTCCGAGATCTTAATGCCCTCGGCCGCGTTTCTGATTTCTCCCACCCGCGTCAGTGAGACTCCATCGACGCGCCGTGGCAGTCGCGAAACATTATTCGCGCTGACAGTAAATAACAACTCAAAATCCTCGCCGCCATGCAACGCCAGCTGTAGGGGATCCAATGCACGTCGTCCGCAAAGCTCAACGACTTTTCTGTCGATCGGAATCCGCGACGAATCAATCAAAGCACCCACACCACTTTCAGAACAAAGATGATGCAAATCAGATGATAGACCGTCGCTGATATCGATCATCGCTGTCGCCAAACGCTCCTGGCCCAGCACGATTCCCCAACCTACGCGTGGTTCAGGCCGGAGTTGGCGCAACATCACATGATCTACCAGATGTAAATCATCCGATCCTTCGGCGGGCAGATGTGCGCCGCGTTCCACCAAACGCAAGCCGGCCGCAGCTCCTCCAAGGAATCCTGTGACAAAGATCTGATCTCCCGGCATAGCTCCCGCTCGCCTAATCGCGGTGCCGCTGGCGCAGTCGCCCATCACGATGGAATCAATCACGATCTTCTCGGGCGTCGACGATGTGTCTCCGCCGATAAGCTGCACGTCATATTGCGCTGCCAGCGCGAGCAAGCCGCCATAGAATTCGTTAACGAAACTCGACTCCCAAATGTTTTCTGGGACACCGATAGACGTTAGCGCCCAGCGTGGCCGTGCGCCCATGGCCGCAATGTCTGACAGCGAAACCGCGAGCGCTTTGTGGCCCAGCAGCATCGGTGTTGTTGATGTTCGTCGGAAGTCGACGTCCTCAACCAGAAGATCCGCTGAAACCACAGTGTCTTTTCCTGCGTGCGACTGGATTACGGCTGCATCATCGCCGATTCCGACAACCACGGAAGTCTGGTCCGAGGGATTAACTACCTGGCGGAGCTTATTGATGAAGTCGAATTCAGTGCGC
The DNA here is from genome assembly GCA_035457565.1 of Pyrinomonadaceae bacterium. GTDB lineage: Bacteria > Acidobacteriota > Blastocatellia > Pyrinomonadales > Pyrinomonadaceae > PSRF01. Next base: position 9,856 of record DATIBJ010000068.1, on the reverse strand, counting down.
GATTGAGTGCGCGAAGGATGCACCGTTGATTGTCCGTCGTGCTCCTTCATCGCGCGTTAGTTCACCTTCAGAGTTTGCGACGGAGAGATTCGAGACCTGCTTCGATGGTTTCAAGTGAGGTCGAGAAAGAGAAGCGAAGATGGCCTTCGCCCTCTGGTCCAAACACAATACCGGGAACAGCCGCCACTTGCGCTCGCTCTAGAAAGATCTCGGCAGCCTCGCGACTATCGCTGCTGATCCGGGTAACATCCGGAAATGCGTAGAACGCACCAGCGGGCTTCTCACAAGTTAAGCCCAACTCGTTCAGACCCGACAAAAGCAGATCGCGCCGTCTGCGATATTCGCCACGGTGCGCTCGCGTCACGCCCTCGTCAATCGCTAACGCTGCGACGCCTGCCCACTGTGTTGGCGTGGAAACTCCGTTCGATGAGTAGAGAGTTGTCTTACGTAAACCAGTCATCCACGGCTCGGTTGCGACGGTGTATCCCAGACGCCAACCTGTCATCGCATACGACTTAGAGAACGTGAACGAGGTGATCGTTCGCTCCAACATTCCATCGATTGAAGCGATCGAGAAGTGCTCGCCGTCGTAGACCAGATCCTCATATGCTTCGTCAGCAATGACTACAAGATCGTGTTCTTTCGCGAACTCGGCAACCTGTATCGCTTCTTCGCGCGTGAAAACGATGCCGGTAGGATTTTGAGGCGTGTTGTAGTAAAGCGCGCGGGTTCGACTTGTTGTGTAGCGAGCCAGTGTTGATTTGAAACCTTGGGCGCGGGCTTCATCTGTCGGTACCAAAACAATCTTCGCCTGGCAATGAGCGATTAGATCCTTTATCGGCGTCCAGTAAGGAGAGAACAGCAGAACCTCCTCGCCAGGATCGATCGTCGACTGGAATGCGCCAAACAATCCCTGCATTCCCCCGTTGAGCACGATGACGTCAGTTTCGCCTGCGGGAATCTTATTCTTCTCGCGAACCTTAGCGGCTAAAGCTTGTCGCAGCTCTGGAATTCCGGACGATGGTGCATAGCGAGTCTTGTTTTCATCAACGGCGCGCTTCAGTGCTTCTTTGATCGGGTCGGGCGTCGCCATGAAAGGCTCGCCACCTTCAAACTGATAGACGGGCGCACCTTGAGCGCGCAACTCCATCACCTTGTTTCTGATACTTACGATGTCAGAAAATCCAACCGCCTCGAGTCGTGAGGCGAGGCGAAAAACGGTTGGCGAAGTTGTCACGGGTACGCGGTGTCCTCCAGTTCTGTCGCGAGAGAAAACGGATTATAACTTCACGATTATTTTGCGTCCACCAAGGGTCAATTGCCGATTGCCGATTGCCGATTGGTAGAGGGGCTTCAGGCATCCACGAGATTCCACTCGTCTAGACGGGCCGCTTTTCAATCGGCAATCGGCAATGGTTCCAATCGGCAATCGGCAATAGCATTACATCAAGCGATACCTTTAAGAATAAGTTTTAAGTCAGCAGCCCTAAGTGTTTGTGTTGACACGCGAAAGTTCACACGGGTAACATGGCCGCGTCGTCAGGCCAGTGGTAATTCACTCGCCCTTTTGTCTCCATATCCCGATCCAGTCACGAACAAGGTTTTGACGAGGCTTTAAAGTATGACCCGTCCTGCCGTAGCCATACCTGAGAAGCTGTTCTTTAAGATCGGTGAGGTGTGTGACCTTGCGGGTGTGCAAGCGCATGTGCTGCGTTACTGGGAATCGGAGTTTCCGATGCTGGCGCCGCAGAAGAACCGAGCTGGCCAGCGTGTCTATCGCAAGCGCGATGTCGAGATAGCGCTTCGCATCAAGGAACTTCTTTACGAAGACCAGTACACGATCGCGGGTGCGAAGAAACGTCTGACGCACGAACTTCGCGGCGGCAAGCTGAAGGTTGTTGGTGACGATCCGAGTGATGGCGGACAACCGCTAGCGAATGAGTCACCAAAAAGATTTGTCCGAACTGCGTCTACGAGTACCGCTGAAGAACGCGAAGGGTTGAAGCGACTAGCGGCGGAATTGCGTGAATTGCTTTCGCTGCTCGAAACGCAGAAGAAGGGGAGTTAGCGATTTGTACTTTGTACTTAGAACTTTGTAGTTGCTGCCCGACGTGGAAAGCCCCAAGCACAAAGCACTAAGTTCAAAGCACCAAGTTCAAAGTACAGAGTACAAGTTCTCTGCCGAAGTTTGACAATTGAAGTTTTGCGCGGATACTAAGACGGGTACGGGACGTGGCGCAGCCTGGTAGCGCGCACGCTTGGGGTGCGTGAGGTCGCTGGTTCGAATCCAGTCGTCCCGACCAACAATCTAATACCATCATTAATTGACGGCCACCTCTTCCGGTGGCCGTTTTCTATGACGCGGCAAACTTGAAGCAGAGAAACCGTAAGGCTCGAGCAATCGAAGGAAAGCCGATGTTGCGGACAGTGAAAAATCCGCGAGATTTTTACGTGCGTGGAGCAACAAACGAAGAGCCTCAGGTCTGACACACGTGTGAGAGCAACTAAAAACTGCAATTTCCAGGATTGGGAGCATCAATTCGAAATGCATCAGGGGCCGGAACACCCGGGGTCACGTCGAAGTAGGTTACGTAAAGCTCCAAAGACACACTTCCTTCATTGCGGGCTATGTGGATGTGACCTTGCCCGCTATCGACAAAGGCTTGACCAGCTGAATAGGTGCGAACCGTGCAGGTCGGATCCTCGCTGTCATAGAATGACATTTCACCAGAGCCTATGAGAACAACGACCGGTCCGGGATGGCTATGCCAGCCAGTGTGTCCGCCTGGTGCAATGACGATTTTCTGCATCACTACATCCCCGGCGTTATTTACATTAATTACCTCCTGGCCCTGTCCCTTAATCTTAAATTTGATGTCGGTCTGATCCGCAAAACTTGCCCTCGCGAAAATCACCCCACTCACCATGGAGCCCGGCGTTAAGGCAGCCGCGACGGCTACAGAAGAGACTGCGGCGACGATTGCCGCCAATGCCAATTCCCGACGGCTGACGACACCTATAATCTTCTTAACAACACCGACCGCTCGCGAGCGGACAACGGGCAGACTTAGAGCGTTTAAGCGATTTTGGCTTTTCATTTTTTCTCCTTAAGTGTCTTTGAAAGTTTTCTCTATGTATATTAGCGCGACGGTTTTTGAGAACGGAGGTCACAATTTATTTATAATCACGACCTTGCCGGTAAAAGGGGATTTCCGTGATCAAAAACGAGGCGAAATACAGGCGAGGGGCGTGGGAATGACAAATAAGGACCGTCCAGCAGGCGAGATAACGAAAGGGTTACGCGACGGGAGTATTCATGCTCGCGACGAGGCGGCTGATGCTTTGCTCAAACTCGTCTATACGGAACTGCATCGCCAGGCACATCGCTATTTGCAAAGAGAGCGCGTCGGACACACTCTCCAAACCACCGCTCTGGTTCACGAAGCGTATCTCAGATTGGTTGAACAAAAATCGGTCGCCTGGGAAAGCCGTTCTCACTTTTTCGCCATCGCCGCGACAATGATGCGGCGGATTTTGATTGATTACGCCAAAACCAAACATCGCCTCCGGCGGGGCGGCGTCCAAAGTGATTTGCCTCTTGAAAATGCTTTGACGATTCGCGCAGGCGAAACGGATTTCGATTTGGTCGCGCTTGACGAAGCGTTAAACCGGCTTGCTGGAAAGGAAGAGCAACTGGCAAAGGTCGTCGAACTCAGATTTTTTAGCGGCTTGGATGTGGTGGAAACGGCGAACGTTTTGGGCGTCTCCGAATCAACCGTCAAACGCGACTGGCGCATGGCGAAGGCGTGGCTGCACCGCGAATTGAAGCGATGACAAGTTTGAAGTCGTTCCGGAGGTCAGACTTTCGGTACAGTTTTCAACTTTGTTGAGACGTTGCGATGCTGCACTTTGAGCTAACTTATGGCTGATGAGAAATGGCGAAGAGTCAGGGAAGTTTTTGATGGGGCTTTGTCTCGTAAGCCCGAAGAACGTCAGAACTTTGTTAACGAATCCTGTGGTGAAGATAAGGGTCTGCTAGCGGAAGTGGAATCGCTTTTGTCATCGCACGACGGTGCCAGAAGTTTTATGGAAACGCCCGCCGTCGCCAAAGTTGCAGATGTCATTGCAGCCAAAACAAAGAAACTCGAAACGGGAAAATGTTTTGGGCATTACGAGGTAGTGGAACAAATCGGCGAAGGCGGAATGGGCGAGGTCTATCTTGCCAGAGACAAAAAACTCGACCGCAATGTGGCGATCAAAATTCTTAACGAAGAATTCAGCCAGGACGAATCGAATCTCCAGAGATTTGTCTCCGAGGCGAAAGCGGCGTCGGCTTTAAACCACCCGAACATTTTGACGATTTACGAATTCGGTGAAGCGGAGGACGCGCGTTTTATCGTCAGCGAACACATCGAAGGCAAAACCCTGCGTGAAATCATCAGCGCATCAAGACTGAGATTGTCGGAGATTCTGGACATCTCCATCCAAATAACGAGTGCATTGGCAGCCGCACACAAAGCGCATCTGGTGCACCGCGATATCAAACCGGAAAACATAATGGTCCGACCCGACGGTTATGTGAAAGTTTTGGATTTTGGCCTGGCGAAACTGGTCCAGCAAAAAAATAAATCCAGTCTCAGCTCGGAAGAACCAACCGTGCGGCAGAATCTGACGGCAAAAGGCGTGGTTGTGGGCACCGTCAATTATATGTCGCCTGAACAAGCGAAAGGGGAGCGGGTTGACGAGCGCACCGACATTTTCAGTCTGGGCGTGTTGATTTATGAAATGGTAGCAGGGAAACCACCCTTTGCAGGCGCGAATGCGATAGAGACCATGGGTTCAATCCTCAATAAAGAGTCGGTGCCGTTGAGCCGACTAAGGCCTGAGGTTCCGCAGGAGCTTGAACGGATAATCAACAAAGCACTTAGAAAGGACCGTGAGGAGCGTTACCAGACAGCGAAAGATTTGCTGATTGATTTGAAAGATGTCAGGCAAGACTTAGAATTTCAGAATAAGTTGGAGCGAACGGCAGCACCCGATCGGGCAGAAGCAAAAACTCACATCTTCAATCCCACAACAAGCGACATCGGAACGCGCCACACGAGCGCTGACTCCATTATCAGTAGCATCAAACGTCATAAACCGCTTGCTGCATTTGTTGTGATCTCAGTCGCCCTGATAGTAGTCGGCTTCGGCTTATACAAGCTGCGCGGCGCGGGTGACTCCAAACCTCCGGCAGCCGCATGGAAGATCATCCCGCTCACGAGTTTCGCCGGCCCCAAAGGCAATCCCGCCTTCTCCCCCGACGGGCGCCAGATCGCCTTCTGCTGGACGGGCGTCGGCAACGACAACTTCGACATCTACGTCAAGCTCATCGGCGAAGGGACGCCGCTGCGCCTCACGACGAATCCGGGGCGCGATTGGAGCCCCTCATGGTCGCCCGACGGGCGGCAGATCGCCTTCACTCGTTACACCCCGGAGGGCAACAGCCTGATGACGGTCCCGTCCCTCGGCGGAGCGGAGCGCAAGCTCGCGAGCCTGACGAGCACCGCCGGGGGGCATTTGTCTACAGCATGGTCTATGGACGGTAAAGAACTGGCGTTCACGGACTCCGATCTGCCGAACGGTCCGGCGTCGATCTTCCTCATCTCTTTAGAGACGGGCGAAAGGCGCAGGCTGACAACATCTCCCCCGCAGTCGGGGGGTGATTTCACGCCTCGCTTCTCCCCGGACGGGCAGTGGGTGGCGTTCACCAGATCCCGCAGTAACGCCGTGTACGACATCTACATAGTGCCCGCGGCCGGCGGAGAACCCCGCCCCGTTACGAGGAACGGGCGCGAGACCGGTACGGGCGGCTTCGACTGGACGGCGGACGGGCGCGAGATCGTCTTCTCGTCGCGGCGCGGTTCCGGCCTGTTCAGGATCCCGATCACCGGGGGCACGCCGGAGCAGTTGCCAGGGATCGGGGAGAACTCTTGGGACCCGGCCATCTCCCGCCGGGGAGATTCCCTGGCTTACGTCTATCATAAACTGGATGACAACATCTGGCGTGCGCCGGGTCCGAACGCGGCGAACAGAGACTCCCCGCCGACACAGCTCATCGCCTCGACGCGGCACGAGGGATCTCCCCGCTACTCGCCGGACGGTAAGCGCATCGCCTTCGTCTCGGACCGCTCAGGCAACATCGAAATCTGGACCTGCGACGCCGAAGGCGGGAACCCCGCCCAGTTAACCCGCTTCGACCAAGGGCAGAGCAACTCGCCGCGCTGGTCGCCCGACGGCCAGCATATCGCCTTCGACGCGCGACCGACCGACCACAGCGACATCTACGTCGTCGGCGCGGACGGCGGCGCACCGCGCCGCCTCACGACGGAGCCGTCCGCCGACATCATGCCCATGTGGTCTACGGACGGGCGGTGGATCTACTTCGGCTCGGATCGAGGCGGCGACTGGCAGATCTGGAAGATGCCCGCCGGGGGCGGTGAGGCGGTGCAGATGACGAAGGGCGGCGCTTTCGGGACGCTCGCGGCGACGGACGAGTTCCTCTATTACAGTCGGCGCAGCGCGCTGCCCACAACCGGCTCGAACACAAGCGACTGGACCGGCGCCTGGAGGATTCCCGTCGCGGGCGGCAATGAGGAGCGCGTCTTCGACCAGGGGACGACGGGCATGATGTTCATCACCCCGGAAGGCGTCTGCTTTTTCGACCCCACGCTCGCGGCCGCGCCGGCCGTCAAATTCTTCAACTTCGCCAGCCGCCAGGTGACTACCCTCGTCACGCTCGACCCCGCGAAAATCTACGCGCCGCTCGGCTCCAAGCTAGCCGTCTCGCCCGACGGGCAATGGGTGCTCTACTCGCAACTGGATCAGAACGACTTGGAGATCATGCTCGTGGAAAACTTCAGATGACCGGCGGCCTTGGCGGCTTACGGCGAGCACGTCGTTAATCTGTGGAGATTGATCGGGAGGGATGCGGCTCGGCGAACTACTCAAGGCCGGGCGGGAGGACATGGACGAGGCCAACCGGCCTCCGTCATCGATGGATGAAACGCTTGGCCCGGTCAAGAAGGAATGAGCCACTGATTATCAACGGACAAGCTACGAGTCATGATCATGTGGTCGGTAGGAAGAAGCGAAAGAGCAGTGACTTTCAAACAATTAGCAAATCAGTCAGTCGGGCAACCATAGCTATGCCTGATGAAAGATGGCAAAAGGTAAGAGAAATCTTTGACGCGGCTCTGCGTCAGCAGTCCGAAGAACGCCGCAGATTTGTCGACGAAGTTTGCAGTGATGATCAAACTCTGCTCGCGGAAGTCGAATCGCTTTTGTCGTCGCACGACGGGGCCGAGAGTTTTTTGGAAACGCCCGCCGTTGCCAAAGTCGCAGATGTAATTGAAGGCGAAAAGAAACTGAAACGGGGAAAGCGTTTCGGGCATTACGAAATAATCAAAGAAATCGGCGCAGGCGGGATGGGCGAGGTTTATCTTGCCAAAGACAAAAGACTTGACAGACAAGTTGCCATCAAAATCCTCAAACAAGAATTCAGCCAGCACGAAATTAATCTCAACCGTTTCATTCGTGAAGCAAAAGCCGCTTGCAGCTTAAACCATCCGAATATTTTGGTAATTCACGAAATCGGCGAGTACGAAAACACGAATTACATCGTCAGCGAGTTTATCAACGGCAGGACTTTGCGCGAGATCTTAAAAGAAAAGACTCTGAAACTGCCGGAAGTTTTGGACATTTCGATTCAAGTAGTAGACGCACTCTGCACAGCGCACACTTCAAACATTATTCACCGCGACATCAAGCCCGACAACATAATGGTTCGTCCGGACGGGGTTGTGAAAGTTTTGGATTTTGGATTGGCAAAGCTCGTGGAACAGAAGAATCGATCTGTTTTCGGTTTGGAAGAATCAAATTTCCAACAAAGCCAAACCGCCAAGGGCGTGATTTTGGGGACGGTTAGATATATGTCGCCCGAACAAGCCAGGGGTAAACCGGTTGATGCGAGAACCGATATTTTCAGCTTTGGCATATTGCTTTATGAAATGATCACGGGAGAGCAACCTTTTACAGGCGAAACCGTCAATCACACGATTGTCGCTATTCTGGAAAAGGAGCCGCCGCCCTTGTCGCAGTTTATTAATAGCCATCCTCCAGAAATAGAGAGAATTATCAAAAAATGTCTGGCGAAAAAAGCCAACGATCGATACAGCGTGGCGAAGAGTTTGCTCGACGACCTTATAGAACTCAAAGACGAATTAGCTTTTCAAACAAAGCTTGAACGAAGTTCGGCAAATAAACGGGCGGAGGCTGAAAACCGGACTATCAAGGCCGCCAGAATTGCCGAAACCGAAGCGCCAAACTCAATTGCCATTTTGCCTTTTGCAAATATGAGCAACGAAGCAGAAAACGAATATTTCTGCGACGGCCTGGCGGAAGAACTCCTAAATGCGCTGGCGAAGATCGAAGATTTGAAGGTTGCTGCTCGCACGTCGGCGTTTTCATTCAAAAACAAAAACGTTGAGATCAGCGAGATTGGAAAAACTCTGAACGTCAAAACTGTTTTAGAAGGCAGCGTAAGACGTTCGGGCAATCGGCTGCGAATCTCGGTGCAGCTGGTCAACGCGGCGGAAGGATATCATCTATGGTCGGAAAGATACGACCGCGAAATGAAAGACATCTTCGATGTGCAGGACGAAATCACGCTCGCCGTCGTTGATGCGCTGAAGGTGAAACTGTTCGGCGAAGAAAAAGCGGCGATTCTCAAGCGTTACACCGACAATACTGAAGCTTACGAACTTTATCTGAAAGGACTTTATCTTTCTAATAAGTGGACGGATGAGGGCCTTCTGAAAAGCATCGAGTATTTCGAGAAGGCTTTGGAAAAAGATCCAGATTTTGCACCAGCATACGCCAAAATAGCAGATTATTATCACTTTGCTTCTCACATCGGTCTGTTTTCTCCTCAAGAGATACTCCCGAAGTGGAAAGTTGCGGCGCAACGCGCTCTGGAAATAGATGAAGGTTTAGGCGACGCTCATCTGGCGATGGCTCACATCTATTTCTACTACGAGCGGGATTGGGCGAAAGCCGAACACGAATTCGAGCGAGCCGTCGAACTGAACCCGAACAGCACAGACGCGCACAAGTATTACGGATTGTTTCTGGCTTCCAGAGAACGATTTGACCAAGCCGTTACGGAAGGCAAAAAGGCACTTGCGTTAGACCCTCTTTCCATTGCCGTGAAGATAGTAGGCGGCTTCATATATTTGTTTGTTGACCGCTTGGATGATGCGCTCGGGTTGGTTCGACAAATGATTGAGTTGGACTCAAATGCCCCTCAAGGCTACTGGGTTGGCGGCAGTTTGTTGATGGCGAATGGAAAGTATGAAGAGGCTGTCGAAGCGTTTCAAAAATCTATGAGTTTAGGCGACAACCAGATGGCGTTAGCTAAGCTGGGCTGCGCTTACGCTCTTGCCGGAAGACGCGATGAGGCTCTGAAAATTCTCGATCAACTGTTGGAAATGAGAGAGAGGCAATACGCCAGCCCCTTCAACATCGCGCGTGTTTACGCCGGACTTGGGGATAACGATAACGCTTTTGCGTGGATGGAAAAAGCCATCGAGGAGCACGACGCCGATCTGGTTTTTCTCAAACGTTACGCTGAAGCGGGAGCAGGACTTTATTTTGGAAAAGACTTTCCCGCTGATTCGCGTTACCAGGACATTTTGCGCCGCGCCGGTTTGCCAACAGACAAAATCGCGTTAAGGCAAGCAACCGCAACACCTGATCGGGCAGAAGCAAAAACTCAAATCTTCAATCCCACAACAAGCGACATCGGAACGCGCCA
>DATIBJ010000067.1:0-9316 GCA_035457565.1 Pyrinomonadaceae bacterium | reverse complement strand
TTAGTTCACCCAAATTTCATCCGCAAATATCCACGCATCTCCGCCGTGGCCGGGGTGCCACGCCGGAATCTTCCCAAACGTCACTGCTCGAATGCGCACGTATCTTCCCGGCTGCGGCCTGATGTCCCCTTTGAAGTCTTTTACAACAACACCAACAGGCGACCCGTTTCCATCGGGAGTGTGATTCTCGATCGTCAACACCGGATGAAATTTCTGGCCGTCAGGTGAAATCTCAAACTCCACACGACGCGGCATCCAGATCCACGAACCAACATCCTGCAAGAACCCGGCGCCAAGATTGCTGATGGTCTTCTGTTCACCCAGGTCGATCAACGCGACGAGATCAATACCTTGATAGCCTTGCCACGCCCCACCACTCCAATTCGTTGTTCCCCTGATTCCATCAATCAACGCGGAGTCGCCGCCGCCGCTGTATTGACTGCTGTAACTGGATTGAATCTTGAGCGTCCAATTGTGTGGGACCCGATGATAAACGGCAGTGGTGACCGGACTCGAGTTGCCGGATGAGTCGACAGTTATCGCCTTAATGGTACTGGTTTGTTCGATCGAGAACGGAGCAACATACTTCCTCGATTGAGCAGTAGGCTGTGACCCATCGATGCTGTAATAGATATTCGCGGCCCTTTTTGAACCACTGTCCAGTTCGATTTCCACCTTCATCAGATCTCTAAAAGTTTTGCCTGCGCCGGAAATCACAGGTGCCGCAACAAACGGACTTTCCACAATCGCCGAGACGGGAATATCGTTCGCTCGTGTGCCCCAAACCCTGTTTGGTCGCGGGCCCATCTGAAAGATCAGTTCGCCTCCATTCATGATCGTCTGATGGGAGAGAAATGTTTTGCTATACGGCCGTCCGTTTAATCGTGCCGCTTGAATGTAGATATTCTCCGATGACACACCATTTGCTCGGACGACGAACTTCTCTCCATTCTCAAGATTGAACGTAACCTTCGGGAAGAGAGGTGTGCCGATAGCATAAATCGGAGAGCCGGGCGTGACGGAATAGAACCCCGCGGCGCTTAGTACGTACCACGCTGACATCTGACCGCAGTCTTCGTTGCCGGTCAAACCATCAGGTGTGGGCGCGTACAACTTATCAAGAATCTCTCGCACTCGATATTGAGTCTTCCATGGAACGGCCGCGTAGTTATAAAGGTAGGCCATGTGATGACTTGGTTCGTTTCCGTGAGCGTACTGCCCAATTAGACCAGTGATATCAGCCTGTTCTCGCCCAGTGGTTTGACTCGCTGCTGAAAAGAGTGCGTCAAGTTTTTCCGCAAACTTGCGCCTTCCTCCCATCAGCTCCATGAGACCACTAACGTCGTGTGGAACAAAGAAAGTGTATTGCCACGAGTTTGCCTCAGTGAAACTGAAGTTCACCTCTCGCGGTTCGAATGGTTTTAGCCATCCGCCGTTTGATCTCGGCCGCATGAATCCGGTGGTTCGGTCGAAGACGTTTTTGTACGACTGGGCGCGCCGAAGGTAATGACGATAATCCGCAGTTTGGCCCAACATGCGCGCCACTTCGGCGATACACCAATCGTCGTAGGCATACTCAAGCGTCTTTGAAACTGATTCTCGTTCCTCCTCCATCTCCAGGTAGCCGTGGTCCTTATATGCTTGCAGTCCGAAATGATTTTGATTTGCGCTGTGCTTCATTGCGTCGAGCGCCTTTTGCAGATCAAAACCGCGGATGTCTTTCGCCGCAGCATCAGCAATGACTGACACAGCGTGATAACCGATCATCGTGTCAGTTTCATTTGCCGCGAGCTCCCAAACGGGCAGGCGTCCGCCTTGTTCATATTGAGTCAGGAATGTCTTGATGAAGTCGAGCGTTCGCTTTTGATCGATGATGGTATAAAGAGGATGTGCCGCGCGAAAGGTGTCCCAAAGCGAAAAGACTGTGTAGTTCTCGAATCCATGGGCCTGATGGTTTTTGAAGTCGCGCCCGCGATACTGTCCATCAACATCCATGAATAGATTCGGCGCCGTCATCGTGTGATAAAGCGCCGTGTAGAAGTTCTTGAGTTGAGTTTCAGTTCCTCCTGATACTTCTATTTTCCGAAGTTCTGATTCCCAAGCCCCAGCGGCTGCTTGCCGCACACCATCGAAGTCCCAGCCTTTGATTTCTTCCGCGAGGTTCTTAAGGGCGCCGTCAATGCCAGTTGCAGAGATTCCAACCTTCAGAAGAATCGGTCTGCCGGAAGAAGCGTCAAACTTGAAAAACCCTTTGATGTTGTTACCGCGAGCCTCTCGCAAGCCTGGCGACTGCTTGTCGTCAACGGAAATCCCAAACTGCGTAAAAGATTGTGAGAATTCAGCGGCGAAGAACACAATTTGATCTTTCGCCCAAGCCTGCGATCTGCGCCACCCAACCAGCCTAGTAGGTCCGGTGATTTGTAGTCCTGAATCAGTAACTTTGTCTCGATGCGTAAGGTCGAGGATGATGTTGGCAGCATTAGTTGCTGGATAAGTGTAACGATGCATGCCAGCGCGTCGGGTAGTTGTGAGTTCGACGAGTATATTTTCGTCGTCGAGCCTTACTGAGTAGTAGCCGGGTTGTGCGGTTTCGTTTCGATGTTCGAAGCGAGACGCGTAGCCTTTGCTGGTGTCAGTTCCATTGAGCGCGTTGAGATACACTTGGCCAACAGTCGGCATCAAGAGGATGTCACCGTAATCGGAAATGCCAGTGCCACTGAGATGAGTATGACTGAATCCGTAGATGATGCTGTCGGAATAGTGATAACCGGAGCAACCATCCCAGCCTGTGAGACGCGTATCCGGACTTAGTTGGACCATACCAAAAGGCATGGTCGCGCCAGGAAACGTGTGACCGTGCCCACCCGTGCCAACGAAGGGGTCAACGTAACGCGTGAGTTTCTGTTGGGAAGAGGTTGTTAATGGGAAGAGAACGAACAAGCAGATCCACAGATGACACAACAGGGGCAGGCGCAGCAGGCAGGAGCAGGAGTGATTCGTCATATCTGATTTCACATTTCTCATTTGTCATTTAGGAAACCAGATTTGGATCCGGGCACAAAATGAAAAAATGATAGATGCCAAATCATATATGACCAATGATTCGACTCCTGCTCGCTGCTCCTGCCTGCTGACTTACGGCGTATCAGTTGCTCGATACTTCTCCTTTTCTTTTTCGCGCTGCAGATACGGAATTCCTTTTTCCATCCACTCAGGTGCGGGAGCGCCTTTCAGGAAATGATCGAAGAACTCCTGTAACCGTCGCGTGTAGTCCTTCTGATTTATTCGCTTTCGCAGGCCGTGCTTCTCACCGTTGTAACTGAACAGATAAGCTTCTTTACCCAAACGACGCAACGCTAAATAAAACTCGATGCCCTGGTACCAAGGCACAGCATCGTCTTCGTCGTTGTGAATCATCAGTAGCGGCGTTTGCACTCGGTCAGCGCGAAACACCGGTGAGTTGTCGAGAAAACGCAACGGGTAATCCCAGAGACTTCCACCGATGCGCGATTGTGTCCGCTCGTACTGAAACTGTCGCGGCAAACCTGTTCCCCAGCGAATGCCGCTGTACGCGCTCGTCATATTAGACACCAGCGCTCCAGGCGCTGCGGCACGAAAACGATTGGTCTGCGTCACCATGTACGCGATTTGATAACCGCCCCAACTGTGACCCTGAATGCCAATCGCCTTCTCATCAACGAACCCTTTATCCACGACGGCCTGAACCGCCGGTAACACGCACTTCAATGCGCTTGGACCCGGATAGCCGACCGTGTAAGAGATGTCAGGCATGAATACGAGATAGTCGTTGCTGACATAGAAAGTAGGATTGATCGAAGTTCCTGGACCAGGATTGCGGAACGAATGCAAACCCTGCGTCAAGCGCTCGTAGATGTACACGAGCATCGGATACTTTCGTTTCGGATCGAAATTGTCAGGCTTCAGTAGTATGCCTTTTAGCGCCACGCCATCTGTGCTCTTGAAAGCAACAAGTTCGGCGGTGCCCCACTTGAACTTGATCCGCTGGGCGTCGCCGTCGCTGACCTTTTTGAGATCCTTAAAGTTGGTGTTGCCAACCCACAGATCCGGAAACTCGTCATAGCGCGACGCCGACAACATCAGAACATCCGCGTCGCGGGCTTTGGTTGGATTGTTATAGTCTTTCGCTCCCATCAAGAGTTTTTCAGGTAGACCACCGCCAATCCTGTCGCGATAGAAACCCGAGTCGCGTGTATCTTCATCATCCGCGTGTAACAGTAAAGGCTTTGCTGGATCAATCGAGCGCTCTTTCGGATCCAGGCGGACGTACCGAAATGCGATCTTTTCCTTTCGACCAACACCGTCCGTCAAGTTCTTAGCCACAGAGCCGTCCGGCGCGACTTGCCAAACGTCAAACCGATCGTAAATCAACACATCGCGATCATCTTTGGTCCAGCCCGCAACTCCATAGGAACCTGGAATTGACGGCGTATCGTTTTCTTCGTTGAAGAACGCGACCGGAAGAGCGCGCGTTAGATTAACAACGCGGCCGGCATTGATTGAGTAGGAGTTCCAGTCTTTGCCGTCGAAGAACAATGCGTACTTTCCATTAGGCGAGATTGAATAATTTGAGCGCTGTTTTTCGGCTATTAATTTTCGGCTTCCATCGCGAGTATTCACCAGGTAGAAATCGTTGAACCCCGGATCATAGTCGGCCATAACCCGATATCGGCGATTATCGCTGCCGATAGCGAGGCGACCGTCATTTGAAGGCGAGACGCTGTCCATCGACTCATCCGCGAGCTGTACGACCTTTTTGCTCTCGATGTCGTAAACAGCGCGATACGATCGGTTCCTTTCCTGCTCAGCGCGCACTTTTTGAATCGGCTGGACGTAGTCGTCCTTCCAGTGCCAAAGATCGACCAGCACCTTTTCATCGGCGGGAATCTCTTCGTCAGGATTCTTTTCCGGTTCCGGTGGTGGAGCAGTGCCGAAGAACAAGCGACTGCCGTCGACAGAAAAGCCAAGGTTCGCGCGCTCGCTGATCACAAACTCTTTACGTAAACCCGGAGAGACACTTGATGCAACCTCGATCGCCGCGGCCTGCGGAGTCGGAGTACGCGACCAGTAGTAGACCCTAAACTTTGGCTGCTTTGCTGCCGCGTCGTCCTTATCCGCAATGAAAGCGAGCTGATTATTGTCTTCGTCCCACGTCAACTTCTGATACTTACCTTTACCACGCAGCAACTCAACGCGACTTCCATCAGCGCGAGTATTAACGGCATAGACGCCATTTGTATCTTCGTTCTTTGACGAGACCGCGAACACCAGCGTGTTAGCATCTTTCGTAAGCGAATAATCAAGGACGTCGCTAAAAGTCACCTGCGTGCCGGCAGACATGTTTCGCAGGATCAGATCGGCTCCATACTCTTTCTTCTTTGGCGGCCGTCCTCCGGCTGGTCTGTTTCCCTCACCACCCTGAGCGCCTGTTGCAGGGCTCCCGCTGTTGGCGCCAGATGTTGGCGGTTGAGCGGTGCCGGGCGCGCTGGATGCTTCGCGTGGAGCCGGCTTCTCTTCTGGTTTCGCCTCCATCAGATACGCGATAAAGCCGGAGCCATCCTCGGGTACTTGGAAGTTTTTGACCTTCTCGATTCGAGTCACCGTACCGTTAGACAGATTCATGATGCCCATTGCGTTCTTAGGCATCTCTTCCGGTTTCTTCTTCTCCTTTTTGGCCTTGTTGACCTCGGCCTTTGCAGGCTCAATGGAAAAGACCAAAAACTTGCTATCGGCAGTGAACACAGGTCGAACTAAGCGCGCTTGAGCGGCCACGAACTCTCCGATGTTTGCACCGGGATCATCCGGAGGCGGAACAGGTGGTCGGTATCCGCGCGGCGCTTTCCAATCAACGCCACTGGCAATGTTGCGAACAATTACGTCACCATCGCCGTCCTGCGGAAGAAACGCATAAGCGACGAACTTCCCGTCACGTGAGATTTGCGGCGCTTGTATCGAACGCCATGAGTCGTAGTCTTGATGAGTAATCGGACGTTTGGCAGTCGCATCTCGCTGAACCAATGACGTATCAGCTGCTCCATCAGGCAGGGCTGCGGAAACACTTGTCAGACGCAGACTCGCAACTGAAACAAGCAGCGACACTACGCATACCAAGCTGGCGGCGCGCCGCACAGTAACGACCGTGGTAAACACTTTCGCCAAGCGTTTCATAACTCACCTCTCGATTGTCAGATTTTTCCGCAAGGACGGCGTGCTAAGTCTCAACTGCTGGAGGCGAGAAGTCAAGATAGAAGGACAGGGGAAAAGGGAAAGAGGGGAAGAGGGAAAGGGGAAAACGGGGAATTCACATTCTCCTTTTCGCCCCGTTTCCCCTCTTCCCCCCTTCCCCTTTTCTGCTCTTCCCCTTTTCCCCTCTTCCGCTTTCCGGGCCAGTAAAACTATTGACGGCCCGGAAAGCCGCACGCTAGTATTTTTCCAGCGTTTTCCCGGCCTCAAACCTGCCGGCGACGCTGGCCCAAACTCACGGCCTCTTTGATCACCCCGCTGGCCCATCAGCGAATCTTACTGGAATCACCAAAAACCCCGGCCAGCTAACTCCCACGTAGGACACCGATATGAGCGCACAACCCGAAGTATGGCGTGTCAGCACGGTTGAAGGCATCTTCGAAACCGACCTTGAGACACTCAAACAATGGATCGCGGAAGGCTGCGTCCTGCCCTCGGACAAGGTCAGCAAAGGAACTCTCAACTGGATCGATGCCGGCCGTGCGCCTATGCTGCGGGCCGCCTTCGCCGGCGACTTCTCGCCTCAGCCACCCCGGCAGCCGGTGTACCCTGAAGCGGTCGGCGGATGGCAAACTCCCCCGCCCTTCGAAGACACACCGCAGACACCTCCGACACTCCAACCTGCACCGTCCTACGAGTCGACGGGCTACACGCCGCCGCCAACCAACCATGGAAACGCCCCATCCGCAAACACCTGTCAGAAGCATCCTGAAACCGCCGCGCACTTCATCTGCCGCATGTGCAATGCCACGTGGTGCGAAGCGTGTCCGCGTTTCGTAAGTGGCAAGATTCCGTTGTGCCCTTCGTGTGGCGACCTGTGCAAGCTCTACACGGAAGTAACAACAAAGGCCGCGCAATCTGAGTTTCAGGCCTCCGGTTTCGGTATCGCAGATTTCTTCAGGGCGATCAGATATCCATTTCAACACAAACTCGCGCTGGTTTGCGGTGCGATGCTTTACAGTCTGTTGTTGCTGGCAGGCCTCAAAGGAACCTTCATCGCCTGGATGATCATGTTCGGATGTATTTCACACGTGATTAGCCAGGTGGCATGGGGCCGTCTACACCGAAGCTTCATGCCTGACTTCAGTGCCTTTTCCCTTTGGGACGATCTAGTCGTGCCAGTGTTTCTCGGACTTGGCATAACGATCGTTACGTGGGGC
Organism: Pyrinomonadaceae bacterium; assembly: GCA_035457565.1. GTDB lineage: Bacteria > Acidobacteriota > Blastocatellia > Pyrinomonadales > Pyrinomonadaceae > PSRF01. Next base: position 1,874 of record DATIBJ010000067.1, on the reverse strand, counting down.
CCACTCATCGCGCTGGTTATTGCGCTGCTGTTCGGTGTGTTGAAAGGTCCCGGGGTACCAGGCATGATGCCTGGACAGGAGATCGCAGCCGCTACGGAGACTTCTGCACCCACTGCCGAAGGTCTGGATGTGCTTACGGATCCGAACGCAGATCCAAAGAAGTTGGAAGAAGCTAACAAGAAACTCAATAAGCTTCGTCCGGGATCACAGATCGCACAAGAGGCAGAACGTTCTCAAAAGGAAAACGAGCCGGGTGCGGCGGTAAGCATGCTCCTACCTTACCTCGGCGCGGGCATTCTCCTGATCCTACTTGTTCTGCTCACGCTCGGCTGGGCGTTCTTCTATTACCCAATGGCTTTGACAGTTGCCGGCTACACTCAGAGTTTTGGCGCGGTGATCAATCCGCTGGTGGGACTCGACACAATCAGGCGAATGCGATCGACCTACTTCAAGGCATTCGCAATGGTTGTCGCGGTTCAGATCGTTGCGTTCGTGGTGACTGTGATCATCGGCGTTATCACGTCGCCGTTCAACCTGCCGTTTGTGGGAAACCTACCGGCAAACTTTATCAACGGAACAGCAACGTTCTATTTCAATCTCGTCATCGCGTGCGTGCTTGGTCTGTCGCTATACAAGTGCGCAGACCGACTCGGCATTACCGTCGACTGAAATCGTCTCGCAAAGCTTCCGCTCGTTGTGGATCCAATTTTTGGATGATCCGATACTGTTCCGCCGCCTCGTGCGCGTCGCCGTGTCTTATTTCAGATAGACCTAAAGCAACTCGGGCATCGACGTTGCCTGAGTCTGCTTCAATCGCTTGTCGATAAGCATTCATTGCTTCGCGATAACGTCCCAGCCCGTAATAGGCGTGGCCCAGATCGACAAAGACTCTCTTATACTCCGGATCCAAACGCAGACCTTCACGATAGGCTTTGACTGCTTCGTCAAATTTGTTCGTATACCTATATGCATTACCCAGGAAGTGATAGGTAACCGCTCGCGGTCTGAGAGTAGTCTCGGTAAAGAAAGGCCCAATCGCTTCCTTGTACCGCTGCTCGTCGTAGTACAACCAACCCAATTGATGGAAAGCGCATTCATCACCTGGATTAAGATCTATAGCTCGTTTCAACGCGGCTTCCGCTTCCGAATTTCGGTGCTGAAGATGGTAGACCATGCCAAGGCCACACTGGGCGCACGAGTCCTCTTCAATACTCACTGCTTTCGCGAATGCCTTCTCAGCCTGCGAGTAATCTTCCAATCCACGGTAGGCTAAACCCAACTCAACGTAACCTCGTGCGAACTTCGGGTCTGAACTGACTGAGCGTTCGTACGCCGCCGCCGCTCCTCGATAGTCACCTTTCGAATAAAGGCGCTTCCCTTTGACGAAGTAGAAGCTTCCCGCTACTGAGGGGACCGCTTGCGCAATGATCGCAATCAGGAACATGAAGACTACCCAACCAATGATCGGTCTTAAACGCATATTTGCACCTGGTGATTCAACTGATGCGAACTCGTCTAGCTTTCTATTTTTGGACTGACGACTCGCTGCTATGAGGTGAAGTCGAACGGGAAGGGCTTAAGTAGTTTAGGGAACAGACACGGTGAAAGGCAAGATTTTCCATCCCAAGTGGTGCAGAAGCGGGAAAAAGCGCAGAACCACCCGCTTTAGCAGCGTGGAGTGTCAAATTCCACAAGAGTCCAGAATCCCACCGACGCAGTCGGTGGATGATTAATACTCAACCTACTCAGCAGACCCTGGGAAGGGAATACCACCGACTCAGAGACTGTGTCAAAAATCGGGTAGCAGTGTGAAAGGAAAAAAGAGAGAAGCAAGCTGGTTAGAGTGGTATAAAGCATCAGCGAAAAGGAGCGCT
>DATIBJ010000066.1:0-19850 GCA_035457565.1 Pyrinomonadaceae bacterium | reverse complement strand
CAAGTTGTAAATACTCAACCTCTCATTCTCCCCAACCTTTAGGTTGGGGTCGAGGCATGTTAAAGGCTGCGCGTCGTGTTATAGTGCCGCAAACCATTTCAATGGCTTTTAAATTATCCTCACACGAATGGAGAACCTCACATGTCTACTCATTCCTACTCGCGTCTCTGGATTTAAGCTTTTCAAGGGCGGCTCTTCATACTGGATTAACCACAATCAAATTATTAAGGGTCGCTTTGCCTGGGGGGTGGGCTACGGAGCGTTCTCAGTCTCGCACTCTGATGTTGGACGAGTCGCTGGATACATTGCCAACCAGGAAGAACATCATCGGAAGCGGACGTACGCAGAGGAATACGAGATGTTTGTGAAGCGCTATGGTTTGGAATGGCTGTCGGAGAAAAACCATTAAAATGGTTTTCGGTCTTCGCGGCTCGCGCAGTTAATCGAGGCGCCGCTGATCCCCAACCTAAAGGTTGGGGAGAATGAGACGTTGACTTCGCACGCGCGCGCTACTGCCGCTGGAGTATTAACCTGATCAATCCGTAGCCGTCGGGATTGCCTTTGGAGGCTGATAGGCAGGGACTGGCTTCTTTCGATCTTCCTTATCGGGAATCAGATCGCCGGTGAAAATCTCGAGTACGTTCTTGGCGGTGCCGACGATTGGTGTGACGTCTAAACCCACGTGAACGGCGCCGGGCAGCAGACCCTTCCTCTTGATTTCATAGCCGGCCAGACCTACCGCAAAAATGGTCCCGACTACAGGAATCGGCTTGATAATTCGCTTGACTAGCGTCCAGCCACCGGCTCGAACTATTCTTCGTTTTACAGTCATCTCGTTAATCAATAAACCACATCTCCTTCACCGTTGCCAACGTTTTATTAGAACAGGAGCGAAGCGACCGATCACTTACATTGCGCGGTAATGAGATTGAACTCGGTCGCTTCGCTCCCGTTCTATAACTTGGCAACGACCCACGCTAAAGTCGGCGGTTTTGTTCGCGTCGTGATAGCATCCTCTCGTTCCACACAATCTGCTGCCGTCAAACACGCGAACCTTTGATGCGCCAAAAGGCCTTTCTTGTAGTCTTCCTGATTTTTGCAGCTGCGACTCTTTTTTCCTGCAACCGTCAAAAAACCTCCGGGCGGCGACTTCTGATCTACACACCGCACGGGCAGGACATGCTTCGCGACTTCATCAGTCGCTACAAACAACAGTATCCCGAGACTGACATTCAGTTTCTCGACATGGGATCGCGACAGATACTTGAACGAGTCACCATCGAGCGCAACCGACCTCAGGGAGATCTCTGGTGGGGCGCTTCGCACACGACTTTTCAGCTTGCCGCTGACCAGGATCTGCTGAGTGAGTTTCGCCCTTCGTGGGCCAACGACGTCGCACCGGAGACACGCGATGACAAAGGCCGTTGGTTTGGTACATATGAAACGCCGCAGGTGATTGCGTACAACAGTGAAGCAGTTAGCCAGAATGATGCCCCGCACGACTGGGACGACGTGCTGGATCCGAAATGGCGCGACAAAGTTCTTATTCGCGACCCAACTCCGTCTGATACGATGCGCACGATTTTTGGCGCGATGATCTGGCGCTTCTATAAGGACTCGCGCTCGCCCGAACAGGGTTATGAGTGGCTGCGCAAGCTCGATGCAAATGTTCACGAGTACACCGCGGACGGTACTCTACTGATGCAAAAGATCGGACGTCGAGAGGGACTGATTACGCTTTGGGACATGCCTGATGTTCGACTGTTCAAGGAACAGAAAGGAATCCCGGTAGGTTACTCAATACCGGCGAGTGGCACGCCGGTAGTCATCGATGGTATTGCCATAATTAAAGGCGCGCCAAACGAAGAAGAGGCTAAACGCTTTTACGAATTTGTGACCTCGCAGGAAAGTCTGATTTCCACCGCAGAGAAGTATTATCGTTTACCGATTCGCGAGAGCCTCGACCGCTCGAAGTTGCCGTCATGGATGAACGAGCCGTTCATCCGGATGTCACTCGATTGGGATGTGTTACGTAAAGAAGGCGGCGACTGGTTGAAGTATTGGGATACGGAGATACGGGGCAGAGGAGCGAAGTAGCGAGATTTTAGATTGATGATTTTCGATTTTAGATTGAAGATTGTGCCGACTTCCGGTTAGCGACTACATACCAATAAACGTCCAATCTTCAATCTAAAATCTACATTCTTCAATCTACAATGCCACTGCTGTCACTACACAACATCTCAAAGACCTACGGCGAGACGAGAGCCGTCAATGACGTTTGCCTCGACGTTGAGCAGGGCGAGTTCTTTGGTCTGCTTGGGCCATCAGGATGCGGCAAGACTACAACTCTCAGAATGATCGCTGGTCTCGAACGACCTGACGCTGGGACCATTTCATTCGACGGCACTGACATCACTAACCTTCAGCCCGAGCGACGCGGTTTCGGGATGGTCTTCCAAAACTATGCCCTGTTCCCGCACCTCAACGTCTTCGAGAATGTTGCCTTCGGTTTGCGCGCGCGGCACAAAGCAAAAGATGAAATGCGCGCTCGTGTCGACAGTGCTCTCGAATTAGTGCAGCTCCCCGGGTACGACAAGCGACGCGTTGATGAGCTGTCGGGTGGACAACAACAACGTGTTGCGATCGCCCGAGCCATCGCAATTGAACCGGCATTACTTCTGTTCGATGAGCCTTTATCGAATTTAGACGTCTCGCTCCGGGAAGAGACACGGAGCGAGTTGCGTGAGCTGGTTAATCGACTTCGCTTAACAGCCGTTTACGTGACGCACGATCAGGAAGAAGCCTATGCGCTGTGCGATCGCATTAGTGTGATGGTCGGCGGAAAGATCATGCGAACCGGAAAACCGCGCGAACTTTACGAACAACCCTCGGACGTCTCCGTCGCGAGATTTCTCGGGCGCAACAATCTCATCAAAGCCATGCGCGTGAGTTCAAGTAAAACGAGTGAAGGCGAGTTCAAAACACTCGAAGGCGGACACACTCTTCACCTGCAGCTAAGCGCGGATGAGCTACAGCCTTTGAATCAGCCGGTGTTTCTAGCTATACGACCCGAGCACGTGCGCGTTGAGACCACAAATGGTAACGACGCTACGCCGAACAGGCTCCGCGCAGAAATTCGTGAAATAGTTTTTGGCGGAGCGACTTCAATGGTGCGGCTTGATGCAAATGGATTAGCCCTGGAAGCGCTTGTGCTCGAGCCTAATGGTTTGCGCGTTGGCGGGACGTGTCACGCGGTTCTGCCGGCCGAACGATTATCTGCCCTGAAGAATGCCTAAGCCACTCGCTCACCTGCCGCTGAGTTCCAACCGGATTAATTCCCTTCGCCTGATTTTACTTCTGATCGTCGCCGCTGTTCTGATTTATGGAATCGTTTACCCAAACCTGACGATACTCACGACTTCTTTACAACAAGATGGGCACTGGACGTTGGGGCATTACTCGGATGTGCTATCGCAAGCAGGAACGCTGGAGGCGATTATCAACAGCATTGTGCTGTCGGTGGGAACCGTAGCGTTATGCGCGCTTGTCGGAGTTTCACTCGCGTTTTTGTTTGAACGTTACTCGTTTCCCGGGCGGCGTTTGTTCGGCGTGCTGGCAGCACTTCCACTCGTGTTGCCACCGCTGGTCGGAACCATAGCTTTTATCTTCCTGTTAGGCGAATCAGGAATCCTCGCTCGACTGATTCAAAGCATGCTCGGCTTGTCTTCCGCGCCGTGGACTTTGCGCGGATGGACAGCACTGCTTCTGTTCCATACCTACACGATGTATCCGTTCTTTTATGTATTGACCGCAGCGGGCTTGCGAAGAATCGATGCGAGCCTGGCGGAGTCTGCGCGCAGTCTGGGTGCGAATAGAATTACTGTTCTGCGACGAGTGCTGTTACCACAACTAACGCCTTCGTTGATCGCCGCCGCCTTATTGACGTTCATGACATCGATGGCGTCGTTCAGTGCGCCCCTCTTTTTTGGTGGAACGGTGCGCGTGTTGACACTTGAGATCTACAGAGCCCGGCAACGTGGCGACTTGTCGGTTGCCGTTACAGAGACTGTCGTGTTGGCCGTCATCTCTCTGGGTGCTCTCATCCTGTTCCAACGTTATGAAGGCACGCGACGGTTCGTTGCGGCGGCCATGAAAGGCGCGCCACGGCCGCGCACGGTCATCAAACGAGGCGCGGCCCGAGCGGTGGCGACGGTCGCCGCTGTTTTTTTCTCGCTACTCCTCGTTCTTCCGGTTTTGACATTAGTTCTAGTTAGTTTCGCGCGCGAGGGATCATGGACCACGCAGACCATTCCCGCAACGTACGGCTTCGCGAATTACGCCCGACTTATAAACGAGCCACAAGCGAGTGAAGTGTTCGTTAATAGTTTCTCGATGGCAGCGATCGCGGCAGTTGCGGCATTGCTGTGGTCTTTCAGCGTAGTGACGCTCGTAGCCGCACGTAGATCTGAATCAAGTCTCTCGCCGTACTGGAAGCGGCTAATATCGCTTTTAGTCCTGGTTCCCTGGGCATTGCCCGGGACAGTCGTCGCAGTTTCAATTGCGGAAGCATATGGCCAACCGAGTCCACTTCTTGGCCCTTTCGTGTTAGTCGGCACGTTCTGGATTCTACCGGTCGTCTACTTTCTGCGATTCATGCCGCTCGTCGTCCGCGCGGTTCAAGCAAGCATGGAACAGATTGATCCCGCTCTTCCCGAAGCGGCAGGATCACTCGGAGCAAATGCATGGCGAAGGTTCATGCGTGTCACGTTGCCGCTCGTGTGGCCGGGAGCAATAGCTGGCACGCTGCTGGCATTTGTTATCGCGTTGGGTGAATATGTGGCATCGGTGCTGGTGTTTGTACCGGTGAACCGGCCGATATCAATCGCGATAGCTTCGGAAATGCGCGACTTCAATCTCGGCACGGCCGCGGCATACGGTGTAGTCTTGATTGGCATCATAGCGATTGTGATGGTGGCGGCAGGAAAGCTGGAGCGGCTGAGAGGATGAAACTATTGTTGATTGTTGAATGTAGATTTCAAGCGATTGTCACTCCGTAGGAGTGCTCTGTTTATAGCCGCGAACAGGAAACGCTGACATCTCAGTTAATAGCTTTGTCTCAAAAGTCGATGGGGTGGTAACGAGTTTCGTGTTTAATTCGTGTGACTTCGTGGATCGTTCGGTTTCCAGAACAACAAGGACGATCCACGAAGTCACATGAACCAAGACGAACCAAATACTTCCGACTCGCGCTTATATATGACTTTTGAGGCAAAACCGCGGAGGCCCGAAGACTCCTACGGAGTCAAAGCGGATGCGACCATTGAAAGTCACGAGTAATTTTTCAAGAATAGTTGGCCTTACGCAGACCACGGCATTGGCACTCGCTGTCGCTCTCGCAGTCTGCTCTTTCCCTCGAGCCCAACACGCTCAATCCGAACAAGGGTTAGTTGAAAAGGGCGTTGGCAAAGCCGATCTTCATCAGGCGCTCCTTGATCTGACCAACCCGTGGACAGTGATGTGTGTGGCCGCGCATCCCGATGATGAAGATGGAAGCACGCTGACTGTTCTTCGTCGCAAATACGGCGTTCACACTATCAGTCTGTTTTCTACGTACGGAGAAGGCGGACAAAACGCCGTCGGGCCAGAACTGTATGAAGAACTCGGGGTGATTCGCGCTCGAGAAACAATCGCCGCCTCCGCAGTGCAAGGCTCGGAACCTTACTTTTTGGGTTTCAAAGACTTTGGTTTTTCGAAGTCGGCTGAGGAGACTTTCCGTGCCTGGGGTCGAACTGAAGCACTTCGCAGAATGGTTCTTCAAATCCGCACGCTGCGACCGGACGCGATCATTACGAATCACGATACGTCCAGAGGCCACGGACATCATCAGGCGACAGGTCAGTTAATACTGGAAGCTTTTGACGCTGCTGCCGATCCGCAACGTTTTCCGGAACAGCTTAATCAATTAAAGCCGTGGCAAGCACAACGACTATTTGTGCGAGGCGCACGCCCCCAAACCACAACAATAACGGATTCACAACCCGCGGCTTCCCAACAGATCACGATCGATCCAAACGAAATGGATCCGCTGCGCGGCATGACTTATGCGCAGCAAGCGCTTCTCGGACTTCAAAAGCACGCGACACAAGGACCCTGGCCCAAAACTATTCCCGCTAATGGTGGACGACGAGCTACGTATAGCCTCGTGCGATCTGCACCAACAGCTGCGCCGCTTCCAACGGACGCGAAAACACCCATTGATGGATTACAACTACCGGAAGCCATTCGCAGTCGCTTCACGCCGCCGACGATTGACGAAAAGCCGTTGACTGGCTTCGCAGGTAACCACACGGAAGTACTGGTTGCGTTGATGAACGCAAAAAGACGCCGCGCCTTCACGGCGGCTAAAGAAATCGTAGACTTGGATCCCGAGCGCTTTCAGCTGATGTCGGCGCGTTTGGATGTAGCACTTGCAAAGGCCACGGCGATATCGACAACCATCAGAACGCAAGAAGTGCTCGTACCGGCAGGGCGACACCGATTGGAAGTAACGCTAGAGAATACAGGCGAGGAGGAAGTTGCCGTTAAGCGATGGGTAACTATCGGGCTACCTGTCGCGGAGCAACTCAATGGGCTCAAGCGACCAGACAAACTGTTGCCCGGCACTTCAACTTACCAGGAAATACTTGTTACCCCGACTAAGCAAACGCCGATCAGCGTTCCGTCTGCGGAGCACCTTTATGATGGTCGTCTCTTTGGATCGCAACTAACAATCGAAGCAGAGCTGGAGATCGAAGGAGTGCGTTTCCTGGTCAGGGATACCAAACGTCTAGATGTCGCTCCTCACGTCGAGATTACAAACAACAATCCGTCACCATGCGTTGAAACCCCTGCGACCGTGCTCTCTTGTTCGAGCGCTTCGCTAACATTGACGAACCACTGGGAACGCTTCGCGGGAAACCTGCAACTGACAGCAGCGCCATTTGGTCACAAACTGGAATCGATCCGACCAATCACGCTTGGAGCGAAGGTAATAGAACGATTGGCGACGGGACCAATCGCAACGCTGGCCCCCAACGAGCGCTTGAACTTTAGAGAGCGCGCATGGACTATAAACGCCGCCCTACGAGACAAGGATTCAAAGGATGTGATCACGGAAAGAAGTTTTCCTGCCTTGTACATTCCTGCGATTGCTGTGGCCGGTATACAGGTCGGCTACGTTCCTAGCTTCGATTCAACGCTGAAGAACTCACTTGCCGCTTTGGGTGTTCAGTCGAAAGAGTTAACGCCCCAGGATGTCGCCACCAAAGATCTATCTGCTTTCAACACCATCATCATTGACAATCGAGGGTATGAAGCGCATCCGGAGTTAATCGCTGCTAACGACAAGCTGCTGAAGTTTGCTGAAGATGGTGGGACGCTCATCGTTTTCTATCACAAGACAAATGAATGGAATCCCGACGAGCGACGCAAGCGACCCCAACTCGCTCCGTTCCCCATCATCCTGGATAATGATCGCGTGACTGAAGAGGACGCCCCAATAACATTTCTACAACCACGACATCCGCTAATGACCTTTCCAAATCAGATCACGGCGAAGGATTTCGCCGGTTGGATTCAGGAGCGTGGACTGTATTACCCGCAAGACTGGGACCCACAGTACGTGCCGTTGTTCTCGACTCATGACACGGGCGAGCAACCATTGAAGGGCGGCGTATTGGTGGCGAAGTACGGCAAAGGAAACTACATCTATACGAGCATGGTCTGGTACCGGCAGTTACGGGAGGGTGTGCCAGGTGGTTATCGGTTCTTTGCGAATATGATCAGCTACGGAAAATCAGGAGCAGGAGCAGACGGCAGGAGCAGGTAAGAAGAAAAAGAAATCATTAGTCATATATCATTTGACATTTACCAATTGTCATTTTGTTGCCCGCGTTCGCTTGTTCGGCGAAAGTCTTAAATCGCTGAGCACCAGAAACCAAGTGACAATTGATAAATGTCAAATGATATATGACCAATGATTTTGTTTTCGATATGTTCGCTTGGTCAACTCGCTGGATCGAGGGCTGGTTCTTGTTCGGGTAAGGTTTCGCTTTCCAGCCGTTCCTGAGCACGAGCCAGGAAAGTTTTGATCATTTCACGCACTCGCTTTTGCATCTCCGCACTGATCGCACTCTCACCGAGCAACACCGCAAAGCGATGAAGATCGCGCGCATGCTTGCGACGTATCTCAACGTGCTGCGCAATGCGAATCAATACTTTGTGCCCGCGCTCTTCAAACGCCGCCGCGTATCGCAGGTAGTTCTTGACTTCAGTTCGCGCCGGAGACCACTCCAAACGCTCTGGTGAGTCTTCCGTCTTTTCAACGGTAAAGCTCGCGTGGACGGATCCAATCACCGGCACTTCCGCGCGCACAATCCAACGCATGATGCCGCCGGCCTCTTTGCGAATACCTTCGATGCCGGGCATGAGGTCAGCGAAGTTACGGAGCTCCCCGAAGAACTCCCGCGCCCGCTCGATCGTCGTGCTTAATTCCATTTGATCTGCGTATGAGGCCTTAATTCGAAACATTTGGGCTCCGCCTAACTGTCTCCTGAAAATTGATGCTGGCGACCTGAAACCTGTTGTCTTGCCGCCCCGTAGTTAAATTACACGATGAGCAGAGGAGCCGTAAACAAAAAGCTGATGATGAAAGAAGAAATTAACCTCGCAAGCACTTCGAGATGCCCCAGATGCGACGGAATGACGGTTAAAAGCTGGGCAGAATTGAATGATGAGGAAAAGCTGGTTGTTCGGCGGTTGCCTCAGTCTGCTAGGTATACACTGGCAGAACGGCAAACCCGCCACCGCTGGTGCACGCGTTGTTGGTTTGAGGACGCGGGCGAAGGTGAAATCCTCACCTAACAACGCGGTTGAGGGGCCGACAGTCATTCTTAAGCGTTGGACGTGCCTAGGATCAGCGCTCAACTCCACTGAAACAACTCAAGCTCAAATGAATTACAGGTAGGGAAGGGTGGCTTGCCCCCGCTTAAGATCCAATTGATTCAAGCGTTGGATCAATCGAGTCTTGAGCGGGGGGTAAACCACCCTTCCCTACCTGCAAATCATCAGCTTCAGAGCTTCCGATGCAGCTTGACGCTTTATGTTTTGCCCGTTGCTCTCTTACAACTGCGGCCCTTCATTAGCGGTGATTCAACGCCGCCCCTTTGTAACGATCCTGTCATACGCTGACCGAATCGCTTTCATCTGATCCTCTAAGGCCTGATGTAAAGTTCCAGACGATTCGAAACCCAACTTTACGGCAACGTCACCAGAGATCGGATGGTCAGTTTCAGGTAAGCGCGTCGAGCGTCCCGCGATCAACCGCAGCTGATGATCCACAGCTCTCAACAGTTCATAGCCGTTGCTCATCGCGATGAAGTCATCTTCCGCAAGCGATCCCTCTTCCCGCAATCGTTCCAATGTCGCACGTGTCGAACGATCGTCTCCTTCATCCGGTATTTCATCTCTCAGCTGCAGGTAACGCGCGGCAAAATAAACGTCGAGCATTCCTCCCGCGCCATACTTGATGTCGGTGCCTGAGCGACGGCCGCGATTTCCCTTTTCTTTTTCAAGCCGGTCGCGTACGCGCTTCGTTTCCGCACTCAATTCATCCTCGTCGAGCTTCAAAGCGTTCGCGTGAATCCGGTGCCTCGCATGCGTTTCAATCATCTTCGCCAGATCGATGTCGCCACCCACCGCGCGAAGCTTCACATAAGCGAGCCACTCCCACGGCACGCTGGCGTCGCGCAAATAATCGAGAAAACCTTCAGAACTGGAAACCAACGGCCCATTCTTGCCATGCGGTCGCAAACGAACATCGACGCGATACAGGTATCCCTCACGTGTAATGCTGGAGAGCGCTACCAGCATGAGCTCCGCAAGTCGGGCGTAAGCCTCGTCCTGACTCATCGAGGCGATAGGAGAAGGAACGAGAGAATCGTAGGTAATTAAGATATCAAGATCAGATCCATAGTCGACACCAGCGCTGCCGAGCCGGCCCAAGCCGAGAAATGCCACGCGCGGCCCGGCTTTTAGTGGACCAAGCCGCCGCACCATTTCACGCCGCGCGAGCAAGTACGCGACATTGATGCTGGCAGTCGCCAACTCCGTCTGTAGACGGTTAGCTTCGAGAATCGAAATCTTGTTTGTTGCATCAAGGGTTCCGATTTCAGTAATGAGCGCAGCCCAGGTCAGTCGGAACGCGGCCAACTCCGCCGGAAGATTGTTTTGGCGATCGACTGCCGCACGCAGCACCGCGCGATGGTCACGATGCAGAGCATGACTTGAATGATCGCCGAGACCTTCGATCAGTGACGGATTAGACGCGATCATTTCGGCAAAGAAATCAGATGAACCACATAGCACCATCAACGTGTCGAGGTGAGTTTCTGATAACGATAGATGCAGCTCTGTCTTTTCCAATGACTCCGCGATACGAACTGCGTGACTGACCGACCTCTGGGCGTTCAACGACTCAGTCGCGGCTGCGTGAAGCAGTTGCGCGAGGGATTCCGTGCCAACTGGTTCCTTCAGGTGTTGCTGAAAAACGCTTGCGGCCCTGGTTACGAGCGCCGTTTCTTTATCGACACTGCGCCGACGCTTGACGGCTGTAGGCGTGACGGCCGGCTCCTCTTCTTCGCGGAAAAGGCGATCGTAGGTTCGACGCACATGCGAAGTGTGATGCGACAGCATCGCCTCGAACTCGCGCTGTGCATCCGGGTCTTTAAAACCCATGCGTCTTGCCACCAGCACCCGCGCGGATGCTGATTCAGAAACAGTATGCGTTTGCAGGCCATGCTCCATCTGCAATCGATGCTCGAGCGTACGGAGAAAATCATACGCATCGGAAAGTGCGCTGCGCTCGTGTTGAGTGATGAAGCCGCGGTCCGCAAGTCGCTCAATGCTGACCAATGTGTGCGGCGCACGCAACCAATCGTCACGACCGCCGTGCGCCAGTTGTAACGCCTGGGCGATGAATTCGATTTCGCGGATGCCGCCGCGTCCGAGTTTCACATTGAATCCGCTTTTCTTTTCGACTTGCCGGTCAATCTTTTGTTTCGCCAAACGTACGTTCGCCAGCGCCTTCGACACGGATATTTCTGGCCGGAAAACGTGAGGCGTAACTGCGTCTTTGAAGCGCGCGAATAGTTCTGCCGACCCGGCGGATGACCGCGAACGAATCAGCGTCTGACGCTCCCAGTCCTGGGCATTGCGCTCGTAATAGCGTGTAGCTTCATTTAGCGAACAAGCCAAGGCGCCATCGCGACCGTGCGGGCGTAGTCGCAAGTCAACACGATATGCGGCGCCTTCACCACCCGATTGCCCGACAAGTTTCGCTATCGCTTCAGAGAGTTTGACGAAGTATTCGCGGTTACTGACTTCTCCACGCTCGCCTGTGCCGGCCGTCGTACCTTCATCGGAGTAGAGAAACACCAGATCAATGTCGGAAGCGTAATTCAACTCCCTCGAGCCAAGCTTGCCCAAAGCGACGACACAGAAATCGGCCGGCGCAGTCCGTCCGCGGTCATCGATTACGCGAGGCATTCCGTAACGGTTATCGAGCTCCTGCCGCGCGAGATTGAGAGCAAATTGCAGAATCGCGTCAGCGAGATTTGATAGCTCCTCAGTTGTTTCCACCAATGAATGGGCACGGCGGATGTCATGAAGATAAGTGCGCAGCAACTCGCGACGACGAAATCGCGCGAGTAACACTTGGGGAGTTAGGGATGAATTGGTCAGCGCGAAGCGTGCGAGCGATTCCTTTAGTTCGTCACACGTTCTGACGCGTATGTTTGCGCGCTCACGACCGAGCCACGATAGGTATTCAGGATTCTGTTCGAGAGTTGTTGCCAGGAGCGGACTCCACGCCGACAACGTAAGTACATCGGCAAGCAACGCCGGTTGGGTTAGAAGATTTTGATAAAAGCGGGCGTTATCTTTCTTGAGGCGATCGATGAAGAGTTGCGCTCCATTTCGGTCGGGTAGATCACGAAGCAGGAAGTCGACTCTTTCATCGATTTGCACAGTGTTATCTTACAGGAAAAAAGAATATCCACAGATTACGCAGATTACACGGATTAAGATCGTAGGACAGGTACGTTGAGTAATTGCGTTATCAAACCAGCTTCCTTCAGTCATTGAAGGAACCACGTTGTCTCCGGCCAGCGGAAGACTAACATCCTCAACTTAGCTATCTGAACTCAAAATCTGTGTAATCGGTGTAATCTGTGGATACTCTTTTCCTCGTTTCTAGATATCGTAGTACAACGAAAATTCCAGCGGATGCGGGCGCATACGCAAGGGGGTTATCTCACGATCGCGTTTGTAACTAATCCAGCGCTCGATCAACTGCGGACTGAACACATCACCTTTCAAGAGAAAGTCGTGATCGTTTTCAAGTGCCTTCAGTGAATCATCGAGTGAGCCTGGCAGCGTCGGAACATCTTTCAGCTCCTCGGGTGAGAGATCGTAGATGTCTTTCTCGAGTGGCTCGCCTGGATCGATTCGGTTTTGCACACCATCCAAACCCGCTAACAACATCGCTGAAAAAGCCAGATACGCATTGCACGATGGATCCGGTGGGCGAAACTCCAGCCGTTTCAACTTCGGATTGGTTGAAAACATCGGGATACGAATTGCCGCCGAACGATTGCGTGCTGAGTAAGCGAGATTCACCGGCGCCTCGAAACCCGGTACGAGTCGCTTGTAGCTATTCGTAGTCGGAGCTGCAAAGGCGACGATAGCCGCAGCGTGTTTCAACAAGCCGCCGATGTAGTAACGAGCCATCTCAGACAGTCCGGCATAACCATCCCCGGCGAAGAGCGGCTTTTCGCCCTTCCACAACGACTGGTGACAGTGCATTCCCGACCCGTTATCGCCATACAGCGGCTTCGGCATGAACGTCGCAGTCTTCCCGTACTGGTAAGCAGTATTACGAACTACGTATTTGAATATTTGAAGATTATCGGCCGTGCCGAGCAGCGTGGAATAACGGAAATCAATTTCGCATTGGCCGGCTGTCGCCACTTCGTGGTGATGGCATTCGACAGTTACACCACATTTGCCGAGCGTTAGAGAGATTTCGGAGCGCAAGTCGGACAGCGTGTCGGTCGGCGGCACCGGAACGTAGCCCTCTTTTGCACGGATGCGGTAACCGAGATTCGATCCGCTGAACTCATTGGCTTCGCGGCCACTATTCCAATGACCTTCGTCGGAGTCGATTGCGTAACTTGCGGTGTGTTGTTCGTTAGTGAATTTCACAGAGTCGAAGACAAAGAATTCAGCTTCGGGTCCGAAGTACGACGTGTCGGCGAGTCCGGTGAATTTCAGATAGCTTTCAGCGCGCTCGGCGACGGACCGCGGATCGTAGGCGTAGCCTTCCTTGGTAATTGGATCGACGGCACTTCCGATTAGACACAGTGTCGGCTGTTCTGCGAAAGGATCCATCCAGAAGCGCGTCGGGTCGGGAACGAGCAACATGTCGGATTCGTGAATAGCTGCCCATCCGCGAATTGAAGACGCGTCGAAGCCGAATCCATCTTCGAAAGTATCTTCGCCCAATTCACCGATAGGGAAGGTTAAGTGTTGCCAGGAGCCGGGTAAGTCCGTAAAACGGCACGAAATGAACTTGGCGCCCTGGTCGGAGGCATATTTCAAGACAGTCTTAGGGTTCATGTGATCTCCTGAAGTTTGGGAGTGTTGGGGGTGCTCTTCGCGCCTGCGTGGTGGTTGGTGCGAAGTGTTATGGAGTGATCAGCGGCTCTCGGAAAACTGACGAGCGTCATTAGCTACCGGGCTTGTAAAAAGCTGCAATTATAGTGAGCGATTGGTTACTGTCAAGGAGTTTATTTTATGCGTAGCCAAAGCCGTTTTTAGCTAGCGCCAACATCCGTAAAGATCAGTCGATTACCGAACGGATCAGTCACTCCCATGTCTCGACCCCAGGGCATTTTTTGGATTCCGGGTCGATAATATTTGTACTGCTTCGCAATGAGTTCACTATGAAAGGCATCGAGTTCGGCCGACCAAATGCGCATGGCGGAACCTGGGCAACAATCACCGACGTGTTCAGAAAGGTGCAGGACACAACCATCCTTAGAGACCTGCATGTACAGAGGCAAGCCCGGTTCGTAACGGTGTTCCCAATCGATCTTAAAGCCGAGGAAGTCGACGTAGAACTCCCTCGCTTTTGCTTCGTCGAAGATGCGAAGAATTGGTATTGGGTGTCCAAGTGTCATCGCCACTGACCTCCTGTGAACTCACGCTTTCCGTCTTCACGACGCGTCATGAACAACTTTTTGGATTGATTGTAGCACTGGGCTAATCAACTAACATGCGCTGGATCTCGCTGAGAAATCCCGCGTGAAACCGCTATTTTCCGCACGAATCGATTACTTTTCCGCATGGACCTGAAACAAAAAAGTTATAGACCGACTAACCCGTTTTCTGTTACATTCGCCGACTAAACGCGTTCCACCCAACCAACTCCGCAACCAGACTCGGGAAAATGTACAACTACGTTCCAGGTCGAAGAATCGTATCCCCAACGTTTGAGTTTTTAAGGCAGGAGACCGCTAATTGACCACAGCAATCGAGCAGACGCTCGAAACCTACGGCATCGAGAATTGGAGTGCTGGCTACTTTGACGTCAACCGCAAGGGAAATCTCATCGTTCGCCCCGTCGAGGGAGATCCACGCTCTGCTGACCTCAAAGAGATAATCGACGACCTCGCCAGGCGCGGGATTACCGCTCCCGTGCTCTTACGTTTCCCGCAACTGGTCGCTGCCCAGGTAAGAAAACTACAAAGAGCATTTAGCCGGTCGATTCGCGAGTATGAATATCAGGGTAACCACATGTGTGTTTACCCGATGAAGGTGAATCAACAGCGATCAGTCGTCGAAGAATATCTGCGCGAGGGGTCGCGCTACGATTTTGGCCTCGAAGCCGGTTCAAAGGCCGAGCTTTACGCTGCTCTCGCTCTCGAGCAGCCTGCCGATAGTTTGCTGGTGCTAAATGGCTTTAAGGATCAGGAGTTCATTGAGCTCGCATTCGCGGGCGCTCGCGTCGGCAAGCGAGTGGTGATCGTTATCGAAAAACTAAATGAACTCGATCACGTTTTGAGTGTTGCCGAGCGGCACGAAGGACCGCTTCCGATACTTGGCATGCGAGTGAAGCTTTATTCAAAAGGGTCAGGCCGTTGGGAAAAGTCTGGCGGCGAAGCTGCAAAGTTCGGGCTCACGACCACAGAGTTACTCGAAGTAATCAATCGGCTGGAAGAAGCGGATCGCATCGACATGCTGAAGCTGCTTCACTTCCATATCGGATCGCAACTCACCGATATCAAACGCATCAAGAACGCGATGAAGGAAGCAGCGCGAGTCTACGCGAAGGTCTATCAGATGAAGGTGCCGATTGAGTTACTCGATGTCGGCGGCGGCATGGCGGTCGATTACGACGGATCGAAGACAGCGTTCGATTCGTCGGCTAATTACACGGCTCAGGAATTCGCGAACGATGTCATTTACACTATCAAGCAGGTGTGTGACGACGAAAACGTTCCGCATCCTACAATCATCCAGGAATCCGGACGATTCCTTGCTGCATATCACGCGATTCTCGTGACGAATGTGCTTGATGAGATTGAAACCGTCGTTGAAGACATCACGCCAATTGAAATCGATGACGACGATCCGCAAGTTGTTATCGAGCTCGGAGATCTCCGCGAGTCGATCACTGTCAAAAATTATCGCGAGTATTACCATGACGCGCTGGAACATCGCGAAGAGCTGTTTACGCTTTTCAACCTTGGCCTGATATCGCTCGAGGATCGCGCCAAAGGAGAAGTCTTGTTCTGGGACGTTTGCGAGCGCGCTGATAAATACGCGCAGCAAGCGAAGTATGTGTCTGAAGAGTTTGGTGAACTGCGCCGGTTATTGTGCGCGAAGTATCTGACAAACTTCTCAGTGTTCCGTTCGTTGCCGGACCATTGGGCATTGGATCAACTTTTTCCTATCGTTCCCATTCACGGTCTTAACAAGCCGCCGACTGAGTACACAACCCTCTGCGACATTACCTGCGACTCAGACGGCATTGTTGATAAGTTTGTCGACCTGCACGACGTGAAGCAGGTGCTTGAACTTCATACTCTTAATCCCGAAGAACCTTACTATGTTGCATTCTTGCTCGTAGGTGCTTACCAGGAAGTGATGGGAAACAACCACAATCTCTTTGGCGCGCCGCACGAGGCCCATATTCATATCGACGAAGAAGGTTATCTAATAAAAAAAGTAATTAAAGGAACTACTGTCGGCGGAGCGGCGGAGCGTGCGCGTTACGAACGCAGCCTGCTTCACGATGGTTTTCGCCGGCTAATCAATCAACGCGTGAAAGATGGCGAGTTGAGTGAAGCGGAAGGTGCGGAACTGGCCCAGTTTTATGAGTCGAAGTACGACGCTTATACGTATCTCGCAGTGAATGGGGTTCGTACGCGCTCTCGGCGAAGAACTGATTATTAGACTTACGGAACACGTTCGGCCGCAGCCCGGATATCAAACGCTAGCTTGCGAGGTTTAGAAACCTGACATGGTCACTCAACGAAAACCGAAAGCCTCTAAATATCTAACTACACCTACACGTCCAGTTCAGGTTGATCGAGATCGTTCAGTGGCCGGACTGCTGGAAAAGATGGAGGGCACGGGCTTTGGTGGCCGCCAGCTGGCTGAAGCTCATCGCATATGGCTCGACATGCTTGGCGACAACACTACGATCATGGTTGCCGGCTCGGGTGCGTTGATTCCGGCCGGGATGCGACGGTTGCTCGCGTACGTGATCAAGAATCGTTTCGTCGATGTGCTGGTCCTCTCAGGTCCCCTTCTCTTCCACGATCTACACGAAACTCTCGGTCGTTATCACTTCCAGGCCCATCCCACAATGACAGACGCCGAACTCGAGTCGGCGCAGATTAGTCGAATGTGGGACCTGCTCGCGAGTGATGAAGAATACAGAGAGGCAAAAGAGTGGATTGGTGGGTTCACGAATCAGTTGGATCAATCGCGTCCCTATTCACCGCGCGAATTTCTCCACTTGCTTGGTCGTGAACTTGCGGAGATTGCTTCTGAGGATGGTGTGCTCACCTCTGCCTACAAAGCGCGCGTGCCGATCTTCTGTCCGGCCATAGCTGATAGCGGACTTACCGTTGGGATCGCCGGCGCTCGCTTTGAGAAGAAGAACAATTTCATGTTCGACGTCGTTCAGGACGTTCTCGACATGATGAACGTGATGGCCCATGCGCGGATTTCAGGCATCATCAATCTCGGCGGCGGCACGACGAAGAGTTTCATACAGCAAGCGTCTGTGTCTTCGTTCCTGCAGAAGGAACATCATCACGGACACAAGTATGCTATTCAGATTTCCACCGATGCGCCCCATCCAGGTGGCAGATCGAATGCCGTTTCGTTCGATGAAGGATTGGTCTATGGCAAGCTCGCACGCGGCGCGCACACTGCGTATGTCCCCTGCGATGCGACCATTGCATTACCAATCCTAATCACATCTCTTTCACAGACAGCCGCAAAATACATGAAAGGACGCAAGCGTCCTAACTTCGTCTTCGGCCGCGAGCTGATCGTCGAATCGGCTTAGTGCTTGATTAAAGACCTTCAACGTGCAAAAGCATCAGCAGTCTACCTCACTTGCATGACTCAAGCTTCGACAAGGTTCGCAATGAAAAAGATTCTCTTGGCTTTGTGTTTTGCATCTTCATTACTTCTCCTTCTTTTCATAAAGATCCTGCCATTTTCCTCAGCGCAAACAGAAGCTGAAGTCAAAGCCCTCTACACCAAAACCGAGCAGCTGATTCCAATGCGCGATGGCGTCAAACTGTTTACTTCAATCTATTCTCCCAAAGATCAATCAAGACGCTATCCGATCATGTTGTATCGCACGCCTTACAGCGTCGCGCCCTATGGGAAAGACGAGTACAGAACTGTGGTTGGCCCATCTCCGTTATTTCAAAGCGAGCAATACATCTTCGTCTACCAGGATGTGCGCGGGAAGTTCATGTCAGAGGGCGAATACGTCAACGTGCGCCCGCACAAAGACAAGAAAAGCGGCACAGCTGATATTGACGAAAGCTCAGATACGTTCGACACGATTGAGTGGGTGTTGAAGAACGTAGCGAACAACAACGGACGCGTTGGAATGTGGGGTATTTCGTATCCGGGTTTCTATACGACGATGGGAATACTCAGCGCACATCCGGCGTTGAAGGCCGCCTCGCCGCAAGCTCCGATTGCCGACTGGTTTATTGGAGATGATTTCCATCACAACGGCGCGTTGTTCTTGCCGCACGCTTTCAATTTCTTGTCAGTGTTTGGCCAGCCACGCCCAAAGCTGACGACCGAGTTTCCACCACGATTCTCGCACGGCACACCGGATGGATACCGCTTTTTCCTCAACATGGGGACCGTGGCAAACGCGGATATAAAATACTTCAAAGGCCAGGTCTCATTTTGGAATGAAATGATGGCCCATCCTAATTACGATGAGTTTTGGCAGGCACGAAACGTCGTTCCCCATCTCCGCAATGTAACCACGACGGTGATGACGGTTGGTGGTTGGTTCGACGCCGAGGATCTTTACGGCGCGCTCAATACCTACCAGGGAATAGAACGGAACAACCCCGGCATTTACAACACGATCGTTATGGGCCCGTGGTTCCATGGAGGATGGTCTCGGAGTGACGGCGAGTCGCTCGGCAACATCAACTTTGCCTCCAAGACCAGTGTCTATTATCGCGAGAAACTTGAACTGCCATTTTTCAATTGCCTCCTAAAAGACAAGTGCGAGGGGCGGATGCCGGAAGCGGTGATGTTTGAGACGGGTTCAAATAAGTGGCGAACTTATGAACACTGGCCGCCGACGACTGCGCAGGCGCGCGAACTATTTCTTCAAGCCGCCGGTGGTTTGGCATTTGAAACGCCACGAACCGGCGCAGCCTTCGATGAATACGTGAGCGATCCAGCCCATCCTGTTCCATTTATCAATTCGACGGCTATTGGGATGACACGCGAATACATGGTCGACGATCAGCGGTTCGCGGCAACAAGACCTGACGTCCTCGTCTATCAGACGGAGCCGTTAAATGAAGACACTACAGTCGCCGGTCCTGTAAAGGTGACGCTCTTTGTTTCAAGCACTGGCACCGATTCCGATTTCATACTGAAGCTGATCGATGTGTTGCCTGAGAACACGCCCGACAATGATCCGAACCCTGCAGACGTGAGACTCGGTGGGTACCAAATGCTTATACGTGGTGAGCCGATGAGAGCGCGATTCAGAAACAGCTACTCAAAACCAGAAGCGATGGTGCCAGGACAGGTAACGAAGGTTGAGTTCACGATGCCTGACGTCAATCATTCGTTCCTGAAAGGTCACCGGATCATGGTCCAGGTGCAGAGTTCGTGGTTCCCGCTGGTTGATCGCAACCCGCAGAAGTTTGTTGATATAAATCGCGCAACAGAAGCTGACTTTCAGAAAGCGACCCAGCGTGTGTATCACTCGGGAGCGAATGCCTCTAAGTTGACTGTGAGTGTTTTGAAGTAAGAAGAGTATCCACAGATTCCACAGATTAAGAGGTAGATACTTAAGTTGACCCTGATGCTCAACTTTACTATCTACCTCTTAATCTGTGGAATCTGTGGATATTCTTTTTGTCACGTCAGCCATTGCAGCACTTCTTCTTCGCCAGCGCTGCGCACGCCACCAACCACATGAATGAAGTACTCTTCGAGAGATACTGGCCCAGTGC
>DATIBJ010000065.1:0-4904 GCA_035457565.1 Pyrinomonadaceae bacterium | reverse complement strand
CTTCAAGAACACGCAGCCGTGGATGGCGGCGATTTCAAAAATTGAGTACGGCGATCCCGACAAAGAGGCTGACATGCTGCGCCGCCTTTCCCCACTCACTCACATAGATCGCGTAAAAGCTCCGACGATTGTTTTGCATGGTGCGAACGATACAAACGTTCCTGTCATAGAAGCAGAGCAAGTTGTGGAGAATTTGAAGAAACGAAATGTTCCGGTTGAATACGTGTTGTTTCCCGATGAAGGTCATGGGTGGCGAAAGACACCCAACCGCATTCGATCGACCGTTTCGATCGTGAAATTCTTTGAGAAGCATTTGAAGGGAAGTTAAGAAAGAGAAGTGATCGTCAGCACCCCGCCGGGGGTGTGATGTTTATAGCTCGCGACCCCTCGAACATGCTGCACTCCTTTAGGAGTGCCACGGCAGAGTTCGATAGCCTCCAATCTAAAAGTTTATGGGAACGTGGGGCACAGCACTGTTCTCGGACGACCTCGCTGCTGATCTTCGCAGTGAGTTTCGAGAGTTGATCGGCGAAGGGCTAACGACGGAGGCCGCAGTCGACCGAATGAAAACAGAATATCAGTCGTCACTACGCGACCCTGATGAGGAATCTGTATTTTGGCTCGCCGTGGCGGATACAGGATGGCGGCTTGGTCGACTGGACAACACCGTTCTGCAAAACGCTCTGCGTGTGATCGATTCGGCTCAGGATCTTGCCAAGTGGGATGACGCTACTGACCGAAGGAAGCGCGAACGAGTTCTTGCCAAGTTGCGAACAAAACTTCTATCGCCCCCGCCTCCACCAAAAGCGGTCGCAAAGAGGATCAAGTCGGCGAACGAATGGCAAATCGGAGAGGTCATAGCATTTCGTCTAATGTCGGGCAGGTGGGTCCTTTTGCGCGTTATCGGCCACCACGAAGATCGCGGCGGGCAAGTCAGCTGTGTGTGAGCTCTTGAATTGGATTGGAGAGTCGATGAACACTCTACCTAAGGTGGATCAGCTATCCATTCGCAAGGAAGCTGGACCAAGAGGAATTTCACAATTTCTCTTTCAGGAGCCGCGACTAAAGCGCGATCAGTTGAGGGTTGTGCGGACAGGTCTGGTATCAAAACCGACCCAGGGTTTGAGCAGTTACGCAGGGTTCGTTTGGCCCTTCGTTGATCAGCTGTTTCGTGAGGTGTTTGAACTTGATTGAATGGCAGCTGCCACATCGCACTCCTAAAGGAGTGCAAAACCATAACCGCGCTCGGTGCTATAAACATCGCACTCCTACCGGAGTGCACCGAGATTCCAAACTCGTGTGACTGAACCTATGAAAACAATAAAATTGTCATTAATCCCTCTACTTTTGATCTCAGGCAGCTTTTCTGTTGCGGCGCAGAAAGTCCGGCCTACCAACACTCCCGATGGCGTCGTGAGAGAACTGTACCGAGTACACAACAACGGCCGAGGCCACGTCTTTGACGCCAAGGGGAAGAAGTACATCTACAAGTTCTTCGATCAAAAGCTTGCTGACCTAATCTGGAAAGAGATCACAGAAACTCCAGAGGGAGAGGTAGGTAATCTCGACTTTGATCCGCTCTACAACGCGCAGGATACGAAAATTACGCACTTCCAGATCGGTAAGCCCGTGATTCAAGGTGATACTTCTACCGTGCTCGTAAGTTTTCGCAACTTCGGTCAGCGGACGACAATCACGTTTGAGATGAACAAGGGTCAAGGAGGATGGAAAACAGGGAATGTGCTCTATGGTGACAAGTCTGATCTCGTGAAGATGTTGAGCCCGCAGCCACCGGACGAAGCACAGCGTTAGGTATCCAGCTGATGCCTAAGAAGAAGATTGAGTATAACTGGTCAGATGCATGGCTGCTGCTCGCCGTAATCTATGCTGGGAACGAGGGTGCGAATCTTGAGAGGATCATTGAAGTGGGCGATGGTATTGAACATGCCATCTTCAATCCAGACGAGTTGGAGAGTGGTCTAGCTCGACTAACATCCGGCGGTTATATCAACGAGAAGAACGGAATCTTTTCTGCAACACCTAAGGTGTTGAAAGCATTTCTAAAAACCACATCCCCGCGCAGCTATATTCATAAAGACCTGGAAAGGATCGAAAAGTTGATTGGGGCCGCATCCGCTACTTCCGATCAGCCTCATAGTAATAATCTAAAGTATGCCGGATTCTCGATGGCAGCGTACTCCGAAGCTGTGAACAGATACCTTGAGAGAATGAGAAAGAAATAAGATTTACTGGACGACGACCAATCACAAGCGCTCGCAAAAGGCGGGACCGTTAGGGGTGAATCTCGCTACTGCTATAATCCACTTCCATGAGTACAGTTTGATGAGTTTCCCCACGACATGAAGCTCAAGTGAAAATGCGAATACAACGCTCAATTCTAATCCTCTTACTGCTTCTCCTTCCTGCTAACCTGGAACCCGAAGTTTTCGCGCAACGGAAAGCCGTCAGCGGCGCGGAAGTGACCGGAACTTTTCGATCCTATTTCAAAGGGAAATACAGACGTTCGTACAACGAGATTCTGATCCAAGCGCTCGGCAGAAACAGAATAAGGATAGAAATGGAGTTGCTCTATCCGTATGAAGTAAATGGTGAATTTATGGTTCATATGGGCGAAGCAAGCGGCCAGGCTGTTCTAAACGGCGACACAGCTGTGTTCACCCCGGATTATTCACGCGAAGCGGACCAGGAGTGCAAAATAACTTTGAAGTTCACCAAACCCGGAACGCTCATTGTCTCGACGGAGAACAATCTCGGTTGTGGCTTTGGCTTTAACGTTGAGGCCGACGGAACGTACAGAAAAACGAGTAGCGCCAAACCGAAATTCAGCAACGATGAAAAATAGGTGAGTCTAATCCCTTGCTTCAGGACTTCGCTCTCAAACGTCTGCGAAACCTTCACTCCTAAACGAGTTCATAAAACCTCGCCACCTCGTGCTATAAACGTTGCGCTCCTATCGGAGTGTTTTCCAGGTATTGCGTCACACAGTTCGAACGGACGTATCGAGTAAATTTCATCACTAGTTTGTGGGAGACGAATATGAGACGCCTCAAACGAGCTCTTCTGTTCCTTTTGCCGTTAATCCTGTTTCATTCAACTGCGGGACTGAGAGCGCAGACGACTCCGACCGCGACTGACGTCTTCGTGGTGATCCGCGCCGGTCGCATGTTCGACAGCGAAAAGGGCGGCTTTCTTCCTGCGCGCACGATCATTGTTAAGAACAACCTGATCGACTCGGTTGGCGAAAACCTTCCTGTCCCTACCGGCGCACGCGTGATCGATCTCTCGCGCTACACAGTGTTGCCGGGACTGATTGATGCACACACTCATCTGCTCTACCTCGAAGATCCGAGCAGCAATCTCACGATGGAAGGCATCAAGGCCCTGACGGTCGAAGGCACAACCTTGCGAGCGCTGCGAGGAGCTGCGCGCGGTCGCACCTTCTTGAACGCCGGTATCACAACCGTGCGCGACCTCGGCAACTCTGGTCACTTCGGTGATGTTGCGCTTCGGACAGCGATTGCTGAAGGAAGCGTCGATGGACCACGAATGTACGTCTCCGGTCCCGGCCTGAGTCCCGTAGGCGGTCAATTCCCTGGTTTGCAGAACAACTACCGGCAAATCGCCGAAGAAGAATATCGAATTGTGCGCGGAGCCGAAGATGCACGTCTGGCTGTGCGGGAAAACGTGACGTATGGCGCGCGAGTCATCAAGATCTACGCGAACAACACACCCAACCCAGCCTATCTTTCCATGGACGAAATGAAAGCGATCGTGGATGAGGCAAAGCTATTGAGAGTAAAGGTGGCTGCACACGCCACGAACGATATAGCAGTTCGAAGGGCGGTCGAGGCCGGAGTGGATTCGATCGAACACGGCTATGAGGTAAAAGATGAAACACTGGCGTTGATGAAACAGAAGGGCGTTGCACTCGTTCCAACTGACATTGATGACTCTTCACTGAAGCGATATGTCGAGCGGCAGCGAAGGCCCGGGCCCGCACCTTCTCTTTCAGGATTCCTCAACGCTTCACGTGAGCGTTTGCGTCGGGCGCTAGCGGCGGGAGTCACAATCGTTTCCGGATCTGACAATTATATTGACATGGGGATGCCTCAGGGTGAGGCAGCGCGTAGAGTTCTCTTCGCTTATCGTGAGTCAGGGATGGAGCCGGTGCAGATCCTGCAAAGCGCGACGATCAACGCGGGGCGTCTAATCGGCGACCAAAGACTAGGCGTGCTGAAGGCTGGATCATTTGCTGACATCATCGCGATCGAAGGAGATCCGGTCCAGGATTTCAACGCGATCGAGAAGATTAAGTTCGTGATGAAGAATGGCAAGGTTTATGTTGAGTGAATTTGTAAATGGTGAATCGTGAATAGTGAATAGTAATCGGCAATCGTGATTCAATATTGATCGATTCACGATTCACCACAACGTGCATTTAACCGTAAGGAGCAAATATGAAGGAAAGAGATCACAAAGGGGAGAAGGGGATCGTATTAGTCGTCGTGTTGGTGCTATTAACATTGTTCGGCATAGCAGGTATTTCTTTTACTTTCTACGCCGCCCCACCTATGTGCGAGCGTAATCCGACCGTTGAGCAGCAGGGAGACAGATGCACCAAAACGATCGGGAACACAGCTGATCATCGGCCATAGCTTCGATCACCCGCCTATGCGACGTAGGAATATGCGAATCGTAGTTGTTGGTGTCGTCCTTCTCATTATGGCGTTCGGTTTTTTCCTCTTCATGCGGTCTATTGCGTCGACGTCCAACGATCCCGTTAGCCTGATGAAAACGGTTGGAACCGTCTCTGGGGTCGTCACCGGCATCAGCGTCGTCATGATCGTCGTTGGGCTGATTGGGAAACGTCATGGATAGGAAGC
>DATIBJ010000064.1:0-10905 GCA_035457565.1 Pyrinomonadaceae bacterium | reverse complement strand
TCAATCGTGTGATACGATTTGGCTTGATTGAAAAAACCTCCCGCGGAGTCAAGCCACATGAATCGAGTATCAGTTTGCGTTCTGTTTATTATTATTGTCGCGACAATTCCTGCCTGTTCCTTCGCTAAGAAGGCCTCGTCGAGCGAGACAAACTCGTCAGCTCAAAACACCAACACGCAAGCGCCAGCTAAGGCAAACACAGTCCAGTACCAGGCTCAACCAGGCGAGCTGCAACCGGGTCAAGCGAGTGGGACCTACACCGCCAAGGGGGAAACTGTTGAATTGAAGTATGCCTACGCTGGTCGCGCTCAACGGTTTGGTAGTGAGACGCTAGTGATCTTGCTGACAGACAAACCAATTCCGCCTGAAGCGCTCGCCGAAGAATTGAAGTCAACGCCGCTGTTGGAGGGTGAAAAGGTCCGTGGGCTCGAATACTCGATCGAAGAAACCGGCATGTGGGTTCGTTATCACCCAAGCCAATATCAGGAAAGCGGCACCATGAAAATTAAGGACTATAGAGTGGAGAACGACACCGTGCGCGGCACAGACGAGAATGATGGCAGTCTGTCTGACGGACGATATGCGCGTTCAGTGAAGTTTGTCGCTTCGATTGTGAAGTGAGCTGAGCCTGCGAAGCAGGCGTGAGCATAAAGCCTGGCGTCAGCCCAAGGTCGCGTCCGTTTCATGATCGATGAGCCCGCGAAGCGGGCTTATTAAAATAGGTAATAGCAATTTTTGTTGAACTGCACGCAGGGTCTGGAACGCTTGGACTCATCGTAGTTCTAACGAACGCATCGCGCCGACCAGGAACGATCGGCGCGATGCTGATTTGGTCTAAATGCTCTTGACCACCGGGGAGAAAATCGTGACTGTGTACGTCCTTAGGTGGCCAATAAACAGGTCAGTTGCAAAGCGGACTACGTGTAAACGTTGTTCTTATTGTTCGGCATCTGACTAGCATTCCACCACTGGACAGTCTTTTGCGGAGTGAGTGAAAAGGTGACTGGATCTAGTTGGACCTTATCCAATTCACTGTCGCGGTCAAGCTTGACACGTCCGGGCCCACCGTAATGCTGTCCCTGCGGATCCAGCGTCCAGCCTGGTACGCCGCTTCCAGTAAAGTGCGTACACGACAACTCGTTCTCATCTCCATCGCACAGGACCACCGCAACGGGCCGAACTGTGTAGTTAGCTCCGTTCATTTCTCCGAGTCCACCGTATACGTTGCCTCGGATAACACAATTGTGTGACTGCTTGGCGAGAAAGATTTGGGCGTGCGAAGCAGTAAAGTTGGTTAGATCATTTCCGTCGAGTTTCACGTGATGAGCGCCTTTGCGAAGCGCAATCCCGAGTAGCGGCTTCACGGTTCCACTTGCGACCAGAGTGTTGTCTCTTATGACGGCTGAAACTTTCTTCGAGCTCCTCGTTCCCTCGTCTTGATAAAAGATGCCATCAAGCACGAGTCCATCAGGGACCAACTCCATCGCGTTGCTCGGCCAGTTCGGTAGTTCCGGCTGTGAGAAATCGATCGTGTTGTGGTCTATCGTGGTTTCCAGCTTTTCCGCAAGGTCACTGTTCACATTAACGAAAATCCCACCAGACCATTGTGGCCACGGGAAATCAAAATAACCTTGCAGGTTGATCCTGTTTTCTCTTAGTGTAATCTTTCCCGCAGGCCAGGATTGCAGCGTAGGATCCATTACTGATGCGTTCAGAAAAATGATGCCGACGCGAGTCACTTCGAGTGAGGAATTCGGAGAATGTCCGATAGTGTTTTTTTCGATGACGAACTCGCTTTGTCCATCAGTTTCAAAGAATGCCCCCACAACGCCCGCAAATTTCGCCGAGTCAACCGTACATTGTTTGACCTCAAACCGGCTGTTTCGCATGTCGATAGGCGGTCGACCTGTGAGTAATGCTCCTAATCTCACGCCTATATAATTCCCCGGAACAAATTGAGCCAGCGATGTGTCAGGATGGTCCTTGCCATTGATCGTGCAGCCTTCAATAGTTACATCATGTTTTCTCGCGTTCTCATTCAACGGATTGATAGCGTCGAAACTAATCGCGGACGTCGCCGCGGTTACTAATTCGCAATTGGCGATCTTGAGACCGGACGAATGGTTGTTGTCGGCAAAATACGCCACCGTTGCGGTGCCATGCATCGATTCGCCCTGCGGGTTTCGATCAGGAGTGTGCTCGAGACGAAGATTTATGATTTCCACAAGGTCTTTAGGACCGATGATGCTGAAGATACCTGTGCCCGGGTAGCCATCCGGTGCGTTGTCAAGTACCAGCCATCCAGAACTTCCCATGATTACCGGCTTCTCGTCGGGCCATCTTGGGTCAACGACACCTTTGATTATCGTTGGCTTCGTCACCAAAATCCTGTTGGCTCCTATGTCAAACGTCGAGCGCGCACCGTTCTGGTCTCGCGGATGTAGCAGGACTTCATCAAAGTCGTTGATTACTTGCTGCAAGACGTCGTAGGTAGTTGCCGTGCCAGGAAAGAGTTCCTTTGTATTGGCCATGATTTCTCCTTTCTTTAATGATCACAATTTGCCGCTGCCATTCAAGCCAGCACGCAAGCAGCACGCAGCCCTCCGACATGTCGGAAGACTGCACATTCAGATGTATGAAAGTTGTATCTATGACGGAGCAACGTAAGTGCCAGGCGCAAAATCGCGATCTTGGGGCACCTGGATCTTCAGGAAGGGCTGGAGTGGCTAATATTCACCAGTAAAGTGGGGGTATTAACGCACCGCAAAGCGCCTCTGCGATGTCGAACGAGTCAATACCAGTTTGAATGTGGTTGAGATTAGGAGCACACCAAGAGAAAAACAATATCCATTGAATTCTCGTAATCTCCATCAGCAAGCGTCGTTGTATCTACATAATTCTTCGACCGGGATTGGGAAATTGCTTTTATGAATTGCTCTCGGGCATCAATCAGACTTCGGGTCTCAAGTCTTGTCAAGATGGTCGCATTCCTGCTTTTCCTGGCGGCAGGAGGCTCGGCCCAAACCACCAGCACGATCACTGGTGAGGTCAAGGACATCAACGGTGCGCTGCTGGTCGGCGTGCGGATTACTGCAAAGGAAGTCGAGACAGGAAACACCAGAACGACACTGAGTGAATCGGAAGGTAGATTCGTTTTTCCCGGCCTCCCGGTTGGGATTTACGAGATACGTGCTGAGCACCAGGGTTTTGAGCCGTTAGTGCATCCGCCTGTGCGAATGACAGTAAACGACACGGTCGAGGTTTCGCTCATGCTCAAAATCGCCGGTGTGAGCGCAACCGTCGATATCAACAACGGAGAGTCGCTCGTCAACACTCAAACCGCCGAACTCAGCTATCTGGTGAACGAACGACTTATTCGTGATCTTCCTTTGAACGGAAGAAACTACACTGACCTCGCACTGTTGCAACCGGGTGTCATAGCTTATGCCCATCGCGATGGCGGTTCAGTGGTCGCACACGGTCTTGGTACTAGCATCAACGGTCAGGATCCGCGTTCAAATGTCTATTTGCTTGATGGCACGCCGCAAAACGATTTCACGAACGGACCGGCGAGCAGTGCTGCGGGTACTGCATTAGGAGTCGAAACGATACGAGAGTTCCGCGTCGAAGCTAATTCCTATGGCGCCGAGTTCGGACGAAATTTTGGCGGTCAGATCAATGCCGTGTCGAAGTCTGGCACCAACTCATTCCATGGCTCGTTTTATGAGTTTCACCGCAATGATAACTTTGACGCGCGCAATTTCTTCGATGGTGCGGAGAAGCCTGAATTTAAACGGAATCAGTTTGGCGGCAGCTTCGGCGGACCGATCAAGCGCGATCGCACTTTCCTCTTCTTCGGCTATGAGTCGCTCCGAGAAAACCTGGGACAGACGGTCCGTACTGTCGTACCGGATCTAAACGCGCGTAACGGAATCATTCCCGGTGGGAACGTCACCGTGAATGCCGCGATTCGGCCATACCTCGATGAGTATCCAATGCCAAATGGAGCCAATCTCGGCGGCGGTTTGGCGGAATACAGCTTTGGTTTTGATCGGCAGATCACTGAACATTTTTTACAAGGCCGGTTCGATCAGAACTGGAATCAGCAACATGAGTCGTTCGCGCGCTACACTTTTGACGATGCTGACCAGACACTACCCACTGATTTTCCACAATTTCCACGGGCATTTCGGTCACGTAACCAATTCTTCACGGCAGAGCATCGCTTCATCCAAACTGCCGCAACGATTCACACTTTCCGATTCAACTTCAGTCGGACACGAATCGGCCAACAGGTTGAGGCAAACACTACTCAACCGCTGCAACCGTTCATTCCTGGGCGCGAGTTGATCGGCAACATAGATATCGGTGGAATCCCGCGGTTTGGTCCGCAAACATCTGTGAGTGTTCGCTTAACGCAGAACCTTTTCGGATTCGAACATGGAATGGTCCACACGCGAGGACGTCACATCATAAAAGCCGGTGGCGTGGTGGAACGATATCAGGACAACATGGTCAACCCGACGTTCTCACTTGGTATCTGGACCTTTGCCAACCTCAGAAACTTTTTAACCAACAATCCGCAGAGCTTTCTCGGGCTTACGCCTACAGGCGCACTCGATCGGTACTGGCGCTTCACATTTTTCGCGGGTTATATACAGGACAGTTTTCAACTGTATCCGCGACTTACGTTGAATGCCGGTCTGCGATATGAAACCACCACTTTGCCGGTCGACATCTACGGACGCGACTCTGCGCTTCTGTCATTGTCTGATACGACCCCTACGGTTGGTCCACTTTACAAAAATCCGACTCGGTTTAATTTGTCACCTCGGTTGGGATTAGCTTGGGATGTTTTCGGAGACAGCAAGACAAGTCTTCGTGCGGGGTACGGCATCTATTTCAACACCAACAATCAACAGAATCTGATCGTCACCGTTACAAACCCACCAGCGACACCGCGCATCGCAATCGGATTCACTCCGCAATCGCCCTGCCGGCCGGCGTTTCCTGCGGCACCGCTGACATGTGCTTTCGCTAATTCAATTCGTCCGATTCAATTCGACTTAGACAATCCCTATCTCAATGTCTACAGCTTGAGCATTCAGCGAGAACTGCCTTGGGATACTGTCGCTACAGTCGCTTACGCCGGAACTCGAGGAGTGCATTTGTTACGCAGCAATGACGTGAATATAGCAGTACCGATTATTCGAGCTGATGGCACACCGTTCTTCCCACCTGGAGCTCGTCAGAACACCGCTTTCTCCACGATTGAACTTAAGAGCAGCGATGGCAACTCGTGGTACAACTCGATGATCTTGGATGTGCGAAAGCGTTGGAATCGGAGTTTCACAATACAGTCCTCATACACGTTTTCACGCAACATCGACACAACACAGGCTTCGACGTTCTTTTCTGATGCGACGAACGGAACTACCTCAGCGTTCCCAGAGTTTCCCGAACTCAGCTACAACAAAGGTCCAGCGGATTACCACGCTAAACACAACTGGGTTGTTAATTTCACATGGGACCTGCCGTTCGCCCGCAATCTTAAAAGACCAAAAAAGATTTTGCTCGACGGGTGGCAACTTGCGGGGATTAGTAATGCACGTAGTGGAAATCCTCTGACCGTCTTCGTACAGGCAAACCGTTCGCGATCTTTGTGGCAGCCGTCGCTTGGTCCAGGAATAGGTCGAGACCGAGCATCGATGGCTCCAGGCTTTACTTATGAGTCAGCTGTTGTAGGCAGCCCTGATCAGTATTTCAATCCGGCAGCTTTTGTGTTGCCACCGGCAGGAACACTCGGAAATAGCGGCCGCGGCGCATTCATCGGACCAAACTATCGTACGTTTGATCTCGCGGCCGTGAAGAATAGCCGACTCGGACAATGGCTCGGCGAATCAGGCAATCTCCAGATCCGTGTAGAGGTCTTCAATCTATTCAACAGAGCGAACTTTGCACCACCAGCGCTAACGGCCTTTGCAGGTACAGCCGATGGTGAAGCACCACTCCCAACCTTCGGCCGCATTCGCTCGACTGTCACTTCGTCCAGGCAAGTTCAATTGAGTTTGCGGCTGGTGTTTTGATCAAACATTGAGCGCCGCCACTGCCATCTCATAATCATCGGGACGCACATAGATAATGTAGCCGTAATGGCCCTTTCCGTCAGCTACACCACTGGACGCATAGATATTGACATTAGCTGCATAGAGCCTCGAATGCACTTCCGCCAATGCGCCGAGCTCATCGTCACCTTGAACCAACAAGGCGGGTTGTGGTCCCTCTAGCTTGAGACCAGACTTCGCAGCCTCATTTCGCAGCTGTGTAGTGTCGTCAGGAAAGATCGTCAGTTGCGTGTTCATTGGTCCAAAGGGAACTGCCGTAACAGCCACCAGATTGATGCCGAGACTGGCTAACAATGAGAGCACCTTATAAGCCTGCCCGGGTTCATCCTTGACTGTCGTATAAAAGTAATCGACACGACGAATCTTGAATGCCATATAGACTTCTCCTAAATGGCCCGTTGCTGGACGCCGCCAAAGTACAGGTTTGATGAGGCTCCAAAGAGTGAAAATGCGGCAGCCCGGCCCGGGACCTCGAATTAGCTTATTTAATCAGGTTTTCCTCTCGAAAGCGCCTGTTTTTCCAACCAGATTCAGCTGGAGTAATCTTTTTCTTGCCTCGCATTCACGCTGTAGCTAAGCTACCCACGGGGATCGCACGATCCGCATCCTCCTTTCAGTCGTCCCCGGCCCGTTCATTCTTCTCACCAAACTGCGACTGACCACTAGATTGTGATCCCCGACTACGGTTCAGTTGCGAGCCGCAATCTTAGACACAAGAAGGAAAGCATATGAGAAAACTGAGTTTCGCGTTCTTAACGATCCTACTCGTGGCGAGTGTGGCAACAGCCGACACACTATATCTGCGCGACGGCAGATCCCTGCGCGGCACATTGCTCGGGTTTATTAACGGCCGTTTCGCTTTCAGAGTCAGTACGACACAGACTACGCCTTTGCCTTCCAATGCACCCGTCCGCCCGCAGGAAGGTGCACCCGTCCGCCCGCAGGAAGGCGAGATTCAGTTTTTCCGGCCTAATGAAGTCGAGCGAATCGAAATAGACGGGCGTTCGCTTGATGACGTGCGCTATGAATCACGTAACGTGGAAGTTCAGCTTGGTCCAAGCTGGATCGATTCCGGTATCGACTTGCGCAGAGGTGAACGCGTCCAGGTAAACGCATCAGGAATCATTCTCGCAGGCCGCTCTCGTATTACGCCCGATGGTTTGCGAACGACGGACCCGAGATCACCGCTACCCAGCGCGGCAGAAGGTATGCTGATCGGCGCGATTGGGAATAATCCTAATTCTCCGATCCTTGAGTTGGGTACATCAAAGGAATTCGTCGCCGACGAGGACGGCCGCCTCTTTTTGACTTCCAATCGCGGCTCTTACTCAGACGCGCGCGGATCATTCACAGTACAAATCAAACGCGAGCGCGATCTGACCGCGCTCATCCCCTCCCGCCAACCAAATCCCATGCGACCCCGCCCTCGACAAACGGATATTCCCGTGCAACGCACGCCTCAGGAATCTTTCCTGGATGTTGCGGGCACGTCACGTGGCACAGATACAAGACTCGATGTGCGCGTTGGCGACGAGATTACATTTACAGCAACTGGAAAGATCGTTGCAGGCCGCCGGTTAGGAGAGGTTGGACCAGAAGGCGCACGCTCAAGTGGTTTTGGCTCGATTGTCGGAACCAGACCGGTTCCGAGTGCTGGCGCAGGCGCGCTGATCGGCTACATTCGCATGGCAAATGGCCAGGTGAGTCAGCCGTTCTTTATCGGCAGTCAACTCACGTTAAGCGTACCCGCTGACGGTCGTTTGTATCTCGCCATCAACGACGACGATTACAGTGACAATGGTGGCGCCTTCAGAGTAACGATCAAATACTAGACTTCAGTGCTCGGCTTTGCCTCAAAAAGTCGATTTGGTGGAACGAGTTTCGTGTTTCCCGTGGCGCAGCTTTTTGCCGCAACTGCTTGTCAGCGAGCATTGAATCATTTTGCCAGCGTCTCACGCGAAGGTCGCTCCTATCCTCCTAAGTCTCAGACACGGAAGGATCTTGGCGTTCGCCATCACCATTCGGTGTTCGTGGCTCAGAGGTTGCTATTGCGCAAGTGCCCATTTGACTGTCACGGCCTAGCTGTCTGTCCAATGGTACGGTTGCCATCCG
The DNA here is from genome assembly GCA_035457565.1 of Pyrinomonadaceae bacterium. Taxonomy (GTDB): domain Bacteria; phylum Acidobacteriota; class Blastocatellia; order Pyrinomonadales; family Pyrinomonadaceae; genus PSRF01. Next base: position 2,668 of record DATIBJ010000064.1, on the reverse strand, counting down.
CGGAAACCACATCGATTTGGTGTGGTTCCAAAACTGGTGAAGTTTATTAACTAGTTTGCGAACAAGGGGCTTTGGCTCATGTTTTAGACCACTGCACTCGCAGTGAGAGCCAAAGGGGATCTCACAGCCAATCCTTTTGCCGTGCGGAAATCGCGCTCCCGGACTGACTAGCGATTCTGCGATAAGGTTGAACAAACGCTGTAACCCCGATCGCCTCGTCGTAACGTGCAAGTTACGACTTGTCGACTAAGTGTGAGCTCGCGTCTTGAAGATCCACTGACGCGAGCACGACTTCCAGCTCCGCCAACAGTTGGCTGGCTGGATATAACCTTATTTCAGGAGCTTCCATGAGATTACTGCCCCCGTCGCACTCAAAGTCTGCCTTTACCTTCTACTCAAACACAAAACGCAAAACCCGAAGATCGCTGCGAACATGGTTGTTCATTGCCGCAATTGCTCTACCTGCGGTGGCGTTCGGGGCGAATGGTTCATCGGCGAGTTCTCTAAGCCGTTTGTTCGGCAAAGTGTCGAACGTCTTCGGCGGTCAACCAACGACCACAACTGCGAAAGCCGCAACCGTGAACGCAATCCTGACTTCTGAAGCAGTCGAAGCACCGACATCAAGTACGACAATGACGGTGCAACGACGTGGCCACAGCGCTACGCGGCTGAACGATGGAACGGTCTTGATCGCGGGTGGTGAAAACGCGAACGGCGTACTGAATGAAACTGAGATTTATGATCCGGCCAGCGGATTGTTTTCAGAAACTGGCTACATGAACGACGCGCGCGCGGATCACACAGCGACGTTATTGAGTGATGGGCGAGTGTTGATTGCAGGTGGACGCAACGCTACCGGTGTTGTATCGACTACAGAGATTTTTGATCCATCCACTGGTACATTCTCCAGTGGGCCAAATCTGAGCGTCGCGCGTGCCGGACACACTGCGACGCTTTTTGCTGATGGCCGCATTCTGATCGCGGGGGGCGATGGAAACGGCAGCGCAGAAATCATTGATGCCTCTTTGAGCGGTTCGAGTGCGACTGGTCTTATGACCGGAGCGCGAGCGAATCACTCAACAGCGTTGTTGCTGGATGGGCGTGTGTTGATTGTCGGCGGAAGTGACGCCAATGGTAACGAGCTTTCATCGGGTGAGATTTTTGATAACGGTAGCTTCACTGCGGTTGAGGGAGCATTGCACGTCGCACGTGTTCGCGCACACCTGCGAGTGTTGTTCGACGGTAAGGTTCAGATTATTGGTGGCAGCAATGATGGATCGATGGAAATCTATGATCCATCAATTGGCGCTTTCGGCGCGTACGCACACGTAGCGCCTGAAGGTGACACCTGCGCGTCTTTACCAGCACAGGTTCAAGGCTCACAAACACGTGCGGCTCTATTTCACAACGGACAATCAGATCCAGTTTTCGATCGTTCAAGCCACACGATGAATGAGCTCGGAAGCAGTGCAATTGTGATTGGCGGTTCGAACAGCGCGAATGTTGCGTTAAGTTCCTCGCCGGTCTTCAACAGTTCGAGTGCAGCAATCTCTACAGACAAACTTGATTACGCGCCTGGTGAGACTGCGCATATCAGTGGACGTGGTTTCCAACCAGGTGAGACCTTGCGAGTAAGGATCCACGAAGATCCACACACACCACAGGAAAGAGGCATGGATGTGGTGGCGGATGGTGATGGAAACTTCGTCGCCGAATATTTGGTCACGGAATACGACCTGGACATGAAGTTTCTTGTCGGCGCCAGAGGATTGAGCTCCGGTCGCACAGCCCAGACAACGTTTACGGACAGTCAGCCGGGCACAATAAGTTTGACTCCCACCAGCGTCTCCGTCACGCCCGGTAATAGCGCGGTTTATGGCGTAAACATAACTCAAAATGGAAATAGTAACCTTTGCACACTTACACTGAGTTTGACCTATACAGGAACACCACCCGTTGGAACAACGCCTAGCTTCAGTCCCAATCCACTCAGCATGACAACTGCTGACGTTAGTTCGATGTTGACTATTGCGACGACAAATACAGGTCCATCCGCGGGAAGAACTCAGCCGGGAACTTACAACTTCACTGTGGGCGCGGCGAAAGGTGGAAATTGTCAGGGTCCAGCGGGCTCCGTCACAACTACGGGAACGCTTGTTGTGACTAATCCAAACGTAGCGCCAGTCGCCAGCGCCGTCTCAATTTCCGGCACTGCAGAATTCAATCAGCTCTTAACGGGTAACTATACCTATTCCGACGCAGATGGCGATCTGCAAGGTGCGTCGACGTTCCGTTGGTTGCGAAATGGCACGACAGTCGTTGGAACAAATCAAACCTATACAACTGTCAGCGCAGATGTGGCCCAAACACTAACCTTCGAAGTCACGCCAGTGGCTCAGACTGGGATTTCACCAGGTGCTCCTGTTACAAGTGCTGGCGTCGTCATCGGGAAAGCTCCATCGACCACGACTATTAATTGTCCGGCAAGTGTTACTTATAACGGCGCGGCCCAAACTCCCTGTACAGCTACAGCAACAGGTACAGGTGGATTGAATGCTTCAGTCACGGTCGTTTACGGCAACAACACTGACGCAGGCACAGCCACGGCTGATGCAACCTACGCTGGCGATACTAATCACAATGGCAGTGTCGCCACTCAGGTCACCTT
>DATIBJ010000063.1:0-108278 GCA_035457565.1 Pyrinomonadaceae bacterium | reverse complement strand
TCAGCGAAATGGGGCGCCCACGGAGCGACGCCCCTACCGATTAGGGCACCCCCTGACGATCGCTGTGCTTGGGGGTCTTGTCGCGACTGGTGTCGTGATCTACTCGTCGAAATCATCTGGCTCTGTGAAAGGTTTTGTAATGTCTCAACAGGAACGAACCCGGATTCGCGCGCCGGAGCTTACCGGCGGCAGCGGTTGGTTGAATACTGACCGGCCATTGTCACTCGCTGCCCTAAAGGGAAAAGTGGTGCTGCTCGACTTTTGGACTTACGGCTGCATTAACTGCATCCACATTATTCCCGACCTCAAGCGACTTGAAGCGAAGTATCCAAATGAACTCGTTGTGATTGGTGTTCACTCCGCAAAGTTCAAAAACGAGAAGGAGACGGAGAACATCCGTCGCATCATCCTCCGCTACGAACTGGAGCATCCCGTTTACAACGACTCGGAGTTCAGTGTGTGGCAAAGCTACGGCGTTCGTGCCTGGCCCACGCAGGTTTTGATCGATCCGGCAGGTTACGCAATCGGCGCTGTGTCCGGCGAAGGCAACTACGACGTGATCGATCAGGCAATCGCGAAAACCGTGGCTGAGTTTCGCAAACGGGGCGAGCTCAACGAAGAACCATTGAAGCTCGTTCTCGAGCGCGCGAAGGTTGGTGATTTGCCGCTGGCTTTTCCCGGTAAAGTTTTGGCTGACGCGCGCAACGAGCGTCTCTTCATCGCCGATTCAAATCACAATCGCATCGTCATTACCAAACTGGATGGCACGCTCGTCGAAACAATCGGCACGGGCGAGCGCAGTGCCGTGGATGGACCATTCGAGAAGGCAACATTTTATAGACCACAGGGGATGGCTCTCGATGGTGATACGCTTTACGTTGCAGATACTGAAAACCACCTCATCCGCAAACTGAATCTAAAAGCGCGCACCGTTGAAACCATCGCCGGAACCGGTCGGCAATCCACTGAATACTTCAAGGAAGGGCCCGGCAGATCCGTCGGTCTCAGCTCGCCGTGGGATTTACAACTCGTTGGTCGCACGCTCTACATCGCCATGGCGGGTCCGCATCAGATCTGGAAACTCGATTTAGATAAGGACCACGTTTCGACATTCGCAGGTTCTGGACGCGAAGCCCGACTCGACGGGCAGTTGCTGCAAGCCGGCTTTGCGCAACCTTCGGGTATCACATCCGATGGCAAGTCGCTTTATGTTGCTGACAGTGAGTCGAACATCATTCGTCAGATTAATCTTGAAAGCGGTCGTGTTGAGACGCTGGTAGGCGGCGATCTCTTTGAATTCGGAGATACGGATGCCACTGGTGATGACGTAAGGCTGCAACACCCGCTCGGAGTAGTCAGCGTCGGAGACAAAGTGATAATCGCAGACACGTACAATCACAAGATCAAGGAACTTGATCCGCAGAAACAGAAAGTGACGACGCTGTTTGGCACCGGCAAGCCCGGTCAGGCCGACGGAACTGCTCCCTCGTTTTATGAACCCGGCGGTCTCACTGTCGCCAACGGAAAGCTGTATGTTGCGGATACCAACAATCACGCGATTCGCGTTGTTGATTTGAAGACTCGCGAAACGAAAACGCTTCGCATCAACGGCCTGATGCCGCCTCAAGCGACAGAAGTTAGCAGCAACAACTCTGCGCCGAACGCAGAAGAACTGAAGGCGACGGCTCAGAAAGTTCGTGCTCGAGCAGAGGCGTCGCTGGTGATAAATGTCGAGCTGCCGGTCGGACATCACCTTAATCCGGCTGCGCCCCAACGTTATTCACTTACAGTCGACAACGCGAAGGTGATTGCCGTCGCGGAAAAGAATGCGCAGAGAAGCGACAAAAAGTTGACGTTACCAATCAGGATTCCGATTCAAACTGTCGAAGCTGGCAGCGCAAAATTACGTGTACAGGCGACGCTTTTTTATTGTCGCGACGACAACACCGGAACCTGCCGAATCAAGACACTGGTGTGGAACGTTCCGGTGGAAGTTGTCGGCGACTCAAGCGCACCAACCGAAATAAACGTGCGTGGCAAACTGACACTTGAGTGATTTACAACCGATCACCTGTTCTTGATCCATAACATCGAACTTCTACTGAACGGTGCGAGGTACAAGAACATCAGCGCTCAAGCTTCCCTACTGCATTTATCGCAGCTTGAATCGTTCTAGTGAAGCTAGAGAGCTGATGTTTTGCACCTTGAACCCTGGGAATAAACGTTGAGCGTTAGGGATCACTTAATTGGTTCGAAGAAGCGACGACGGTAAACGTGTGTGGTGTCTCAATATTGTCACGGCCTCCGAAGCGGCGAGAATGTCTAGTTGAGTTTAATAACACTGCCGAGTAATATCGTCCTTCCCCAAAATCTAAACGACAAGGAGTCAGGGACGATGGCTGCGAATCAACCTGCAAATAAACCATTTCTCACCGATATCAAGACTTTGCGTGAGCGCGCTCGGAAGCACATGGAAGATGGCGCTGTTACGCAGGGTTATACGGCGGATCGTGAAACCGTTATCAAACTTTTAAACGAAGCGCTCGCGACGGAAATAGTTTGTGTACTGAGATACAGGCGCCACTATTTCATGGCGTCAGGGATAAATGCGGAGAGTGTGGCTGCTGAGTTTCTGCAGCATGCGAATGAAGAGCAGGGCCATGCGGATTCGATCGCGCATCGCATCGTGCAACTGAAGGGCGAGCCGGACTTTAATCCGCAGGGACTGTTGTCGCGTAGTCATGCAGAGTATGTTGAGGGCGAAACCCTCACCGATATGATCCGCGAGGATCTTGTCGCCGAACGCATCGCGATAGACAGCTATCGTGAAATGATTACGTACTTTGGCAACGACGATCCAACTTCGCGAAGGTTAATGGAAGAGATTCTTGCGGTAGAAGAGGAACATGCGGACGATCTCGTTAATCTTCTCGACAAGATGAACTGAAGTCATTGCCGATTGCCGATTGAAGCCATTGCCGATTTTTGAATGCCGATTGCCGATTGCACTAGTTGTCAAAGAAGTAGATATCCGTATCGTATTTCTTAGCTCCACTTGTTCTTCTAATCGGCAATCGGCAATCGAAAATCGGCAATGAGTTTAGTGTTAGCACACATTGCCCGAAGCTCAAGCCAACGCCGATCGACAAGGTCGCCCGACAATGTGCCGCCAATGTGGTGCAATCGTTGGAGCCGGTGAGATGCAGTGCGCTGTTTGTGGTGCTTCCACCGTTCCGCAACACCAATCCGGGCAGCCGCAAGTTGATCGCGAAACAATAAGATTTGCGCGCGCCGTCCTCAATCGTCCCTACAAATTCACGATTATCATCTTGATTGCCAATCTATTTGTGTTTTTGTTGATGTGGCAATCAAGCGGCCTAACGTCACAGGTTTTGTGGAATGGTTTCTCAGAACCTGTGCTGGAGGCCTACGGCGCGAAGCTGAACGCTCTAATCCAGGCGGGTCAATGGTGGCGTTTTGTCACGCCCATGTTCATCCATGTAAATCTTCCGCACCTGCTGGTCAACATGTACAGCCTGTGGGTAGTTGGACCATATGTTGAGCGCCTCTATGGTTCAGCGAAGTTCGTGGTGTTTTGGGTGCTGACAGGAATTGCTGGCGTGGTGGGCAGTTATCTAACTGTGCGGCCTAGCATGCCGGGAAGTTTCTTTGGCCGCTTCTTTTTCAAAGCCCACGATGTTCCCTCGGCTGGCGCTTCTGGAGCGTTGTTCGGGTTAGTGGGAGTGCTTTTTGTTTTTGGTATTAAGTTTCGTCACGAGTTGCCGGAAGGATTTAAGCGGGCTTTTGGCACAGGTATGTTGCCTATCATCTTTATCAACCTGTTCATCGGATATATCGGACGTGGGGTTATCGACAATGCCGCGCATGTTGGCGGATTGCTTTCCGGTGCAGCCCTCGCCTTAGTCGTTCAGTACCGAAGACCGGGAGAGCGGAAAGGTGTAGAGGTAATCTGGCGTATCCTACAAGTTGCGGCCTTGGGATTGGTCGCGGTGGGCTTTTTCTTTGTCGCGCGACACCTGAATTTGCCGCCACCGGCTCAGGTGCAAAACGTTCAGATCAGGGTTGAGAATCCCTCGTTTCTGATCTACGCCAACGCGATGAATCAAGCTCAGGAGGCGTTGGGACAGGTCCTTCATGACAGCGACGCGAGTGGTATTGATGCGTCGCTCAAGGCACTCGACGGCGCGCCGCCATTGGATCCTAACGCTGACGAACTGAAGCTTCGATTAAAGGATCTTTTGGTCAGGGCGAAGACTCAAGCCTCACGTCCGGCCGACGCGGCAACACAGAAGGACAAGTCTCGTTTGGTTCAAGACGTTGATGTGTGGTCCAAAGAGTACGGAGAATGGCTGAAAAGCAAGATGGAAAACGTGCCGGCACCGAATACGAATCAATGAAGTAAAACGAAATCATATTTAGCTTGTTAAGGAGTAGAAGATGCAAATTAAGAAAGTCGGAGTATTGGGATGTGGATTGATGGGTTCTGGAATCGCCCAGGTGGCAGCCACCGCCGGTTTTGAAACAGTCGTTAAAGAAGTTTCCGACGAATTCATCAGCAAGGGTTTTGCAGGCATCGACAAATCGCTATCACGTTTCGCTGAGAAAGGCACAATCACCGCGGAGCAACAACGCGAGATTCGAGGTCGATTGTCGGGCACGACGAATTTCGACGATCTCGCAGACTGCGACATTATCATCGAAGCGATTATTGAAAACCTTGAAGAGAAGCGAAGCAACTATCGGCAACTGGACGCTCTGTGTAAACCGGAAACGATCTTTGCCTCAAACACTTCGTCGCTTTCGATTACTGAAATGATGACTGCTACGTCACCGGAGCGCCAGCAACGGTTTGTCGGTCTTCATTTTTTCAACCCCGTTCCGTTAATGAAGTTGGTAGAAGTTGTTCGCACGATCCTGACAGACGAGGGGGTTTACGAGCAGGCGGTCGACTTTGGCAAGAAATTAGGCAAGGTTCCAGTGCGCGCCAGCGACAAGACCGGATTCATTGTTAATCGTTTACTCGTTCCTTACATGCTCGATTCGATTCGTGCTTTGGAAGAAGGAGTCGCATCAATTGTAGACATCGATAACGCAATGAAACTTGGTTGCGGATATCCGATGGGGCCATTAACGCTCGGCGACTTCGTAGGTTTGGATACGACCTACTACATTGCCGAAATCATGTTCAATGAGTTTCGTGAGAAGCGATTTGCGCCCCCACCATTACTAAAACGAATGGTGCTCGCAGGATTGTACGGACGCAAATCAGGTCGAGGGTTCTACGATTACACCAAAGATCCGAAGAATCCGACACCGATGAATCTAGTGTAGTAAGGCTCGGTGAACTCTGAATCTCTGTGGTTGAAAAGATTCGGCAAAAGCATTCACCACCGAGTCACAGAGCACGCCGAGGTTGCACAGAGAAAACCCAGATTAGAACGCTACTGCCCTTACTCTTGCTTTGAATATCGCATCGTCAGTTGTTGGCAGTCGCTTCGCTCCTGTTCTGATCCGTTAATATCTCGGTTGATTGATTTATTAAGCCCGCCGGATTGATTTTATTTCACATCGATGTCGTCTCTTATTTATCAGCGCGAAGATCAGATCGCTGTTTTAACGCTGTACCGACCAGCCAAGCTGAACGCGTTATCCTCCGAACTCCTTCTCGAACTCTCACAAACATTAGCGCGGCTGACTAGCGATGATAACTTGCGTGCGTTGATTCTTGCGGGCGCCGGAGACGCATTCTGTGCGGGGACAGACATCTCTGAACTCACCGATCTCACAGAAGCTGAAGCCATCGAAGTTTCCACTCGTGGTCAAAAGCTCTGCGATCAGATCGACTCGTTTCCAGTGCCCGTGATTGTCGCTGTGAATGGTATTGCTGCGGGAGGCGGATGCGAGTTGGCATTAGCGTGTCATCTGCGCATCGCGTCAACCAATGCCAGGTTCAGTTTGCCCGAAACACGTTTGGGTTTGATTCCAGCTTACAGTGGAACGCAGCGTATCAGTCGTGACGTTGCGGTTGCGCGTGCTCTGGAAATGATGCTTGCCGGTAGAGAAGTCGACGCTACGAGCGCGTTGCAGCTTGGATTACTAAACCGCGTCGTTAAGCCTGACGAGTTAATGATCGAGGCGCGTATATTAGCGAACGAGATAGCCGCACTTGCGCCACTCGCGATTCGCGCCTGTTTGAAAGCCGTCACTGAAGGGTTGAAACTTCCATTTGAAGAAGGCCTCGCACTCGAGCAGCAACTGTTTGCTTCGTTGTTTGCGACAGAAGACGCGAAAGAAGGCACGCGAGCGTTTCTGGAAAAACGTCCGCCAGTTTTTAAAGGCCGATAGATCAGGTTGGTGTTACGCGATCATAGCACTCAAGCTTCATTGCCCGTTCGACGTGCGAAACATCGGGCGCCAAGCTTCACGGAATAACCCAAGCTTGCATAACTGCAGTTGGGAAGGGCGGCTTGCCCCCGCTCAAGATGCAAATTAGCTCAACCTTGAATGGAACAGAATCTTGAGCGGGGGCAAGCCGCCCTTCCCAACTGCGGTTATGGAGGTTTGAGTTATTTCGCCGAAGATCGAGTGTTGATGTCTTGTACCTTGAACTGTGAAACTGAAGCTTGAGTGTTATTAATCTTGGGCTAGGATGAATCATCCGCTTGCTGCTTACTTCACTCATTCCCTATACTGCAAAAGCCTTGTGATCACCTGTTGGAGTTGAAAGACGAATTGCAACCCACGGTTTATGAAGGGCGTTTGAATGCCGAACCGTTTAGCTTTGCGATTGTCGCCAGTCGCTGGAACGAGTTCATCTCCAACCGCTTGGTGGAAGGTGCGCTCGATGGGCTCGAACGACTTGGCGCGACCCAGGAACGGGTTTCGGTATATCGCGTTCCCGGAGCCTTTGAAATTCCGTTGCTCGCGTTACGACTCGCCGAATCGGAAAAGTTCGACGCGGTGATTTGCTTAGGAACAATCATTCGGGGCCAAACGCCGCATTTCGAGTACATTGCGAGTGAAGTTGCGCGCGGCATAGCTGATGCAGCAATGGAAACAGGATTGCCGGTTGTGTTCGGAATTGTAACGGCGGATACAGTTGATCAAGCGATTGACCGTGCCGGCGTCAAGTTGGGTAACAAGGGGTTTGAAGCCGCTATGACCGCGGTTGAGTTAGTAAATCTTTACAAGGACACTTTCAAGAACTGATGAGTGAATCTTCGCGCACTCGTCAGCGGTAATACGATATGGGTTCGCGACGTAAGGCGCGTGAATGCGCCTTGCAAATGCTCTTTGCGGCTGATGTTTCCGAAGCAAGCTCGGAAGACGTGGTGCGCAGTTACTGGGCCGAGTTGGGTGAGCCGGAACTCGACGATACAGCCCGTGAATTTGCCACGCGCCTCGCTTCGGGGACACTCGCCAATCTTGAATTACTCGACGATCGCATTCGCTCACGTGCGGAACACTGGCGTATCTCACGGATGGCCGTCGTCGACCGTAACATACTGCGTCTCGCTGTCTATGAATTCCTTTACGAACCCACGCCGCGCACGGTAGCGATTAATGAAGCTTTAGAAATCGCTCGCAGATTCTCCACTTACGAAGCTACACAATTCATCAATGGCATTCTCGACGCAATCAAACGTGATCTTGATGAGGAACAGCCTCAACAGAACGTCCAACCTGAATTAGACGAGAGCACAACTGGAACTGAGACCGTGCTTGGTGCGGAGTGACTTTGGAGTGCGGCGACCTGTCGCCGCTTTCGCCCATGCGCGCGTAGCGAGACGCAGCCAAAGCGGCGACAAGTCGCCGCACTCCAAAGAAGGAAGCCTTGTCGTGGACCAAGACGAACACCTATCCCAGGCGCAGCAGAGAATCGAGCAGATACTTTCGGCATTTGACGCTCTGCGCGTGGCAATGGGTGATGGAAAGGTTGAACGACAACTCCTCGACGAAATCTTTCGCAACGTCCACAGTTTGAAAGCGTCGGCCCAGACTGAGGGGCTCGTCGATCTCGCAAAACTCACTCACGCAACCGAAGATATTCTGCACGCGATCAGGATCGGACGAATCCCTTTTGACGATCAGATCCTTAGCGTGCTTAATCAAACGGCCGAAAGCTTTTTCGACTTACTAACCGACAAACAATCCACGAATACTTCCCATCTACTCCAGCAGTTGGCAAACATCTCGACCGAGCCGAGACAGGTTCCCAGAAACGAAATCGAAGTCATTCTGAGTTCGCTGCCGTCGGACCTGTCGCAATCCCTCAGCGACGTAGAGCGATATAGGCTACATGCCTCCATAGCTGAGGGCGCTAGTTTATTTTTGATCTTGACTAGTTTCGACGTCGTTGATTTTGATCGCTGGTTTGAAGTGCTGAAAGACAAACTGAACGCGACGGGTGAACTTATTTCGACGTCACCCATCATCGACCAGGATCGTCCTGACAAGATCAGTTTCCGGATCTTGTATGCGAGTCAGGCAAATCTTGAGACGATTAGATCCAATACCGCCCCGTTAGAAGTGACGGTAAGCGCGATTGCAGAAGTGGGGCCGAGGTCAGCTGTTGCCCGAAGCCCAAGGGTCATCGACGACAGCGAACAGACACGATCGCTGCGCGTCAGCACTGAAGATCTGGATCAAGTCCTTTCATCCGCGCTCAAGCTAGTTAATCTCACCGAGGATCTTGTGAGAAGGCATTGGCTACTGGCCGATGACTTTGGCGGTGTTCGCGACGCTGCAGTAACACTCGCTGAGTCACTTGTTCGCCTCCGGCTGACCTCCTTAGGCCCTCTACTCGAGCGTGTGGAGCGCGCGGGATATGCTGCGGCGGGGGCGTGCGGCAAAAACCTCGAATTCGTGGTTTCCGGTCACGACTTGTTCCTGGATCAATCAGTGTGTGATGCCATTGCAGATCCTTTGATCCATTTAGTCCGCAACGCTGTCGATCATGGTATTGAATCGGCTGCCGAGCGATCGAAAAATGGGAAACAGCCGACCGGAACAGTGACAATCAAAGCGACCTCAGGCAATGGTGAAACGCGCATCGCTGTTGAAGATGATGGACGTGGAATTGATCCGAAAGAAGTTGAAGCAGCGTGCATTCGCATGGGACTTACACATCATCAGTTTCCGCTTTCGCTGGATGAGTGCGTGCGCATCCTGTTTCGTCCGGGCTTTTCAACAGCGCAATCCGTATCGGAGACGTCAGGTCGTGGTGTTGGATTGGATGTGGTGGAAACGGAAATTGAACGACTCGGCGGTCAGGTTCGAGTCACAAGTAACCCGGGTGTGGGCTCTGTGTTTGAGATTCGACTACCAGTAACGTTCGGGTTACTTGAAGTGTTTACTCTTCGGCTCGGCCAACAGCGATATGTTATCGACGCCGTCAATGTCGTTGCACCGGAAACTATCGAGCGCGATGAGTTTCGCGAGTTTGAGCATGTGAACTTACTTGAACTGCTGGGCCAACAGTTGCCCGACGACTACAATCGGTTTTCGCATGGCCTTCTTTTTTGTGACGTCAAGAACGATCCTACTCAAGATTCCGCGTCATCACGCCGAATCTGCCTGGTGCTGGATGAAGTTGAGAGGCGCGAACGAGTCGTGATTCGAAGCCTGGGTGCTCGCGCTTCGAGGTGGTTTGGAGTAGCTGGGGCTACCGAGTTGCGAGATGGAAATGTTGCGTTGTTACTGGATCTCTCGCGATTGATGAATAAACAGACCTGAAGATTCATTTCCACTCAACATTGGTCCCTTTGCATCTTGAGCGGGGGTAAACCGCCCTTCCTAACTGCATTTACTCAGCTTGAATTGTTTCAGTCAGCTTGAGAGTTGTTCTTTCGTACCTTCCGACTACGTGTTCCCTTCTCAGGAAGCGAAATCCATCCTGGGATGCATTGTGTGCCACTTAGTAGCGCGTTCGTACGCGAGCGCAACCCGCAGAGGCGATGCTTCGTCGTAAACTCCGCCAGTGAACATTATTGCAATTGGTAGATCGTCGCCGCGATCCTTGATGAATCCGCATGGCAATACGACCGCCGGATGTCCAGTGAGGTTGGTTACGAGCAGACTCGCGCTGCCAGGGGCTGGACTTACAAACACGTCCCACTGCGACATCAACTTCTCCATTTCCATCTGCAGCAGTCTGCGGGCTCTTTGTGCCCGCAAATACTCAACAGCGGGAATGAAACGCGAGGTTCGAAATGTGTTTGGCCAATCGCCTGGTGCTTGGCCGGACAACTGATTGACGCGACCGTCGCGCGTGATGTCATCAAACGCCGTAGCCGCTTCTGCCGACAGAATGAAGCGCAATGATCCCGCGGCCATCTTCGGAAGTTCGATTGGATTAAGTTTGGCGCCAGCTTTCTCAAGTGTCTCAAGCGCCGTCTTATAAATTGCTCGACGCTGCTCGAACAGTTGTCGCTGTTGCTCTGTCGCCTGCGGATTGGGTGTCGGCTCGAACTCCGCTTTCAAGTAACCGATTCTCAACGAGCTGATGTTGATGTCAGGATTCCAATTGAAGGGAGCGTCGCCGACAGTGATATCGTGACCATCAGGGCCGTAGATGGCATTTAATGCAGCGGCACAATCTTCTACCCCGCGACAAATCGGACCAATCTTGTCCATGGTCCAACTCAAACCCATTGCTCCGTAGCGACTGACGCGCCCGTACGTCGGTCGTAAGCCTGTACAACCACAACGCGACGACGGCGAAACGATCGATCCGAGAGTTTCAGTGCCGATTGAAAACCCAACCAGGCCGGCAGCTGTCGCCGACGCAGGTCCGGCGGATGAACCGCTCGATCCCTGTTGCGCTTCATTGGGTACCCATGGATTGCGGGTAACCCCTGCGAACCAACGCGCGCCCTGCGCCAGCGCGCCCATCGAAAGTTTCGCAACCAAGACAGCACCCGCATCGCGCAGCCGCTCGATCACCGTAGCGTCATAATCGATTACCTGATCGCGATACGGCTCGGCACCCCATGTTGTCTTGATTCCTTTCGTGGCAAACAGATCTTTTGCGCCCCAGGGAATGCCGTGCAAAGGACCTCTGTATTTTCCACGCTTGAGATCCGCATCAGCATCGGCGGATTGTTTCAAGGCCAGCTCTTCAGTGAGCGTAACGACGCACAATAACTTCGGACCAAAGCGCTTCAGCCGCCCGAGGTACATCTTCGTGAGCTCAGTTGACGAGACTTTTCGTGTGCGGATCAGTTCAGCCAATTGAGGCACGGTCGCAAACGCGAGGTCCTCGACGCTCTTGAATTGCGGAACTTCTGTCTTGCTGAAGCGGAACTTTGTCTTAGGCGCATATAGCTCCTTCTTTGCGCGCGCGGGGTGAAAAACTACAGCAGGCTCGGTATCCAATGGCACATCAACCTTTCGGTTCGCTTCGTAAGCATCGAGATTGCGATTGACACCACCAACGGCCATTGCTTCTTGAGCGTCGCTGAATTCGATGCCGAAGAGTTTTTCTGCTGTGTGCATCATATCTTTCGTGATACGGGGCGCAGGCGTCGGCGAAGGTGACGGTGATGGCGAGGGCGTCTGGACCGGGGCAGGGCTTGGCGTTTGAGCTAACGAAGATATTGGAAAGGATGAAGCTGCCAGACCTGCAACGCCGAATGCGGGAAGTGTCTTAACAAAAGTGCGACGATCGAGAGCGTACTCTTTTTGCTTACGTTGGCGATTTGATTTTTTCTTCATCAGCTTCTCTCCGCTCACTTAATCATTGTTCCTGTTCCAACTCCCTGAGTGCTGACAGCTCCGTATCTGATTTGTAAGACCCTTGCTTTACCAAATCGGTAGATCGTGACGATAAACATATTGTCGTATTCGCTTTCAGGAATCTGGGGATAGTTTTCGCCGCTTAATATGTTCACGATCTCGGGAGCCGTGTTGTTATGACCTGCAACGAAGACCGTTTGACCGCGATTGTTAGAGAGAATACGGCGCGCTAGTTCTGCGGATTGTTTTGCCTCGACAGAAACGACTGGCACGCCAAGTTTACTTGCCAATGGTGCAACTGTTTGTTGTGTTCGCTTGTACTGCGTTGCATAGATAGCCTGAACACCCGAATTGTCAAACATGCGAGCAATCTCTTGGGCCCGCACTTGTCCGGCTGGACTCAGGTCGGGATCAGGATTATTGAGTTCGATGTTTTTCTCTGCGTGCCGGACGACAATGACGGTCGTAACGGGTCGCGCAAACGTCGAGAAATAGGCGAACACGACAACGGCTCCCAATATAAGAGCCAACAACGAAAACACTGCGATGGTTCTAGTTCGCGTACGCGGTTCTGGTGTTTGGTCCATGAAGGAAAGAGAGTGCTAACGGAAAGCTGTGCTCAAGTAATTGAGCTATTCAGTACCATGCGCGGTAGCGGATGGCCACCACTCAAGCGGCGATATAACAGATTTGTGCTCGTTACATTGAGTCTTGGCCATGCGCTATCGCGCACGGTACTGAATGGCGGACTCGGACTGACGCTCGGCCCGATTTGATCGGACCCTCTTGGAATCGGATGCGTACAATAGCATTAGCCGGGAATTATTTCGAGAGAGAGATAGGTTGTAGGGGCGTCCCTCCGTGGGCGCCCCATTCCTTTTCGCGTGGTCTGCGACGATGGGCGCTCACGGAGGGACGCTCCTACAGTTACGGACCACGGTCAAGTGCAAACCCGTTTTGGAGGTGGTAGTCTATTGCCTTGATCGAAACACAATTCACTCGCGCTGATATCCGCAATCCTCGCGAGTATTGGTGTCATTAGAAAGGTCGTTTCCGGATTTGAGCGATTCGCAAAAAGCTGATTTTTCCGAAGTAATAGCCGAAGAGTTTGGGGCAAACGCGACTTACGTGCAGTCGCTTTTAGAGCGCTATCGCAACAATCCGGATCTCGTTGACGATTCGTGGCGCGCCTATTTCACTGAGTTGCTGCAAGACGGTACCGGCTCTGCTCGGGCAGACAACGGCCGCGCTATTCCATCAGTTCCTACTGAAACTCAGTCTGGCTCGACTCAGGCGGCGACTGCTCCCGCGGTTGCACCGAAACCTCAACCTGCTGTCGCATCAATTCCTGAAGACGCGGAAGCGGCGCCGATTCGCGGTGCCGCGCTCAAAATCGTCGAGAACATGGAGCAGAGTTTGTCTGTTCCAACCGCGACCTCACAACGACGGATTCCAGTAAAGCTTCTCGATGAGAATCGCGGCATTATCAATAAGTACCTGACTGAAAATGATCGTGGCAAAGCGTCGTATACACACCTGATTGCGTGGGCGGTTTTGCGTGCGCTTGACGATTTCCCCCAGTTGAATGACGGGTACACCGAAATCGACAACGCACCGGCTAGACTCAAACGTTCGCACGTCAATCTAGGTATCGCGATTGATATCGCCAAAAAAGATGGAACCCGCACACTGCTTGTGCCCAACATCAAGAGCGCCGAGACACTCACGTTCTCTGAGTTCCTGAACACCTATGATGATGTTGTAAAGAGAGCGCGTGAAGGGAAATTGCAAATCGCAGATTTCCAGGGAACCACGTTCTCATTAACGAATCCCGGCACAATAGGTACTGTCGCGTCCACGCCTCGGCTGATGGCAGGACAGTCAGTGATCATTGCAACAGGTGCTATCGAATATCCTGCTGAGTATCAGGCGATGGCCCCCGAAGCATTGTCGCAACTCGGCATCGGCAAGGCGATCAATGTAAGCAGCACTTACGATCATCGCATCATCCAGGGCGCTGAATCGGGTGCGTTCCTCGCGCGTGTACACGAGTACATCATCGGTCAGCATCGCTTCTACGACGATATCTTTGCCGATCTGGGCATTCCGCATGCGCCGCTACGTTGGAATCTGGATCGCAACCCATTCTTTTTGCCAGGCGATCATGTCCGTGAGCAGACGATCAAAGAAGCGCGGGTGATGGAGTTGATCAATGCGTACCGCGTTCGCGGTCATTTGATCGCTGATATCGACCCACTCCACGCAATGCCGGTTCTCTATCACCCGGAGCTCGACATCGAGACCTACGGTCTGACGATCTGGGACCTCGATCGTGAGTTCATCACCGGTGGAATCGGTGGCAAGGAAAGCGGCACCCTGCGGGAGATCCTTGAGATTCTGCAACGCGTTTACTGCGGGAAGGTTGGTGTTGAATACCGGCACATTCAGAGCAAGGAAGAGAAACTCTGGATACGCGAACAACTCCGTAAGGCCTTTGTCGTGGCCGACCCACTTCCTGTTGAGGTTAAGAAGCGACTTCTGTGGAAGTTGATCTCCGCCGAACAGTTCGAGCGCTTCTTGCACACGAAGTATCTGGGTCAAAAGAGATTCTCACTTGAAGGTTGCGAAACAGTTATTCCCGTACTCGATCAATTGATTGACGGCGCTGCTGCGCGCGGCGTTGAGAAGATCTCAATGGGCATGGCCCACCGTGGCCGTTTGAATGTGCTCGCGAATGTCATCGGTGGTATTTGCGAAAGAATCTTCGCCTCTTTTGAGGGCTCAGTGCATCCGCAGTTTCCTGCTGACGAGGGCGACGTTAAGTACCATCAAGGCGCTTTTGGTGAGCGTATTACCGCTGATGGGCACAAGGTAAGCATCAGTTTGTCGCCGAACCCAAGCCATCTCGAGGCCGTTGATCCAGTCGTTGAAGGAATGGTTCGGGCAGATCAGGATTTGGCGATCGGCGAGCGCCAGATCACACGTGAAGAGGCGATGGACTATGCGCTGCCGGTCTTGCTGCACGGCGACGCGGCATTTGCGGGCCAGGGTGTGGTGATGGAGACACTGAACCTGGCGCAGTTGAAGGGGTATCGAACTGGCGGGACCATTCATATCATCATCAACAATCAGATCGGTTTCACGACATCCCCCGAAGCCGGTCGCTCCACGATCTATTCAACCGACGTTGCGCGGATGACGCAGCTACCCATCTTCCACATCAACGGCGACGATCCGGAGGCCGCTTATCGTGTGTTGCAGATCGCACTCGATTACCGGCAGGAGTTCAACAAAGATGTCGTGCTTGACCTGGTCGGTTTCCGTCGCCTCGGACACAACGAAACAGACGAACCCAGCTACACGCAGCCGTTGATGTACGCGCGCGTCAAAGCACATCCGGGAGTGCGATCAATCTACGCGAAGCGATTGATCAAGGAAGGCGTTCTTACGGAAGAAGACCTCAATAAGTTGATCGAAAAGAGAATCAGCGGATACGAATCTGCCCAGGCCGGTGCAAAAAACATAGTAAAGACTGAGCCCGCTCAGTCACCACAGCAGGTAACTGAATTGGACGGTTCGGCAGTAGTTCCCACCGGCGTTGCCTCCGAAACTGTCAAGTCAATTGCTCACAAGATCGCAGTCGTTCCGGAAGGTTTCAACATCAATCCAAAGATGGTTGGACAGCTCGCGCGACGCGCCAAGATGGGTGATGGATCGTTGCCAGTCGATTGGGCATTTGCTGAGGCAATTGCGTTTGGATCTTTGGTCTTGGATGGACGTCACGTTCGTCTGAGTGGTCAGGATTCAGGACGCGGCACGTTCAGCCAACGACACGCGGTTTTGTACGACACGCAAACTGGAAAAACCTGGGCCCCACTTTCAGAGTTGCGTTCGGAATCAAATCCAGCTGCGCGTTTCGAAGTGTTCGACAGTTCATTGTCCGAAGAAGGCGTGTTGGGATTCGAATACGGTTATTCGGTGGTAGCCAGGGATGCGTTGGTGTTGTGGGAAGCGCAGTTTGGTGACTTCGGAAACGGCGCTCAAACAATCATCGATCAATACATCGCAGCGTCTGAAGACAAGTGGAAGCAGATTTCAAGGCTCGTGATGCTGCTACCGCATGGCTATGAAGGACAGGGCCCGGAACATTCCAGCGCGCGCCTCGAGCGTTACTTGCAACTGTGCGCCGAAAACAATCTACAGGTTTGTTATCCAACAACACCGGCGCAGTACTTCCATCTGCTGCGAAGACAAGTGCAACCGGGAATGGAACGGCCGCTGATCGTTATGACGCCGAAGAGTCTGCTGCGCTTGCCGGCTGCATCGTCGACGGTTGAAGCGTTAACCACTGGTGGATTTCAGCCGGTGATCGATGATTCCGAAGAGTTGGATCCGCAGCAAGTTGAACGAGTCGTTTTGTGTAGCGGCAAGTTGTACTACGACCTGCTCGAGGCAAGAAAGCAATCAGGTGAGCGGCGCGTCGCGCTTGTTCGTCTGGAACAGTTCTATCCGTTCCCACGAACTGCGATTCAAAATTTGCTCACGCGGTATCCACATGCAGGTCAACTTGTGTGGGCACAGGAAGAGCCGCAGAACATGGGTGGCTGGACGTTCATGGAAGAACGTTTGATCAATCTTCTGTCCGCTTGCGAGCGTCCGCGCTACATCGGCCGCACGCCGTCCGCTAGTCCGGCAACCGGTTCCTATCACATTCATCAGACAGAACAGTCGGAGCTCGTCACAAGAGCGTTGTCGGTGGAGTGAACGAATTAAGAAGTATTTAGTTCGCGTTGGTTCGTGTGATTTCGTGGACCGTCCGCTTTTCTGGACAAACGGAACGATCCACGAAGTCACACGAACTAAACACGAAACTCCTCACCACACGAATCGGACTTTAGAGACAAAGCTCTTCATTCGTAATCGTCCAACCAGCCTGCGGGTCTTTGCATTGCAAAGTACTTGACATCGTTCCTGTGCGAAGCGTAAGATGCGTGCCATGGACGCCGTGAGGCTGGTACCAAAACCACAACCAGACCCGCCGCCCGCCCTTCATGAACGGGCGATGGACAATCTCCGCTACATTCGAGAAACCATGGAGCGGTCGACGGCCTTCACGGGCATTCCCGGCTGGGGTGAAGTTGCGATTGGTGGTACGGCGCTGCTGGCCGCTTTCGTTGCCGCAGTCCAAACGACGTTTGCTGCATGGCTCGCAGTCTGGATTGCCGAAGGACTGATATCGCTGCTTATCGCCGGGTGGTCCATGGACAGAAAGGCGCGCGCAGTTAACATGCCCTTGATGTCTGGACCAGGCCGAAAGGCCGTGTTTAGTTTATCGCCACCGCTGATTGCCGGCGCGGTGCTGACCATAGTTTTGATTCGCGCGCGGTGGGCAAGTGCGATCCCCGGCGTCTGGCTGCTCCTCTATGGAACAGGAGTGGTAACCGGCGGGATGTTCTCAGTACCGGCCGTACCAATCATGGGTTTGTGCTTCATGTTGCTCGGTGCTGCCGCGCTTTTTGTGCCGCCTGCATTTTCTGACTGGTTCATGGGCGCAGGCTTCGGTGGCCTTCACATAGTTTTCGGTATCATCATTGCGAGGAAATACGGTGGCTAGACAATCAACAGCAAAAACAACTCCGCGACGGCAGGCAAAGGCTGCAACCGCCCCCCAGGCGGTTCCGGATAGTACCAAGAGTGCAGCTTCAAACCTTGATCGGTTGATTCATGAGCGATTGCGTTTGGGAATCATTAGCGCGCTGGCGGCAAATGAATCGCTGACGTTCAGTGATCTCAAGAATCTCATGAACACAACTGACGGAAATCTCAGTGTGCATGCGCGTAAACTGGAAGACGCGGGCTACATTGCGGTCACGAAGTACTTCGAAGGACGTTTGCCAAAAACAGAATACAAGTTGACCGCTGCTGGTCGTCGCGCACTGGAGAGCTACCTCAGTCACATGGAAACGCTAATCCGGCAGATGCGTAGCTAAGCGCAGCCCTCTCTTTTTTTGCCGCTCGACTTTGCAATGCAAAGAGCTTTGGATAGATGGTGACGCTTATGAAAAGTTACGACACAATCATCGTTGGAGCTGGTCTGGCCGGACTGCAGTGCGCGAGCGCGCTGGCGAATCGTGGTATGTCAGTGCTTCTGGTCGATCGCAAGCGCTCACTCAAACAGGCAATTCACACGACGGGAATCTTTGTCCGTAAGACACTCGAAGATTTTGATATTCCGGATTACTGCCTCGGTCCGGCTGTGCGGCGCGTCACCCTCTATTCGCCGTCACTTCGTGCGATGGAAATTGTTAGCGAGCACGATGAATTTCGAATCGGCAGGATGGGCATGTTGTACGAACATTATCTGAATCAAGCGTTGCGAGCTGGTGTGGAGTGGCTGCCGCAAACGTCGTATCTCGCCCATTCTCGTGAGGCTGGAAGATTAGTTGTGCGTCTCGAGCGTCAATCAGAAGATCGATCAGTGCCTGTGCGCTACATAATCGCAGCGGATGGTGCGCACTCACGCGTTGCAACAAATCTCGGGTTGGATTCGAATCGTGAATGGATCGTAGGCATCGAGAAAGTCTTCGTCGGTGCTCGACTTAATGGTCCACCCCGGTTGCTTTGTTTTCTCGATCCGGCACTGGCGCCTGGCTATATCGGTTGGATTGCGCACGACGGTGAAGAGACTCACGTTGGTGTAGCTGGTTACCGAGCATCATTTAATCCATTGGAGTCGCTCAATAAACTTCGGACAAAAACTAATCACATCGTCGATTTAAGCGGAGCCGAAGAGGTGGAACAGCGCGGCGGTACGATTCCGATCGGCGGTGTGCTTCGACGCATAGCTAACCACAATGGTCTGTCAATCGGAGACGCTGCAGGAGCTGTCTCTCCGTTAACCGCCGGCGGTCTTGATCCCTGCATGCGCCTGTCAGCACTCGCCGCAAACGTAATCGCTGAATACTTGAGGACGGATGATGTGCGAGTTCTCAATACTTACTCAGGCAACTTCTTTCGCACGCGATTCACTTCACGGCTTTGGGCCAGACGGCTTGCCTCTACGTTCCGAAATCCAACCGCCATCGAGTTGGCCTTAGCAGCGCTGTCGACACCACTGCTGAAACGTTTGGCCACCCACATTTTCTTCGGACGCTGCTCTTTCCCGGATGTGGACGTGCGGTTTGAACTGCCGAATTCGAGCTCAATAGATGTTGTTGGATGATTTTATGGAACGCCTACGCATCGAGCACGTGAGAGCGAAGAAATGTAGCTCCCCTGTGCATTTCCTGTGGTCCACCACATTGCCCACCACCAGGATGCCGCGAACAATTGCCCATCAAGAGTAGAACGGGATCAGCTGATGTTTCCTAAAGGAGGAAGTTATGACTAAACGTATCATCGCGATTGCATTCATCTTCATCTGCACATCTGTAGCGTGGCTTATTCTTGGCGCAACTATATTCTCCAGGACGTATAACTCAGGGTTCGAATCGCACAGTAGCGTCGAATCAACCTGGGGCGCAGCGCAGAATCAAGCACCGCCGACCGCCGGTTACGCAGTAGTCGAAATTAAAGATGAAGAATCCGTCGAGAACGGCAAGAAGATAATCAAGAAAGTAGAAACTCAGCGGACGATCGATTTGCCTCTTGAATCAAGCACTATCAACGTTCATCTTGATCTGCAGCACCGGCAGAAGGGACTCCTTTGGTACAGCACTTACAAAGTTGCATTCAACGGCATCTACACTTTCCGTAACACGAGCGACAAAGAACAGAGCGTAAATTTCGAGTTGAAATTCCCTACGTCTAAAGCAATTTATGACAACCTCACATTCAACGTCGATGGCCATCCAGCGCAAATAACAACCGGTCAGAATGGCGCGCTCGCAGCGCTGAAGATCGGCGCCGGCAGCACAACACAACTAACTGTTGGTTATAACTCACAAGGTCTAAATGAGTGGCGCTACAGCTTTGGTTCGAAAGAGGTGGCGCAGGTCCGCGACTTCAACCTCCGGATGACAACGAACTTCAAAGACATCGATTTCCCCGACAACAGTCTTTCGCCTTCCGAGAAGAATGAAACAACAAACGGATGGGACCTGACCTGGAGTTACAACAATCTTCTTTCCGGGTATCAAATCGCGATGACGATGCCCGAGAAGCTTCAACCGGGTCCCTTGGCCGGTAGTATTAGTTTGTTTGCTCCGGTTTCGCTCTTCTTCTTTTTCTTTCTCATGCTCGTAATCACCACGATGCGAGGCATTGATCTTCACCCCATGAATTATTTCTTTCTGGCCGCAGCGTTCTTCTCCTTTCACCTCCTCCTTGCTTATCTCGTCGATCACGTCTCGATACACGCGAGCTTCGCCATATCGGCCGCGGTCTCCATTTTTTTGGTGATAACTTACCTGCGTCTCGTGGTGGGTATACGTTTCGCGAGTCGTGAGGCTGCCCTCGCGCAATTCATCTATCTCGTCATGTTCTCCTACGCCTTTTTCCTGAAAGGGTTCACAGGCCTGGCGATCACTATAGGTGGGATCCTCACCTTGTTCGTCGTGATGCAGGTAACCGGTCGAATTCGCTGGAATGAAAAGTTTGCCGGAACCCCATCTGTTGAGCCGGTGCCTGAACCCAACTAAAACGACAGCCAGGAAGCCCACAAATCGGTCGCGACGACGTGCGAGCTCCTGTTAATAACCGCAACGCATTTGCGTTTAAGTGGTGGGGCTTCGTGCGTTCCACTCTCAGAACACGAATTATCACGGCTATTTAGCGGTGAACTTATCGAGTTTCGAGGGCGTATAGCCAGCCGACCGCTGTTCCAGCCGGGTTTTGTAATGAAAGCAATATTCTCCTTTTATTCCGACGCGCTAAGGATCGCACTGCGGTCGATTTTTGCCCACAAACTGCGGGCCTTTCTCACGCTGATCGGCATCATCATCGGCGTCGCCTCTGTTGTGACTGTTGGCGCTTCTATCAGTGGCTTGAACACGTATGTTGTTCAAAAAGTGCAACAGATCCTCGGTAGCAACCACTTCATGATTGCGCGGATGGCCTTCTCCGGCGACATGTCTGACGAAGAGTTTGAGAAGAGGAACCGGCGAAACAAAAGGATCAACTGGGACGACTACGAGTGGGTCCGCGACCACTGTCCGAGTTGTTCGGAGGTCGGCGCTGCTGTCGGCGGCGGAACGGACCTGAAACAGGATGGAATAGAGTATCCGGGCGCGCAGGTTTTCGGCGTGACCGCGAACATGGTTGAGATCGAAGACAAGACAATCGAATTCGGCCGGTTCATTTCAAATGATGAAGTAGAACGTTCAGCGATGGTGGTGGTGCTCGGTGCCGACATTAAAGACAAGTTCTTTCCTAACCAGGATCCAATGGGAAAGACACTTAAGATTCGCGGTCTTCCGATGCGT
Organism: Pyrinomonadaceae bacterium; assembly: GCA_035457565.1. GTDB lineage: Bacteria > Acidobacteriota > Blastocatellia > Pyrinomonadales > Pyrinomonadaceae > PSRF01. Next base: position 87,099 of record DATIBJ010000063.1, on the reverse strand, counting down.
GTTGTCGGCATAGAAGAAAAACGTGGCTCGTTTTTTGGCGACTCGCTTGATCGCCACGTCTATATACCGGTTACGACACACCTCATGATCTTTGGTCGCAATGGCATGGGCATTCATGGAAAAAGCCGCACGCGCGAAACTTTCCACGCCGCCATTGAAGACGCTCGTGTGGCGATGCGTATCAAGCATAAGTTGAACGGCAACGACGAAGATGATTTTGGCCTCGTGAATGTAGAGGAACTCAATAACCAGATTGATGAGTTCACCGGAGCGATTGCCGCGGTCGTCGTACCGATCACTTTTATCACCCTGGTCGTGGGCGGCATCGTTGTGATGAACATCATGCTGGTCAGCGTTACTGAAAGAACGTTTGAAGTCGGACTGAGGAAAGCGGTTGGGGCAACGCGACGACAAATCCTGCTTCAGTTTCTTATTGAATCGGGAATTCTTTGCGCGTTGGGGGGCGTGATCGGGTTGCTGTTGTCGTGGGGCGTGACTACGTTAATAACCACACTTGCGTCAATAACTATGACGATCACGATCACCTACATCATTCTTGCTCTAGTTGTTTCAACGCTTGTCGGGATGATTGCTGGTATCTATCCGGCGTTTAAGGCAGCGAGACTCGATCCGATCCTGGCTCTAACACAGGCGAAGTAATGAAGCTCAAAGTTCAAAAGGGTATGTTGCGCGAGACGCTGGCGATGGCGCTCGACAGTGTTCGTTCGCATAAGTTTCGTAGCGTTCTCACTGTGTTAGGAATCGTCATCGGTGTGATGACTGCAATCTGTATCGCTTCGCTTCTTACCGGGTTGCGCCAGAACATTGTGTCGATGATCGAGGAGTATGGGACAAACAATATCTGGGCGTTTCATCTGTCAACCGGTCCACGAACCAGCTCAGATCGATCTGAGCGCTTGCGTAAGCCGCTGACTGTTGCTGACGCCGAAGCGATCAAAACAATGGCCCCGGCCGTGGAAGACGTAGCTCACGTGGCTCCTAACGTTGGTTACAACGGCGGACCTTTCGACGACAACATCACATTCGAAGGTCACAACTATCGTTGGGGCAACACACAGGGCGTCTCAGCAAATTACGCGGATCTTTATAACGTCGTTTTGAAGGAAGGTCGATTCATTACTGAGTTAGACGATCAGCAACGCGCCAACGTAATGGTTATCGGCGTCAATGCTGCGGATGCTCTGTTTCCCGGCCGCAACAACATCGCCGGCACACAGGTACGCATGGGCGGTTACAACTTTGAAGTCATCGGTGTGTTGGAAAAACGAAAGGCCGGCTTCTTTGGGGAAAACGAAGAAGACAACGCGGTCTATATTCCGTTTCGAACTGCGCAAAAGGTCGCCCCGGCAAGAGGCTACATATTGCTCATTATTCGCGGTCGTTCAGGTCAGGTAGGCGAAGCGCTCACACAGGCTGAGGAGATCCTACGACGTCGTCGTGGCGTGCAATTTGGCGCTCCCAATAACTTCGACATCAAAACCGCCGACAAGTTTATCGAACAATTCGACTCCATCACTGCAATGATCGGCTTGATCGCAATTGCTATCTCCAGTCTGGGATTGCTTGTTGGTGGCATTGGCGTGATGAACATCATGTTGGTGAGCGTCACTGAACGCACCAAGGAAATTGGAGTACGTAAAGCCATTGGAGCTCGACGTCGAGATATTGTGCGACAGTTCTTGTTCGAAGCGATGATGCTAACGTTTCTTGGCGGCGTTCTGGGAGTCTTACTCGCTGTCGGCATCAGTCAGTTACTGATGTTCCTGATTCCGTCTCTTCCCGCTGCGATTCCCACCTGGGCGGTTGTTACCGGCCTCACGGTTTCAATCGGCGTTGGTTTGCTGTTTGGCGTGTGGCCGGCACGCAAAGCTTCTAAACTCGATCCTATCGAGTGTCTTCGGTACGAATAATTCAGATCAGAGTCGGGAGTTAGACGACGAACTCTTTACTGGGAGCGCGGACGTCCTCGTCCGCAGTGAGCAAAGCTAACAGACCACGCAACTAGTTACTGGGAGCGCGGACGTCCTCGTCCGCAGTGAGCGAAGCGAATTACAACTGGTCGCGAACGTCGCGCTGCCAACAAAAGTCAGACCATTCCAACTCAACTGCGCTCTATTTCGGCAGCAGATTGCACTCATTTGGCATGAAGCCACCAAACTGGAAGTTGGCACCGACCACGATCGGTTGATCAGATGTGACTCGAACGGTGAACACTACATCTGTAATCCCATCGAACGTGGGCGGCGGACTTGTTACCGGCATAACCCAATTCAGATTCCTTGTATGCCCAGCCGACACGGGTACGGTCGTCGCCCCGGTTTCACCCGGGTAAACGGTTGCGGGAACCGAACCAGGAATAGTGTGGCCAACCAGGTTGTTTCCGTCCCGGTCAAGCATGTGAACAGCTACGTTCGCCGTACTGGCGCTGCCATTGAATACATACAGATCAGATCTGGGGCTCCCGGCGCCATTGGGAAAGCTCGCGGGTGTGCATACCCAGATGAACGGAGCACCGCCCGAAGAGGGTCCTGGAGGTCCCGGAGGTCCCGGAGGTCCTTCACTATTCCACTCGATTCGAGTTTCGTTTGCATGACACTCAGAGCTCGCATCGACAAGGCGCATGTTTCCGTTACCGGGGTTCACGCATGCTTCCAACACCGCCGAAGTGTTTGCAGCCCGGAGGCCAATCGGCACAACCAAAAGAATCGCGGCAAGCACGATCAGCAAGGCGGTATAGGTACGTCGGTTAAGGGTAATACTCATCTGAATCTCCTTCTGAGGCGAAAACCTCACCAGTCTTAGAATTGGTGGGCCGGAAATCTATTGAGTCGCAGGAATCCTGTCAAGGTCGACGAAGTGGATCGGTTATACTTCGCGACGTGGCAAGCGATCGCGACTTCGTAAAAGAATTCCTTTCTTACATCCAAGTCGAAAAGGGACTCGCACAACACACGCTCGAGAGCTACTCACGCGATCTCGACCGACTCAACAGCTGGAGCGTTGCGAATCGCAAATCTCTTCTGGATCTAACACGTGCAGATCTGCGGCAATGGATCGCCAGTCTCACGCGCGATGGTCTTGCTCCGACGTCCGTTGCGCGCGCGGTGAGCGCCGTCAGAGGCTTCTACAGATTTCTCATGCTCGACGGCCATCTCAAGCGTAATCCGGCCGAAGATCTCGATACGCCACAGCGATTCTCTTATTTACCGCGCTTTCTCACAGAAGATGAGATCAATCGACTACTCGCGGCACCTGATGTGTCAACTGATCAGGGAGTCCGAGACCGTGCCATTCTCGAAGTTATGTACGCGACCGGCTTTCGAGTTTCTGAAGTTGTTTCACTGAGGCAGTCAGATGTAGATCTGCAGGCGGGACTCGTCGTTTGTCACGGAAAGGGAAGCAAAGAACGTCGTGTTCCATTAGGCAAGAGCGCCATTCACTGGCTGCAACAATACATGACCGTCAAAGCAGCTTATGCCAAACAGCATTCGCTTCATGTGTTTGTCCATCACGGGAAACCGTTCAATCGGCACACCATCTGGGCGATGATTAAGCGATACTCAGAGCGCCTCGGTATAAAGAATGTCTCGCCGCACACGCTGCGTCACAGCTTTGCAACTCATCTCTTGCAGCACGGCGCTGACTCGCGCTCGGTACAGGCGTTACTCGGTCACAGTGATATTTCAACTACGCAGATCTACACACATATAACCGACGTGCATCTTCGCTCCGCGTATCAACGTTTCCACCCGCGCGCCAAGAAGCATTGAAGATTGAAATCATTGATGATTGTAGATTGCTGATTGAAGATTGGAGACGATCGGGTACGAATTGCTAACAGACGGCAAGAGACACTAGCGAAGAAACAAAAACAATCGTCAATCTTCAATCAACAATCATCAATGATTTCAATCGTCAATCTCCAATCTCCAATCATCAATGTTCTTCCTGACTGAACCTTCCGCCGACACAGTGACCAGTTTCATCAATGCGCAGCATGGGCTGCCTTTTTCATATCAAGCGGTTGGCGCGACGAATGGAAGCGCTCCGGAAGGTTATGTTGTGGACCACAATCGCACTCAAATCGGGACCGGCGCAGCCATCTACAAACTTGCCAAAGACGCGCTGAACGAATGGAAGCAATTTGATCTCGGATGGGTAAGCATCGTGCCTGCGGGCGTACAGCTGAAGACAGGCGCTACTGTCGCTGTTAAGGCATACACTTTCGGGGCGTGGTCGTTGAATGCCGCGCGAGTGGTTTATGTGATTAATGAGGCGGGCCCGACCGAAACTTTTGGTTTTGCTTACGGTACCCTTCCCGATCACGTCGAAACCGGTGAGGAGCGTTTCAAAGTCGAATGGAATTTAGAGGACGACAGTGTGTGGTACGACATACTCGCCTTTTCACGTCCCCACCATACGTTAGTGAAGTTGGCGGCGCCGCTCGCCAGACAATTACAGAAACGGTTTGCTCGGGAATCGATGCGGCGGATAGTTGAACTAACCTCAGGCGCGCGTTAAGCCCTGGGTGTAACGACGATAATCTTCTACTTCGTGCTTTGCGCGTTCATCACCCCAACTAAGAAAGCGCTTAGCCACGGCCGCCGCTCTTTCATCTTCTCCAATTGCCAGGTTCGCATTGAAGCTGCTCATCGTCCTTCGAGCAAGGCAGTCGGTTAGCGTAGTCGCCATTTCCTGTTCGAATGCGAAGACAATCTCGCCTGCAAGTACGTCGCTGGAATCATTCAGCGGCTGAAGAAGAACAACATTTCTTCCGCACACCTGGAGAAGTTGGTCCGTGCGGCTTCCGTAAATACACAGCAATCGTTCATGAACTCGGCGACTAAAGCGTTCGTCAGCTCTGAACCACGTGGCCAGCAGGTCGTAATTTCTTGCGCCTGGCAGCTGAACCTCTGCCGTAGAACACCTCGGTCGCGGTTCATTCAAACTATCGAAGACTAGATTGATGCATTCTTCAGCCAGCTGTCGATAAGTAGTTAACTTGCCACCGACTAACGAGCAAACATTTGGCAATTCATGGTGTTGACGAATGAAGTGACGCCGAGTGATTCGTTGCTCGTCCTTTTGGTTTGTAAACGGCAAAGGTCGAACACCGGAATACGTAGACAAAACGTCGTTACGCGAGAGATTTGCCTTCGACAGAACACGATTAGTTTCCGTCAACAGGTAATCGAGTTCCGAAATCTCGCAACGCGCCTGACCCGGATCGCCTGAGAAGTGAATGTCAGTGGTGCCGATCAAGTAGTTACGGTTCCAGGGAATGATAAAGAACGGACGACCGTCGCTCGTCGCCTCCGCGTATAACGCCATTGATGGAGCACCATTGAATGGAGCAACGATGATATGGCTTCCTTTGGTTCCGCCAATCAAGCGGTTCGACGTGCGAGCGGTTTTTAAGAGTTCATCAACCCAGGGCCCGGCGGCGTTTACTACGAACCGCCCTTGGAGACTTCTGCTTTTACCCTTCCAAACAAACTCGACGCCTGTAGCCTTTCCGTTTTCGTCCGCGATACGAGTGACGCGCGCATAAGTGAACACTTCAGCCCCGCGGGCTCGAGCATCGAGGATGTTCTCGAGCACGAGTCGTTCAGCAAACTCAACCTGCGTGTCGTAATAAACGGCGCTTCCGGTTAGTCGATCGGGATTAAGACCCGGCGCCTGCTTAAGTGTTTCTTCGCGCGACAACATGTGATGTCGTGGCAGAGTTTTATTGGTTGAAAGCAGATCGTAAAGAAACATGCCTACTCGCAACTGCAAGGGACCACGTCGCGCGTGTTTGTAGATCGGAATAAGAATTGGAATCGGTTTGACAAGGTGTGGAGCAATCTTCAACAGCGTCTCTCGCTCCCGCAGCGACTCGCGCACAAGTCCAAATTCCCAATGCTCCAAATAACGGAGCCCGCCATGGATTAGTCGCGTCGATGCGCTACTTGTGCCGCTGGCGATGTCTGCTTTGTCTAACACGCACACCTTCAATCCGCGCATTGCTGCATCGCGAGCGACTCCGGCGCCATTGATACCAGCTCCGATTACGATGAGGTCGAAATTATTGCGTCGAGGATCAGTCATGGCGTTGAGTCGTGGTTCAATCTACGGTCTTCGCGTATCTGTGTGCTCTGCGTCACTTGCCGTTGGGGAGATTTGACTCCGGTCGTGAGTTGTCATAGAAGCATGCGCGTGATTAAGCGAATCCTTTCAGGGGCTTTGGTTCTGAGCGCCACCGTACTGGGCCAGTCAGCGATTCTTCAGCAAAGCTTTCTTGATCGACAACCTCCGCCCGTCTCTGCCGCAGCAAAACAGGAGATGGAGAGTAGATTACAAAATGCGCGGGCAGAGTTCGAAGCTAATCCAAACGATCCTGAGGCGATTATTTGGTTAGGGCGACGGCTCGGCTATCTCGGCAAGTTCCGCGAAGCAATCGAGGTTTTCGGCAATGGAGCAAAGAAGTTTCGAAGTGATGCCCGGTTCTATCGCCATCGCGGACATCGTTACATCACCGTTCGCCAGTTTGATCGGGCGGTTGCTGATTTCAAGAAAGCTGCGCAACTCATGCGCGGTAAGCCGGATCAGATCGAACCGGATGGTCAGCCGAATGCGCGCAACATTCCAACGAGCACACTAAAGTTCAATATCTGGTACCACCTTGGACTCGCTTACTATCTCAAAGGTCAAAACGAAAAGGCACTGAAAGCTTATCGCGAGTGTTTGAAGTTTTCAGATAGTCCTGATCGCCTGGTAGCGACCAGTCATTGGCTGTACATGACATTGCGACGCCTGAATCGACCGGAAGAGGCAGCAAAAGTCTTGCTCCCGATTCGTATGGGAATGGACGTCATAGAAAACGGTGGATACTACCGACTCCTGCTGATGTACAAGGGCGAGATCCCATTCGATACGTTGGCCGACGAGACGAAGAAACAGGAAGCTTCAGCCGCCTCACACAGCATCATGTACGGTCTTGGCAACTGGCAGCTGCATAACGGACGGAAGGCAGAAGCTGCGGACATCTTCCGACAGATCGTCGGGAGTGAGCAGTGGACCAGCTTCGGGTACATCGCCGCGGAACAGGATCTAAAGCGGATCCTGCAATCAGTTCAAGGTCCAAAACAACAGCGCTCAAGTTTCCGGGGCGCGACTCAAGCTGACACAAATGCAGGTTGGGAAGGGCGGTTTACCTCCGCTCCAGATCCCTTACTCTCAACGTTGAATGGAAGGGACATCGAGCGGGGTAAAACCGCCCTTTCCAACCTGCATTTATCTGGGCTTGAATTATTCCAGTGAAGATTGAGGAGTGATGATTATGTCCGTTGAATGGTTTCTGAGGCTTGAGTGTTATGGAACTTGAGCGGCGCACGTTATGTCGTTCGCGGAAGTTGCATGTCGCCTGTTGGTTGACTAGCGCAGACACGAAATCGTGTTGCAGTTGCACGTAATCAGACGTTCACAGCCGTAACTGGTCTTCTCACCACTCTCTGATCGAAACTTCGCATTCTCAAGTTTCACTCAATCGAGTTTCAGTCATCTCGGTTGATTCTCAATCCGCCTTTGAGAAATCTCAAATTCATCTCCAACGATGACGATAAGTCGTTTGCGGGCATGCTCTTTGCTCTTTCTGAAGGCGACGGACCAACCCATAACACTCCACGGATTGGCTCCGATGCCAGCGCGCAGTTCTTTGTGCTTGAGTCATTACGGGCTGAACACAAGAACACAACCAGCTTTAGAAGGAGTAATAAAATGCGTACCCGACCGGTCTCTCCGATTTTTCTGGGCCTCTTTCTTACTTTAGTTTTCACATCAATCACTGCCCGGGCATTCGACGACGAACCCGAAGACTACGACGACAAGGCGCGCGTCGTCCGAATCAGCCTCATAAGCGGCGAAGTTCACCTCAAACGCACCGGCAATACAGACTGGGAACGAGCCCGACTCAACTTTCCGCTCGTCGAAGGCGACACCATTGCGACTAATGCCGACAGCCGTCTGGAGATCCAGATCGACGCTCGTAATTTCGTGCGTCTGGGGCCGAACTCGGGTCTCAGGATTCTCACGTTGCGTGATGAGGGAATCGCACTGGGCGTATTTGAAGGCACGGCAGTCATTCGCCTCGCCCGATTCGACCGCCAGAAGGAATACTTTGAGATCGATGCACCACGCTCAACGCTGGCTGCGGAAAGGAAGGGACTGTATCGCGTCGATGTCGCACGCGGAGGGCACGTGCGATTTACCGTGCGTGATGGAGGTAATGCTCGAATCTATTCGGACACGTCCGGATTCGCTTTGCGCGATGGGCGAACAGCAGAACTGATTACCGAAGGCGACAATGTTGGTGACTGGGAATTCCTTGCTGCGGCAAGTGCTGATGAGTTTGATCGGTTCGTAGATGATCGTGAGCGTTACCTCGCGCAACGTTTACGTTACGACGTTCAGTATTATGACGAATACATCTGGGGGGCGGAAGATCTGGATGCCTATGGCGATTGGGCGTACGCGGCTGAATATGGTTGGGTTTGGTCGCCACGAAGTTCTGCCATAGGCATCTATGATGATTGGGTACCTTACCGGTACGGCCATTGGACGTGGTGCCCACCTTATGGTTGGACGTGGGTTGGTTATGAGCCGTGGGGTTGGGCGCCATATCACTACGGCCGCTGGGTCTACTACAACGGCCGATGGGCCTGGTGTCCGCGCAGCCGTTACTATCATAATCGAAGTTGGTGGCGTCCTGCGCTCGTTGCTTTTCATATTTCATTCGGCAACGATTACTGCTGGTATCCACTTAGTTACTACCAGCGCGATCCACACTCGCGATACTACCATCGTGCTACTCCGGAGCGTTTGACCGCGTTACGGGCGTATGAGTTGGCCCAACTGCAACGCGTCAATCCTGCATACCTGCGTGCGGTAACGAGGATTCCCGCCAGATTGATCGGCGACGATAGTGTGCGACCGGCACGCGCCGACATTACCCTAGCTCGTCGCGCATACAATTCCGAGCCGATAAGAGGAGGACTACCGGCTCGTGGGGGGGCAGGTCAGGATGGCTCATCAGCGAACCAGCGACCCGATCGTCCAGCGATAGCTCGTCCGCCAGTTCGCTTCCCCACGGCTGGTCTTCCGGACACCACTGGGGCAGCAACTCGAACTCCTGGTGCGCCGCTCGATGACGAATTGCGTCGCTCTCGAGTCTTCAACGGCCGTGAACCGCGAATCGCATCACCGGGAGATAACTCGAATGCAGGCACGCCCGAGAGCAGACCGACCGGTGCCGTTGCGCGTCCGCCACGCGTTGTTAGTGGAGGCGACTCTGGAAATCCCGATCTCTCAAGTCCGACAGGTGACTCGAAGCCCATGAGGTCGAGAGTTAGAACTCCTGTCTCGCCAACAGATCATGACGGCGGTGAGAGGTCCGACCGACGAGCTCCATCACCACCGACGACTCCGTCGACTGAAACCTCACCCTCAGCACGTCCGACCGAGAACAATGACACTCCACCAGTACGAGTTGCTCCACCAGTGCAACGAGATGACGAGGGAGAAAAGCGTTCACGGGATCGACAGCGAATTGAACCTTCGCGCCCGCCGGAGAATCCGGCACCCCGCTACGAGTCTCCGCGGTCTGAGCCTTCCGAATCGCCAGCCAGACCAGCTAGACCTGATCGAGTAGAGCCGACGGAAAGAACGGAGCCTCGTTCTTCTCCACGTTCGGAACAACGTTCAGATCCGCCGGCGCGTTACGAACCACCGCCACGCAATGATCCACCGCCGCGCTCTGAGCCTGCGCCACGTTCGGATCCACCGCCGCAGCGGTCTGAACCGCGCTATGTGCCGCCTCCCCGTAACGACCCAGCGCCGCGTTCAGATCCGCCACCACAGCGATCTGAGCCGCGCTATGAGCCGCCTCCCCGGAACGATCCCCCACCGCGGTCAGATCCACCGCCGAGATCGGATCCGCCGCCACGCTCAGATCCGCCGCCAAGATCGGATCCACCGCCACGGTCCGAACCGTCAGAGTCGAGACCGCCGCGTAAACCCGACGATCCCGTTCATTAACTGCGTGATCTGAACTGAGAGCCGCACCCCGGACTCGCTCTCTGGGGTTGCGGCTCGACAGAAGTTAGGACGCTCGTCATGAAGGTCGTACGTTTCGTCATACTGTTCATAGCTTTCGTTGTTGCCGTGATTGTCGGAGCCTTTCTCTCCGCGATTGTAAGCAGCGCACAAGTGATTAATCCTGATCTTCGCCCGGATCTCAGACGCGCCTTGCGATCGCGGCAACCGGCCTTCGCGCAAACATCTCGAAAGGGCAGCTACCTGCCGTCGCTTTCCGTCAGTCAACGCGCACAACGTCCGCGTGTCAGCCGCAGCGTAACGGATGACGACGCAACCGTAGCTCGGGTCGCAGTTGGCGCTCAGAACATTCCAGCAACGACACCAATTCCACCCGGCACTTCACTGCATCGAGTCCTACATACATCGCAGCTCAGTCTGACTTCGACTGCCGGTACAGATGAACAGTTCGTCGATCGCAACCTGGACTTAGCCGCCGACGAACGAACCACATTCGATTTCGCGGGCGGCTCTTTCGACATCGCTGTTGGTCGCTCCGGTTCGCGTTACGAAGTTTACTCAGCGACTCTAAACAATCGCTTGATAGGTGTTTTAGTCGTTGCGCTCGATACGAATGGCGATTTCGTCGTTAACCAGTCAGCAACCTACGATCTACAGCGCGATTTTGGTTTGCCGTCAGCGGCAGCAGTCGTCGCGGGAACAGCTTTAGATGGAAGTGAGTTCGTACTCGTTTCGTCGAGCGGTTACTACAACTCAGCGAATCCCGATGATCCGAATAACGAACCCTCCCCGGGAATCGTATTGCTCGTTCGCAATCCGTTGACCGGAGGTTTCGATAACTCCCGTTCTCGGTCGCTGGTAACCGTCGGCGACAATCGCCTGTTCAATGCAAACGGACTGGCTTTGCTTCCCAACAACGATGTGCTCATTGCTGACTTTGCATCGGACGAATTGAGAATCATTCGCGATACAAACCAGGACGGATACCCGGACACTCTCGATAACGTGCCCTACTACTCCTACCAGTTCTCTGATGACGCCCCTTTGGATGTTGCCGTTAATTCGCGTGGCATTGTCTTCTCGCACTCGGTCGGCAACGACTCGCTGATGCTGGCTGTCTACGACGATAACGGCGACGGCCGAGCAGATCGCGACGAAGTTGTCGTCGAAGGACTTTCGATCGACAACAATTTGTTCCTTCACGGTTTGACCGTAGATCAAAAAGGGAACGTCTATGTAATTGAGGATGCTTCTTCATCGTTCGACGATCCTGAGGGAAATGGCGGAATCGCGCGCATTGATGCCTTCCCTGATCCGAACCAAGATGGCTCATTACGGGACGGAAGCGTTTTTTCGATCGCGGATTTTGAGGACCAGGCGTTGTCGGGATTGGCTTTTGGTCCATTAGTACAGGGCCGGAAGATGATCAGAAGAACGGTTCGGACTACCGGAAACGGAGATCAACGTGAGACTGCGCCAGAGATAGAGGTTCCGCCAGTCGATCTGCCAACTGGGCCGCAGATCCTGATACTCAACTTACCTTCGTCGCTTGATGAACGTGATACGAATGACGAGAAGCGTCCGTGCGAAGAATCGAAGACAGAGCCAAAGAAGAAGCAGGAGCAGAAGGCCGACGGCAGAAGCAGGAAAAAGCAGCCGCAGATTTGTCGGGATAAGGGATGATTGATAAGTCACTCATCCCTTATCACTTATTCTGATCCAGGAGGATCAATTGTCATTCGGGGCAGGATTCTCGGTTGACCATCTATCTCACTCACTACATCTCCGGTACGAGTAGCTCCCATTCGTTCATAAAAACCTGCTGCATTCGGATCCGCAGTGATATCGATTCGACGGACATTCATTGCGGTTGAGCGGTCCATCGCGTCGAGAAACAGTTCTTTGCCCACGCCGCTGCCGATATAAGCCGGCGCGACCCACATATGCTCGAGTTCCGCACGCGAGCCGTTAACGCATAAAGCATAAAAACCGCAGATCTGCTGGTCACGTTCACATACATACACTTGATTGTCTCTGATGAAGTCTTCGGAGATAGTGAGGTCGCTCTCCCACTTTTTCATCCAGTGCTCGGGATAACCCCAGTATTGCTTTGCTTGCCTGGCAATTGCACTAAGCGTCGAAGCTTCTTCAGGTAATGAGCGTCTGATAGTCACGAAATGAAGTTAAGTTGAGAGCTATGGCAGTGGGTCCGTTGTTCTTTATCTTTGCCTTATAAATGAAAGCATATCGCGGAGGACCTTTGTCTCCTTGTCGCTGGAGATTAGCGTCGTCAGCCTTCGCCTCGCGTCTTACTCGCTCCGCTCCACTTCAGCCTTCGCCGCGCTTCGCGCCCAGCATAGCACCCGAGCATTGATGCGATAAAGATCAAAAACAATTGATGGTGGGGCGAACCGAAGTTCACCCCACCACGCTTGTCCGGCTGGCCGGACTAAACAATCAATTTAAATTCGTAGCAACGCAGCGAGGTGGCGAACGATTAAATTCCGCTAATCCCTGGAAAGGAATGCCTCTTCTTTCGGAGTCTAGGGACCGAGCATCACGTTAAGTCCCTCCATCTACGCACTTATAATTCTGAGCGCGCCCGACGCGAGCAGGCGAATCGGACTAAAAACTTAAACGTGATTCAATCTATGGATTTAATCTGATGGATGAACGGAAAGACGGAGTGAAATCCTAAAATTCAGAATGTCTGGTAAAGCATGGAACAAATAGTCTTCCTCGAACGAAGTACCTTTGCCGTCGCCTTCCGACGACCTCGTTTCGAACATGCCTGGGTCGATTATGAGGTCACCCAGCCCACCGAGATAGTCGAGCGTCTGCGACACGCGACGATAGCGATCTGCAACAAGTTGCCACTCCGCGCTGATGTGCTATCGCAATTACCATCACTGCGATTGATTGCGGTTGCCGCAACCGGTGTCGATAACATCGACCTCGAGTTCTGTAAATCGCACAGCATCGCAGTGTGCAATGGGCGTAACTATGCAACCACGTCGTTGCCTGAGCATGTGTTGACTCTGATCTTCGCGCTGCGACGAAATCTGATCGCCTATCGTGACGATTTGGTGCGTGGAGACTGGCAGCGGGCTAAGCAGTTTTGCTTGCTGAGCCATCCAATTAATGATCTTAGTGGCTCGACCATTGGGATCGTAGGTTACGGCGCGCTTGGAAAAGCCACCGCCAACCTCGCACAAGCTGTCGGAATGAGTGTATTGGTTGCAGAACGCAAGGATGTAGCGATTATTCGTGACGGTCGTGCCTCGTTTGTAGACGTTCTACGTCGGAGCGACGTGCTGTCGTTGCATTGTCCGTTAACTGACGCGACGCGAAACTTAATTGGTGCTACCGAGCTGGAGTTGATGAAGCCTACCTCAATCCTCGTTAACACTGCGCGTGGTGCGCTCGTCGATGAAGCCGCTTTGGTTGAAGCGCTCAAGGAAGGAACCATCGGTGGTGCAGCGATCGATGTGTTACGTGTGGAGCCGCCTATTGAGTCGAATGTGCTGCTGGAAGAGACGGTGCCGAATCTGATTGTGACTCCGCACGTCGGATGGGCCAGCCACGAAGCAATGCAAGCGCTCGCCGATCAAGTGATCGATAATTTAGAGGCTTTTGTAAGAGGTCAGCCGAGGAATTTGGTGACGTGAGGGTCTTTGGTCTCAGGTCTTTGGTGTGCCTGGCTTCGCCCAAGGCCAAAGACCAAAGGCCCAGGGCCAACCAAACTTCATGACGTCGCTGCATCACCAGTTACTTCGTCGTGATGCTCAGTTGTGTAAAGTCGGAGGATGTCTTGTCCCTGTCGTGAGCGTGGGTCGATTGTTCGCAGGTGCTTTCGTCCCTGCATTTCCCAAATGGCTGTCACCACTCCATCTTTTTCGACTGCGTGATATGTAATCTCCTCGGTGCTCGCCGCCGGTTCCGTAGGGGACGCATCCGCGGCGGCACCACTAACTGCTGCTTCATTTTCAGACATAGAGCTTCTAGAACTCTCCTTCTAATTTCCAGAATGTTTCTTGGGTTGAGCGGATTGTGTCACACGCTCGCTGAAAGTGTCCAGCGACCCAACCGGGAATCCCACCGACGCAGTCGGTGGATGCTTCATACTTATTCTCTCAATGAAGGGAACATGAGTTCAGTAGGTCCAGTATTGACTATCCACCGACTGCATCAGTGGATTTTGGACTTTTATCCGACGAGCTGTCATTTCGCGCGCTCAAGTCCCCGGAGGGACACGTGCGGCCGTTGCTTCGGCTATCTCAACTGCTTTGCGTGGGGCCACCACGCCCCATCCTTGCCGATCAACTTCGACGCCAGCGACGCGCTCTGCTGTATCGATCAAGATCCTCTTAACCTGCTGCGGGGTCAAAGCTGGGTTCGCTTGCAACATGCAGGCGATGATGGAAGAGACGATTGGAGCAGCGAAGGAAGTGCCGTCGACAAACTTGTAATGATGGTTAATAACGTTTCCTTCTTGTAGTTTAATGCTGATCAATTGCCGCAACATCGGAATGGGCAAGTCGCACGCTTCATCAAGCACCTGGTCCACGCCTTTGTGCTGCTGAATGATTTCTCGTAGTGCGTCATCTGTAGAAGAGTCGAGTTCGGCATACAGATGTGCCTGATCGGCTGTTGGTGTGTTCGGCAAGATAGGCGCCGCCACCCAGATCCCGGGAGCGATCACTTCAGGTTTTTGTAGGCCGTCGACGGTTGGCCCATACGACGAGCGATACATTCCTCTGCGTGCTCGATCTAGAGAGTTCTGATCGTCGAGTCCGCCGACCGAAATCGCCGATGGCGAACTAGCGGGCGGTAATACTGGATGTCCGGGGGCCAGCCCCGCATTACCAACGGCACAAACTACCACCAGACCCAGGCCAACGGCTTCTTCAACCATCTGACACAAGGGATTCTTCAGATACGTCTGCTCGAAGTCGCCTCCCGCCGAAATATTCACAACGCGTATGTCAAACCTGGTGCGATTCCTCAGCACCCATTCGAGTCCGGATTCGATGTTCTTTTCCGGGATGCGTCCGCTCTTGCCAATCTTCACCAGCACAACATCTGCTTCAGGTGCAATGCCGCGATAAAGTCCGTTCGACAAGTAGCCGTTCCCGGCGGCGACAACTGAAGTCATCATGCCATGCCAACTCGCGACATCAGGAGTTTGTAGGAATGTTGGATCGTCTTCAGCACTAAAGATGCTGTGATAAGCGAGAATGCGATTGACGGGTTCAAGCAGATCGCTGTGGGCGTAGAAACCAGAATCGAGAAAAGCGATAGTTACGCCGCGACCGGTGTATCGCTCATCAGCATCCATTCTCACCGGAGTTGGTAGCGCTTGATCAAGCTGACTGCCGGCGGAGGGTTTCTCTTGGTGCTTGATTAAATCGGTTGGCTCAGTAGCAGTAATCAGTTCTGACATGCGATTTAAAGATGGTGGATTTCAGAGGTTTGTGTCAACCAAAACCATTGCCGATTTCTGATTGCCGACTGCCGATTGTTCCTTAAACTCAAAGTCTGTCGTTACTGTTGAATTGAGCTTCCCAGCAGAACTAACAGTCTCAACCAACTCAAATCAGCAATCGGCAATCAAAAATCGGCAATGCTTAAAGCGTCGCTTGCTCCGGCCTGTGCGGGCTGCTAATCTTTGCCTTCCACTTTTCCATGCGTGAAAGGAGATTGTATGAAGAAGCGACTTGCACTGATTCTGCCGGCGGCTTTATTGCTATCGGCCTTCGTTATTGCTGGAAGCGGAAGAAGTATCGACGGTGATATTCCAGCACCAGCTGCCATCGGCAGCACGATTGAGGATTTCACGCTTCCCGATGTTGACGGCACAAACCGAACGCTTGCGTCGCTCAAAGGCAAAAACGGATCTGTGATTCTGTTCATCGCAGTCCAATGCCCCGTGTCCAACGCCTACAATGAGCGGATGGAACAACTCGCACAGGACTTCAAAGCGAAAGGCATCAACGTAATCGGCATTAACGCGAACGCGACGGAAGATGCCGGCGCGGTGAAGGCGCATGCTGCCCAGAATAAACTCAGCTTCGTGATTCTGAAGGATCCAGGCAATAAGATCGCGGATCGTCTCGGAGCGAAAGTAACTCCGGAGGCTTACTTCCTCGATGCTAACAACAAGCTGCTCTATCACGGCCGTATCGATAACAGCAAAGATCCTGCGGGTGTGAATTCAAGCGAGTTGCGCGACGCGTTGAATCTGGTTCTTTCCGGCAAGCCCGTGGAAAAGACGAACGCCACCTCTTTCGGGTGCACTATCAAACGCGGTTAACGATTGTGTTGACTCGAGCACTGCTAGTTGTCTCAGTTGGCTTGAGCATTTTGCTTTCGAGCCTCGCGGCGCCGGCGCAGAAAAGAACTCGCCGGCCCGCGAAGTCGAAAGTTGCTGCCGTCCGCTCACCAGTTGTTACTGAAATCAAGACCGACGCACTCGTCGCCTTACTAAACCGACAATCAGAGAAGCCACTCCTGGTTAACTTCTGGGCCACCTGGTGCGATCCCTGCCGCGACGAGTTCCCTGATCTTGTAAAGATCGACGCCGACTACAGAAAACTCGGATTAGACTTCGTCACTGTTTCGCTTGATGATGTGCCTGACATCAAAACAACCGTGCCTGAGTTTCTTCAGAAGATGAAAGCAACGATGCCCGCTTATCTATTGAACGTGCCTGATCCTGATCCGCTTATCAAAGCGGTGGATCCGACCTGGCAAGGCGATCTGCCCGCTACGATTCTGTACACGACGAACGGGCAAGTTGCTTACAAACATTTCGGCCGCGTTAATCCCGGCGAATTGAGGTCGGCAATCGACAAGGTCATCGGCGCGCGAAACTAAAGGCAGCATGATCACTCCAGACGTAATCTCTGCTCACAACCTCACTCAGGAAGAATATCAACGAATAAAAGAGCTGCTGGGTCGAGAACCTACGCTCGTTGAGCTCGGCATCTTTTCCGTGATGTGGTCGGAGCATTGTTCGTACAAGTCATCGCGTGTGCATTTGAAGCGACTGCCCACGACAGGAGAACGGGTCATTGTGCCGCCAGGCGAGAACGCCGGCGTGATCGACTTAGGTGATGGCTGGTGTGCTGCTTTCAAGATCGAGTCGCACAATCACCCTTCCTTCATCGAACCGTTTCAAGGCGCGGCGACGGGCGTCGGCGGTATTCTTCGCGACATCTTCACGATGGGCGCGCGCCCCGTCGCGGCGATGAATAGCCTGCGTTTCGGGTCACTCGACAATGCGCACAATGGTCGTCGCAATCGGTCGTTGCTTGCTGGTGTTGTTGCGGGCATTGCGCATTACGGGAACGCGTTCGGCGTCCCAACGGTAGGTGGAGAAGTTGCATTTGATGATGCGTACGCTCTGAACCCCCTCGTCAATGCTTTTGCTCTCGGTCTTGTCCGTCACGATCAAATCTTCTTTGGCAAAGCGACGGGCATCGGCAATCCTGTTTTGTATGTAGGAGCAAAAACGGGCCGCGACGGTATTCACGGAGCGACGATGGCGTCAGCTGAGTTTGATGACGAAGCCCTCGAGAAGCGACCAACAGTACAGGTTGGAGACCCGTTTCTCGAAAAGCTTTTGCTGGAAGCGTGTCTCGAGGCCATGCGAAGCGGTGCTGTCGCTGGTATTCAGGATATGGGTGCCGCAGGTCTAACCTCTTCATCCTGTGAAATGGCGTCACGCGCAGGGACGGGAATCGAACTCGATCTCTCCTTAGTGCCGCAGCGAGAAGAGGGAATGACAGCGTACGAAATGCTGCTCTCTGAATCGCAGGAGCGAATGCTGATCGTCGCTCACTCCGGACGCGAGCGAGAGGTTATGGACATCTTTCGCAAGTGGGATCTCGATGCAGTAGTGATCGGTCGCGTGCGCGACACCAGTCGAATGCAGGTTATTCACGACGGTGCAAAAGTCGCTGACATTCCAGTTGCGGCACTTACGGACGAAGCACCGCGATACGACCGACCGATGAAACCGTTCGTCCAAAGTCCAAAGTCCAAAGTCCAAAGTCCAAAGTTCGAAGATCAAAAAACAAATCAGACGGCTGATCTGCTGAAGCTGTTGGCATCGGGAAACATCGCTTCGAAGCAATGGGTCTACCGCCAGTATGACCACATGGTAAGAACCAACACGGCGATACTTCCGGGCGCGGACGCTGCGGTTGTAAGGATCAAGGAAACTCGACGCGCCCTGGCGATGACGCTTGACGGCAATGGCCGCTATTGCGCTGCCAATCCACGGGAGGGTGCGAAACTAGTGATGGCGGAAGCGGCGAGAAATGTCGTGTGCGTTGGAGCCAGACCGGTTGCGATTACCAACTGTCTGAATTTCGCTTCGCCGGAAAAACCCGAAGTGATGTGGTCGTTCTCGGAGGTGGTTGATGGAATGGCCGAAGCGTGTCGTGCGTTGGGAACGCCAGTGGTTTCGGGTAACGTCTCCTTCTACAACGAGACTGAAGGTCGCGGCATTCTTCCGACACCCGTCATCGGCATGGTTGGGTTGATTGAAGACGTGCGGCGCGTCGTGCAACCGGGTTTCAAAAAAGAGGGCGATATTGTAGTTCTCATTGGCACTACCGAAAACGATCTCTCGCTCAGTGAATATGCTGCCGTTTGCGCTGAAGGTCACGCTGCAGGCGCTCCGGTTCCCAAACTCGATCTCAATCGCGAATTGAGCGTTCAGCGGACGTGTATCGAAGCCGCAGAAGCAGGGTTGTTGCAGTCAGCGCATGATTGTTCTGACGGAGGCTTGGCCGTTGCACTCGCGGAGAGTTGTTTTTCAACACTCGGTCGATCCTCAATAGGTGCTCATATTAAACTCGAGAGCCCTTTATCTTCGGTCGTCACACTGTTCAGCGAATCACCTTCCAGAATAATCGTAAGCGTCGACACGGCGAACCTTGTGGAGTTGGAAAGCATTGCCGGTAGGAACAATACGCCGGTCGCCGTGATCGGTCGCGTAACCGGAACTATCTTACGTATCTCCGTCAACGCCGACGAACTAATCGCGCTTGAAGTCTCGGAATTAGAAACTGCCTGGCGCACTGCGCTGTCGCACAAGCTCGAAGCTGAAGCGATCGCCGCCGGCATGGAATGATGTTCGATAAACTTCAGTTTGTCGTCAACGTACACTATGCTCAAGTTCTTTCAGTAATCGCTCGCCAGATTCTTGAAAGCAGTTGAGCGACCGTGCGTTGACGACAAACTGAAGTTTATCGAACATCATATGCATCCGGTCATCTATCTCAACAGAACGATGGTCGAGGCAACGAAGGCGCGGGTCGCTCCCGTCTCTTCTGCGATGCTCTACGGCCGCGGAGTGTTCACCACCCTAGCCGTCTACAACTCACAGCCGTTTCTTTGGCCCAAGCATTGGGAACGTCTATCAGCCCACGCCGCTAAACTCGCCGTTGATCTAACGGGCCTCACTGAAAAGAATGTCGGTGATGCACTGCGCAAACTGATCGCCGTGAATCAGCTTCATGACGGACGCGCGCGCGTGATCCTACTGGCGCGCAGTGGTCGTGACGTTTGGAAAACTAAAACCACAAGTTCAAAAAACACGGACCTCATAATCATGACCGGCGAGCCCCACAAGAAATCTGCAAGCGGATTGGCGCTGGCGGTGTCGCCATATCGTGTGAGCACGTTCTCGCCCACGACCGGCATCAAGAGTCTTAATTATCTGGACCATGTACTTTCCTGGGAAGAGGCGCAGACGCGTGATTTCGACGAAGCGGTGATGTTGAACGAGCGAGGGGAAATTGTTTCCGCAACGCTCGCGAATATTTTCTGGGTCACGAATGGGACAATCCATACGCCGGCGCTCAGCACTGGTGCGATGGCTGGTGTCACACGAGAGTGTGTGATCGATATCGCTAACAAACATTTCATCCCGGTTGTAGAAGGAATTTATGAAATGCCCGATCTGACAGAAGCCGATGAGATCTTTCTTACCTCGTCAGGTTTGGGAGTGGCGCAGGTAACGACATTTGATTTCCGTCGGTATAACGTAGAAACCGGCAATTTGGTTGGGACACTGCGCAGCGCGTTTGCGAAGCTGGTTGGATAAGAGCAGAAGGGGAAGAGGGGAAAAGGTAAATAGGAAAGAACCAATTCCTTTTTCCCCTTTCCCCTTTTCCCCTCTTTCCTCGTCTTACTAGCTTTGGCAGCAGAAGTTCGCTTCTGACGAACCGGGCGTCGACTGTTTGTCGCGCTCTAGTAGGTTCCGATCTTCGATCTCCTTGATCCTGCTTCTCAGCCACGTCTTAACTTCTTCTTCCAACTTGTGCTGATTATCCGTCAGTTCGAGATCAGCGATCGTGTCGCCCTCGGCATTCAGTGGAATGTGATGGCAGGGTATATCTGTCGCGCGATCTTCGGCCGAGACGAAATCGATGAGATGACACTCATTGCACGGATGCGCGCGATAGGGATATCCGTAGTTGATGCACGACAGCGAGTCTTGGAACGTCGATGTCGGTTTCCAGGGGGTACGAACTGACCGTCCATAACCGCCCTGCTCGATGAAGGAGAGCTCCTCTTTCAGCAGCTCTAGAAGATCGCGATCATCTTTTGCCATTGTCGTATCCTCCGTTTCCCTAAGTGGTTTCAAGATCCCGAGAGTCCCCTGTGTGACAGGACCACCAAGAGCAACCGATATGCCTAAGTCGGAGAGTAGGCGTCCCAGCGTGCAGATGAGGGCCGTAGGCACTAACAAAGAGGTTTCGTTCGCGCTGCGCGTCATCTGCACGCGAGGGCCAGTGCCCTGCCAGGTGAAAGCCTGCGGGATCTTTCCCAGACTTGAGAGAAACCACGCAGTCTGAGCTTCATCACCTTGCCCGAGGTTCAGGTAATTGAGTTTTGAGTTTTGGTATCCAGTTTGCCGACCGATTACGCGTTACTACCTGGAGGAGGACAAGCGTCCTACGCTCAGGACCCAGGCAAAACAGTGGAATCCATAACCAAGCTCACCGACAACCGATTTGAAGAAATCCGATTAGAGTGGCAGGCGATTGCGCGATCCGAAGTCTCGAGACGTCACCGCAACCTGGGGTTAAGCGCCGAACAGGAAAGGGAAATCGAATCAGCGCTCGTTGCGGTTACTGATGGCTTGTTCGAGCGGCTATTAGCCAATGTCTCAGCGCAGGCTCAACTGACGTGTATGAAGATTTGGCGGCGTGATGAATTAGTCGCGTCTTAAGAGTACGTTTGGTCCGCACCTTGTCTGGCGGTTGTTTACGCTAATGCTACAGGCGTGACAACCGCTTCCGCATTTGGCTGAGTTTGATCGGAGGCTCAGCGATCGAATGCGATGCCAGGCACGAACGCCAATAAACCCACTGGCCGCGATAATACTGATCACTGTTACCGGTGTTTGCCAGTCGAGCATTAGTTGAACCCCAATAATCTTCCGCCCTGGAAAGTTATCAGCGAGCCCAGGTAAGCGAGCACCAACATGTAGCTCACCATAAAGAGTGGCCAACGCCACGAATTTGTCTCACGACGCACAACCGCAAGTGTCGACATGCATTGACACGCCAACACAAAAAAGACCATCAGAGATAGCCCAACGAGCGGCGTCCACATTCGCGAGCCATCTGCTTTCCTGGCATTCACCATTGCATTTACCAGCGAGCCAGACTGCTCCTGCTCTTCGTTGCCGACGTTATAGACAACGCCCAGCGTCGAAACGATAGTTTCACGCGCTGCGAACGATGAGATGAGACCAATGCCAATTCTCCAATCAAAACCAAGCGGTGCGATCAACGGTTCCATTAGTCGCCCCGCTCTTCCCGCGTAGCTGTTGCTAACCTGCTCGCTCGCCGTAACGCTTGACGACCCTGTTGAACGCGGGAAAGCCGCAAGTGCCCACAACAGAATTGATGCGGCGAGGATTACTGTGCTCGCCCTCTTTACGAATAGACCTGCACGAGACAGCATCGTGTGAAAAACATTCGAAATGCTGGGAATTCGATAGACCGGCAACTCCATGACGAATGCCGCTGAGGGCGCTTTCAGAATCGAGTGTTTGAATACCCAGGCAACGATGATCGCAGTCGAGATACCAAGCAAATACATTGCGAGGATTATCAACGCGCCAGTTGAAATAAAACCAAATGTCTTCTGATTTGAGAAACACGAGGCAATCATGAGAGTGTAGACGGGTAAACGCGCCGAACAACTCATGAACGGGGCGATCATGATCGTTGTGATTCGATCCTTAGTGCTCTGAATAGTTCGTGTCGCCATTATGGCCGGAACTGCGCAGGCAAAACTCATCACTAGCGGCAGAAAGGCCTTTCCATCAAGACCAACCGTTCGCATCAATCGGTCCATGAGAAATGCCGCTCGGGCCATGTAACCGCTTTCTTCCAGAATCGCGATGAATAGAAACAGCAGCAGAATCTGAGGCAGAAATACCAGAACCCCGCCCACACCAGCGATCACTCCATCCGCCAGGAGGTCCGTGAAGATTCCGGTCGGGAACGTTGTCCTGATAGTGCGACTCAAAGCTGCGAATCCGCCATCAATCAGATTCATCGGCAGGTTGGCCCAGGAAAAGATCATTTGAAAGACAAATAAGACGACGGCGATCAAGATAAGCGGTCCAAAGATCCGATGAGTCAATACTGCGTCGATGCGTTCGGTCCGAGTGAGACCCTCCGTCTTTTTCTGAGTCAATACACGTGAGACCAAACTGTCGATTTGCTGATACCGATCTAGCAGTTCGTCCTTGCGTATAGTCAATGCATCGTCAATTCGAGTTGCAGAAACAGACCCTCGAATCTGCCCAGCAACCTTCTTCACAGCACTTGCCAGAGCGTCTATGCCAATCAGTCGACGTGCTACTACTGGTACGACTGGAACACCTAACGCCTCGGCCAGCAATGGCACATTGATTTGGATACCATTTCGCAGAGCGAGGTCAAACATCGTCAATGCGACCACAGTCGGTCTTCCGAGTTCTATTACTTGAGTAGCAAGATACAGATTGCGAGTGAGATTGGTTGCATCTATCGCTACGATGATCACATCGGGTGAGATCGATGATTCATAGCGCTCGCCAGAGCCTACAAGCGTATCGCATGCAATCTGTTCATCGATCGAGGTAGCGTTTAGACTATAGAGTCCGGGCAAATCGACCACAGCCACTGGCGAACGATCGTCCAGGTACCAAAGGCCTTGCGTGGCCTCGACAGTCACGCCCGGATAGTTCGCGATCCTTTGCCTTAAGCCAGTGAGTGCGTTGAACAGGCTGGTCTTGCCGGCGTTTGGATTACCTGCGATGGCAACGCTTAATGTCGAAAGCGATTGGCTGGGTACGGCGGACATTTTAAGTTGAGGCATCAATCCGCGAGGGCGACGTTGATCAACGCAGCCTCCGTTCTTCTCAGAGCCAGGTGGTAGTCGCGAAGCTTTATCTGAATGGGATCGCCGAGAGGCGCGCTGCGAACGACGGAGATGCTGGCACCTGGTACAAGTCCCATTTCCATCAACCGCATCGCAATCAATCGTGGGCCGAGCACGTTCAAGATAGTGGCCACGCGTCCGTGCGGCAGTGTG
Organism: Pyrinomonadaceae bacterium; assembly: GCA_035457565.1. GTDB lineage: Bacteria > Acidobacteriota > Blastocatellia > Pyrinomonadales > Pyrinomonadaceae > PSRF01. The sequence goes on along the minus strand of DATIBJ010000063.1, from coordinate 63,375 downwards.
CTCAGTGTCGAAGGTGCGTTTCGCTTCTGCATGTGACGATTCCTCCCTTGGCCTCCCGAAGTTGAAAGTTGCTTTCAATTTCGGGCGAAGCAGACAAGAGCAACTGGTAGGCCGCGGAAAGTTTGGCGCGTTACCAGTCAACTCGGCAGAAACTTCCAGGCGACGCTGAGGAATTCTCCGCAACTGGTAGGTTTATTTCCCAACTAGATCCCATCCCAATCTTTACTTTCGCCGAATAAACACTGGGCACAGGCGTTGCTCCCGACCCAATTCCGTTCTTCCTTCTCCTCGAATGAGAGCGGACAAAGTGTTGGACGGAAGGGCGCGCTTGTTAATGTCATCGATGCTTCTGGAGAAATATGACGTTCCGGGTCCTCGTTACACGAGTTATCCGACAATCCTTCATTGGAGTTCCCCGCCATCAACTGACAAATGGATTCAGAGTGTTAGTGACAGTCTGAGAGATGGCGCGCGACATGGAACTGGCGCGGCAATGTACGTTCACATTCCTTACTGCCGCTCGCTCTGTACGTACTGCGGTTGTAATTCACGCATCACCACAAAGACTTCAGTTGCGGAACCGTACCTGCGGACGGTGTTGCGCGAATGGGAGGTCTATCGCGAGCGCCTTGGCAGTTCAGTCCGTGTGCCGCTTAGCGAATTACACCTCGGTGGTGGCACACCAACTTTTCTCTCGCCGGAAGAACTCGAAGAGCTTGTCGATGGAATTCTTCAGCACGTTCATAAAACGAATGATGCCGAATTTTCAATTGAGTCGGATCCGCGGGTTACGCAGCCCGAACACCTTCGACGACTGGCCAGGTTGGGATTTCGCCGCTTAAGTCTTGGCGTGCAGGATTTTGATCCACGGGTGCAGCTTGCGGTCAATCGTATTCAGTCGGAAAAACAAGTCGCAGAGGTTACAGAGACTGCGCGTTCCCTCGGTTTTAATAGCATCAATTACGATCTGATCTACGGCCTACCATTTCAAACAGTTCAAAGTGTGGAACTGACCGTCGCGGCCGTTATGAAGCAGCGACCTGATCGGATTGCGTTTTATGGCTATGCGCACGTTCCGTGGGTGAAGCCCGGACAGCGACACTTCACCGAGAATGATTTGCCGGTTGGATCGGTAAAACGAAAACTTTACGAACGCGGACGTGAACTCTTGCTTGCTGCAGGTTACCGCGAGATTGGGATGGATCATTTTGCGCTGGAGAGTGATTCGTTATGGACAGCTGCCATGAGTGGAAAGTTACATCGCAACTTCATGGGTTATACGTCCCAGTTTGTCATGCCGCTGATTGGGCTCGGCGTTTCGTCGATCAGTGACTCGTGGGACATGTTTGCTCAGAACGAAAAGGAGATCGAGAGCTACACCGAACGAGTTCACAAAGGTGAGTTGCCGATCTCGCGTGGTCATAAGCTCACCATGGAAGATCGAGTACTGCGGCAGCACATTTTGAATCTAATGACACGATTTGAAACGAGCTGGAACGACGGTGAGACGTACGTCCCGTATCTACAGGACATCGACAACCGTCTATCAGGATTTCGACTTGACGGTCTGCTGAAAAGCTCAGATGCACACTGCGAAGTAACCGACAGTGGTCGTCCGTTTATTCGAAACATTTGCATGGCATTTGATGCACATCTCGCGCGCGATACAGCGATGAAGCAATTCAGCAGAACTATTTAGCACAATGCGAACCGGTATCTTATTACTAAACTTTGGTGGGCCGTGGACGTTGGCTGACGTCAAACCGTTTCTCTACCGGCTGTTTGCAAACAAGAGTGTCTTGGTTGGTGTCCCGTCTCCATTGCGCCAAATTCTTGCCTTCATGATTGCGCACGTAAAAGGTCCATCTTCACGCGCGGGGTACAAGAGTATTGGCGGAGGATCGCCGCAGCTTAAGTGGACGTCGATTCAGGCAGAAGGACTGCGTAATTTGGAGCGGCGGCTAGACCTTAAAATCGAATTCGGCATGCGCTCGGCCGAACCTTCAATCGAAGTGAGTCTTGAACGATTGCGTCTATGGGGCGCTGAAAAGTTGATCCTACTGCCGTTGTTTCCCCAGTACTCGACAACTACGACCGGCACTTGCTTCGAGGAGGCTGATGACGCTTTAAGGCGGCTGCAGTGGTCTCCCGAAGTCCATCAGATCGTCAACTGGCCCGACCACCCGTTCTACATTCAATTGCTGAAAGCGACTCTGAACGAAGCGCTTGAAGAAGCCAGCTCCGACCGAAATGACGACGAACTTCCAGCGCACGTGATCTTCTCCGCTCATTCGTTGCCGTTAAAGATTGTCGAGCGCGGAGATCCGTATCCCGAAGACGTGCAGCGAACGGTTCAAGCTCTGACCCGTGATCTAAAACACCCCTGGTCCGTAGCGTTTCAGTCGCGCAACGGAAAGCTCCCGTGGCTGCAGCCCTATCTGGAAGATGAACTGAAGCGATTGGGTAAAGAAGGAGTGCACAAAGTCGTGATCGTGCCGATCAGTTTTGTTAGCGATCATATTGAGACGCTTTTCGAACTGGATCAGCTTTACGCCGGCCTGGCGAAGGAGTGTGGTATCACCCACTACCGGCGTGCACGTTGTTTCAACGCAGATCCGCGCTTTCCGCAGATCCTTCACGCGCTGTTGTCGGAGACATATTCATGATCGGTACGATGAACAAAGAGATTCGCGAGGTAACCGTGGTCGGCGCCGGTATCGCTGGAATGCTTGCGGCCTATTACTTAGATCGACGCGGCTATCGTGTGACATTGATTGAACAAAACGAACGAGCGGGAGGGTTGATTCGCACCCGTCACACCGATCACGGCATCGCCGAAAGCGCAGCGCATTCGCTGATCGCCACCGAAACGGTTCTAGAGCTATGTCGCGAACTCGATGTGGAATTGCTTGAGCCCCGAAAGGAAGCAAAAGGAAAATTCATTGTTCGTAACGGCGAGCTGCGAAAGCTTCCGCTTACGCTTCCTGAATTGATAGCGACCGCTGGTCGTGCCCTCTTCGTTCGCTCAAACAATGATAACGGTCAAACTCTTGAGACCTGGGGGCGCCGGCATCTGGGCCAGCCGGCTGTCGATTATTTGCTGACGCCATTTGTTAGAGGTATTTACGGTGTGCAGCCGGCGGAACTCGGTGTCGCTGCGGCTTATCCAGCATTAAGAGTTCCAATTGGAAAGACGCTAGTTGGCTGGAAGTGCACCGAGCCAAAGGAACCAAAACGAAACCAGATCAAAAAACGTGTCGCGCCGAAATACGGGATGGGCGATCTCGCAGGACAGCTGGAACGTCACCTGCATTCGCGCCTCGGAAACCGATTTCGGAAAGGTGAACCAGTGAAGAGTTTGCCCGAAACTCCGAACCTGATAATCGCTACGCCCGCTCATTCTGCCGCTCACTTGCTCGAAGAAGTTTCAAGCTCGCTCGCTCAAAAGTTATTGACTGTTCGGTACACACCTATCGTGTCTTGTACCGTGTTCGTAGACCGTCGGGTATTTACGAAACCAGTTGAAGGTGTCGGCGCTTTAATGCCGGCCTGTGAGGATCGAAAATGTTTGGGCATCCTCTTTAACTCCAGCTCGTTTGCAAACCGTGTAACCGACGAAACGCATCTAGCGTCGTTTACGGTCATGATGGGTGGAACTTCGCAGCCGAGCTGGCTCACGGCCACAAATGACGAAGTTGAAACTGCGGTACGCGGCGAGCTGAATTCACTTCTGGGGATTCCGGAAGTGCTCAGCGTTGTCGTTCATCGTTGGCCGGCCGCGTTGCCACAATACGGTTCCGATTTACCAGCAGTTTGGCAGCAGGCACGAGATACGTGGTGTGCGACGCCTGGGCGCATGCTTTTTGGGAACTACACCGGACAGATCAGCCTGCGTGGAATGATCGAGAGCGCGGCCGAGTTGGGTTAGGTCAATGGCGATCGTTGTTGAACCAGTGTGTACACTACTCAGTGACGTCCTCCGCTTCCCTAACCAGCTAGAAATGGGGTAATTTGCATTGGAGCGACCTTCCGATGGCGTTCTCCACAAGCTGGATCTAACATCAATCCTTACAGAGTGAGTCTGAGAAATGAGCACTGTTACCGAGCAAGTTTCGGAGTCAACTGAACAAACAACCAATAAATGGGTCTATCTATTCGAGGAAGGACCCGGTGACGATAAAGCTTTGCTCGGTGGCAAGGGCGCCGGTCTCTGTGAGATGACGCGCGCGGGACTGCCAGTGCCTCCTGGTTTGATTGTAACTACCGAAGCGTGCAATGCCTTTTTTGAAAATGACAAGAATTTCCCCGAAGGCATGTGGGAACAGGTTAAAGAAGGACTGAAGCGGATCGAAGAAAAGGTAGGCAAGCGCTTTGGCGATCCGAAGAACCCGTTGTTGGTTTCAGTTCGATCGGGCGCGGCGTTTTCGATGCCCGGCATGATGGATACCGTTCTAAATCTCGGTCTCAATGAAGAAACTGTTCAGGGTCTTGCCAAACAAACTGGTGATTTGCGTTTCGCTCTCGATGCATACCGGCGCTTTGCTTCACTCTTCGGTGAAATTGTTATGGGCGTCGCTCACGAGAAGTTTGAGCGCGTGCTCGATCGTTTTAAAGCTCAAACTCGCGGTGGCAAGGATACCGATCTAAAAGCCGATGACCTGCGCGAGATCATTACCGCTGAAAAACAAATTATTCTTACCGAACAAAGCGCGATTCCGGAAGATCCATATGAGCAACTGCGCGTTGCGATTGCCGCTGTGTTTAATTCATGGATGGGCCGGCGGGCGATCGACTATCGTCGCGTCAATAAAATTCCTGATTCACTTGGCACGGCAGTCAATGTCCAGGCAATGGTCTTTGGAAACATGGGCGCAGGCAGTGGCACCGGCGTCGCTTTCACGCGCAATCCTTCGACCGGCAAAAAGGAACTCTACGGCGAGTATCTACTGAATGCGCAGGGCGAAGATGTGGTCGCCGGAATTCGCACGCCGAATCCTATCTCGCAACTAAAGAAGGAACTGCCAGAGGTTTATGATCAATTTGCCTCGATCGCGAATCTCCTCGAGAACCACTATCACGACATGCAGGACTGCGAATTCACCATCGAGCGTGGCAAGCTCTGGATGTTGCAAACGCGAACAGGCAAACGCAGTGGTGCAGCCGCGGTGCGCATCGCCGTCGATATGGTTTACGAAAAACTAATCGATAAGACGACAGCCGTCCAGCGTGTTACCCCAGAACAACTCGACCAGCTCTTGCATCCGACCGTCGACCCGAAAACAAAAGCAACGGTGCTCGCTACTGGCTTGCCTGCCAGCCCCGGCGCCGCGCAAGGACAAGTTGTGTTTAGTCCTGACGACGCGGAAGCATTCGCGCGCGAGGGCAAGAAAGTTGTTCTGGTTCGACAGGAAACAAGTCCTGACGATTTCCACGGTATGGTTGCGGCACAGGCAATTGTGACTGCGCGTGGTGGCATGACTAGTCACGCGGCGGTTGTCGCACGCGGTATGGGCAAAACCTGCGTCAGTGGCGCGAACGCGATCAATATCGATTACAGCCAGCAACAGTTCACAGTTGATGGAGCCGTAGTCACCAAAGGCGAATGGATCACTGTCGACGGCTCAACCGGTCGTGTGTTCCTGGGCCAGGTGCCAACCATTCAACCGACCCTTGAAAGTGATTTTTATAAGCTCATGACGTGGGCCGATCAGTATCGGCGCTTACGTGTACGCGCCAATGCTGACACGCCGCTCGATGCGAAAACCGCGCGTCAGTTTGGTGCTGAAGGTATCGGTCTTTGTCGAACCGAGCACATGTTCTTTGGCGACCAGCGTTTGGCAGCGATGCGCGAGATGATTCTTTCAGAGGGTGTTGGCGCACGTGAGAAAGCGCTCGAGAAACTCTTGCCGTTGCAGCGTGGGGACTTTATCGGAATCTTTCGCGAGATGGTCGGCCTACCAGTGACTATACGTCTGCTCGATCCGCCCCTTCATGAGTTTTTGCCTAATGTCGAAGAACTCACAAGCGAGCTCGCTGAACTGAAGATGGCCCTAAAGCGCGCTGGTTCTTTGAGCGACATGGATCATGTGCTTGATGAGATCGACGAGAAGCGCGCGTTACTGCGTCAGGTGAATCGCATTCGTGAAGCGAACCCCATGCTCGGGTTTCGCGGTTGTCGCCTTGGCTTGTTGTTTCCTGAAGTCACGAGAATGCAGTGTCGTGCGATCTTCGAAGCAGCATGTCACGTGCAGGGTGAACGAAAGAAGGTTGAACTCGAGATCATGGTACCGCTGGTTTCACTCAGTGAAGAGTTGCGACAACAGCGCGAACTCATCGAGGAAGTCGCAGTTCAAGTGATGGGCGAACATGGTATGACGATCGAATATCACATCGGCACCATGATCGAATTGCCGCGCGCCGCTTTGATGGCGGATCGTATTGCCGCCCACGCCGACTTCTTCTCGTTTGGCACAAACGATCTCACGCAAACAACGTTCGGCTTGAGCCGCGACGACTCCAGCCGCTTCCTGCCTAATTACATCGAACGGAAGATTGTCCGCGACGATCCCTTCCAGGTGCTTGATCGAGATGGCGTTGGACAGCTGGTCAGAATGGGAACGGAACGTGGACGTTCGGTCAAGACGGATCTGAAGGTTGGTATTTGCGGCGAACACGGAGGCGATCCCCAGTCGATCGCGTTCTGTAATGAGATCGGTTTGAACTACGTGAGTTGTTCGCCATTCCGCGTACCAGTCGCGCGGTTAGCGGCAGCCCAAGCGGCATTGAATCCTGAATCTTCAGAAGCAATCAGTTCACAGGTCTAAAACGCCGCAGACAAACGCGGATACAAGCTGATCAGATAAAACAGCAGCCGGCTCCGGCTGCTGTTTTTATTTAAAACGGATCTGCGATTATCTGTGTAAATCTGCGGCCGAATTATGCGTTAATCTGTTCGCAGTACCCCAGGAGGATAACGACGATGCCGGCGAAGGACCTTAAGGATCTTCTCGAACGGATACACACCCGACTCGATGAAAGCTTCGTTAACATAGGTGCACAAGTTGCTGATCTCGAAGCGGCAGATCTTGCCGAGCTGCTGAATCAACTCACAATCGCTGAAGCTGCGACCGTGTTGTCGATGTTGCCTATCCCGCGAGCGACGGAATTGTGCGATCAACCCACCATGCGTCGTCGCGCGACAATCCTCGCCCAACTCGAACCTGAGCGGGTGGCGGAAATATTGTCTGGCCTGTCAGCAGACGAATGCACCGACATTATTCAGCGCATGGGTGTACACCAGCGCCATCGCATTCTTCCGAAACTCAGTCCACAGCTTCAGGCAGAATTAAAAGAGCTGTTGCAGTATCCAGCCCACACGGCCGGCGGCAACATGACTACTGAATTTGTGCGACTCGATCCAACGATGACTGTGGCTGAAGCGCTCAAACATATCCGCTCAGTTGCACGCGAAAAGGAATCTATTTATGCGTGCTACATCTTGAATCCGGAAACTGATCGTTTGCTTGGCGCCGTATCGTTGCGCGACCTCGTGATGGCTGAACTCGAGCGGCCGGTGACCGAAGTTATGCGGCGCAAGCCCGTGACTGTAAACGTACATGACGATCAGGAACTCGTCGCGAAGAAGATTAGCAAGTACAACCTTCTGGCTGTTCCGGTGCTTGAGGACGATTTGAGTGTCGTCGGTTTTGTGACTGTCGACGACGTCATCGACGTCATGATCGAGGAGCAGACGGAAGACATCTTGCGCATGGCTGCCGTTGAGCCAGGCGCTTTGGACAAACCTTATTTCGACAATCCAATCTTTCGCGTGGTCCGCAAACGAATCGGCTGGTTGCTACTGCTCTTTGTTGCTGGAACTTTGACCAGTGCGGTGCTTCACCGGTTCGAGAATGAGTTAGCGGCAGTAGTGGCTCTGGCGTTTTTCATTCCTTTGTTGATTGGAACTGGCGGGAATGCCGGAGCGCAAACGGTGATGACTGTGATTCGGAGTCTATCGCTCGGTGAGTTTGGCGTAAAGCAAGCCTGGCGAGTTGTACTGCGAGAGGCAACGACAGGGATGTTGGTTGGGTTAATGGTCGGGACCGTGGCGTTTGGTCAGGCCTTGCTGTGGAGAGCACCGCTGGCACTTGCGATCACCGTTTCGGTAACTATGTTCGCAATCTGTCTCTGGTCAACAACCGTCGGCTCGCTGATTCCCATTGCTGCGGAAAGATTTGGAGTTGATCCGGCGGCTTTGTCAGCACCACTAATCACAACGCTCGTCGATGCGACGGGACTGGTTATTTACTTCACGATCGCAAAAATCATTCTTGGCGTGTAAGAGTATCCACAGATTACACAGATTAAACAGATTCAGAGCTTAGACAGCTGGCTTGAGTGATGTAGCTCAACCACTCAACTTATCTGCCTATGCTCTGAATCTGTTTTTAATCTGTGTAATCTGTGGATACTCTTCGCTACTTCATACGGCGGAACGTGAACGTCATCTGTTTTGTTCCTTCGCCGCCGTCGATGCTTGCGGTTAGTGAATCTTCAGTGGTCTTGCGATAGATGATCCGCTTCGGAAAATCGTGCGTGGGGTTTTCGAAGACGGCTTCCTGGGCGATGACGCGTGTTAATTTGAAGTCGGTTGCCGGACATCGACCTTTCGGTTGGGCCACGTAGTAGATTCCATCTTCACGTTGCTCTATCCGCAGGAACTCAAACTCAGCAGTTTTCCCACCCGCCACAGTCCGACTCAAGCCTAACATCGATCCACCAGCAGGTTGGGTCCAGTGCTCTTCGATTTGTGCCCGTCCACCAGGTGCGGTCTGCCAATCGCCGGAAATCCAGGAGAGTTCAGCAATGTCGGAAAGAATTGGTGCCGATTGCCCGGTTCGAATGAGCGGCGAAATCATTAGAAGAACAGCGACAAGAGCTAAAGATATGGTCCGGTTTTTCATTCGACCTCCGTTATTGAGTTAATTCTCTCAGCGACCGCTTCGTCTCGGCGTCCTCTGGGTCTTAAACGTGTGGCTCATAACTTAACGCATCAGAAGTTAACGCGGAGAACGTGGAGACGTAGAGGCCGCTGAGAATAGTCAACACAAACCTATCTTGTATTGGAAAAACCCGACATGCGACGTTTGCGGGTAAAGGATTCAGTGAATGCATTGTATTCAGCGAAGAGAACCGCGGGAGTTTCGTGTGCGAACTGTCGGAAGTCTTTGATTAAGTGAGCCTGATCGTAATAGCCGCAATCAACGGCGACCGTGGGCCAGGCTGGTTCGTTAGCATCAACTGCACGGAAGACCTGCTGAAATCGCAGTATTCGCGAAAGCAATTTTGGTCCGATGCCAACTTCCGAAAGGAATCTTCGCTCAAGTTGCCTGCTGCTGAGACCAGCTTCGTTTGCGAGATCGTCAACCGGAACCATCCCTGACGACTCAATGATCCTTGCAGCAATGCGGAGCAGCCCGAAGTCCGATTTAGTGTCCCGCAGGATTCCCAAGAGTACTTTCTGTAACCCCGCCACTTTGTCCTTCAGCTCCGGAAGATGCACGGCTTCCGAAAGCAGTTTGGCTTCGAGAGTTCGTGCAAACGATCCAAGCTCAACCACCTGGTTCGTCAATTCATTCATCGGCAAACGAAAGAACGGCGTAGCGCCACCCGGATGAAAACGAATGCCGATCAACTGCACTGGACCTGTGGGAGAAATAGAGATGGGCCGTGTCATCTGCCCAACAATGAAGTTTCGTGGCTGAACTCTCGTCGAGTGTTCGTCATGTTGAGCGAACGGCTCCGCGAAATTCAGAATTACTTCGCCGCAACCGTCAGGAAGAATTCTCTCGGGCTTTTGATCAGAAATGTGGGCATTACTCTCCAGTGCCCAGAAGCATTCGACGAATTGATTGAGAGGTGATGGGGGATGAAATTCAGAGTAGCGCAAGAGTTTGATTTGCCGGCGTTGAGAGATCTTCTTCTGACTGTGCCCTCAATGTTGAAGGGAAATGAATCTCGAGCGGGGCAAAGCCGCCCTTCCCAACCTGCAATTTTTCAGCTTGAGTTATTACTGTGGAGCTTGATCGCTGATGTTCTTGCACCTTGAACTGTGAAATTGACTCGAGAGTAATCGGCAATCGGCAATCTACAATCGGCAATGAGGATGGTGCACCCGGCACGACTCGAACGTGCGACCCCCTGATTCGTAGTCAGGTACTCTATCCAGCTGAGCTACGGGTGCGTGATTTGGTGAATAGTAAATCGTGAATCGTAAATAGTCTAATCGGGGCTTGGAACTTTGTACTTAGTCGTCCGGCAAACACAAAGCACAAAGTACAAAGCACAAAGTTCTACGGCCTATCTTCCCACATAGCCTGTCTTCGTCCGTGCAATCAATTCCGGATTCGTTACTTCAACTCGGATCTCGTGCCATTTGCCACTCGGACGATCTCCCGGTGGTTGATAGCCAACCGTGTACAGCGTGCGCAAATCCGCCGCTACTTCACGATACAGTTCCGCCATTTTTTCCAAGCGATTGATCTCGTTCAAACGTCCGCCGGTGCGTTCAGCCAACGCCTGCATCCGAGCGCGAGCCGAAGCGTAGATGCCGATAATACTCGGTGTCGGCAGTGGCAAACGCCTGGGATCACCGGATGGCAGAGCGAGAGGATAAATTGAAACGCCCAGGCGGTCGGCGGCAGAAAGCACCGAGTTCAGTTCCGCACTCGCCTCAGGTTTTATCATCGCCAATGCTTCGGCGTCTGTTTGTGCAGCTGAAACTATCTGCCGGTCAGTTTTCCGAAGTTGCGTATCAAGCCCGTCGCTAAGAACCACAATCGCCTTTCGACGCTTGCCTTCCTTTTCCAGTTCTCTTAGGGCGAATCTCAACGCCTCGTAAAAATTGGTTTCGCCGGAACCTTGAGCAAGCGTGTCGATCGCGTACGCAGTTCTCTGCCGGTCCAGCGTGAAGTCAGTTAATGATTTGACCTTTGCATTGAATTGAATAACTGCAACGCGATCCTGAGGTCCTAACGCATCGAGGAAGCGAATACTTGCGAGTTTCAACTGCTGGCGAAAGTTGATCGTGGAGCCCGACATGTCGAGCAACAACACTAGACTGAACGGCGCCTGCGCTGGTTCAAACAACTGGATCGACTGTTTGACGCCATCTTCGTAGACAGCAAAATCATTTCTGCTCAGATAGGTAACCGCGTTTCCCCGCTTATCGACCACACCTACATTTAGCTGTACGAGGGAAACGTTGGTTCGCACAACGTCTTCCGGATCCTGGCCGAAAGAGACGCTCGCTATCGCCAGGATAAAAAAGCAGCTCCAGAGCCTTTGAATTTTACCGGTGACCTTCATTTCGGCAATTTTGATGCACGCAACCGCCAGAAGGCTGTTGAGTTTTTGCTTAACACAACAGCCACTCGAGCTAGATTTCCCGCAAAAACAGACCGGAGAGTATGCCCGCCGGAATCAATTTTTTCAAACCCGACGAAAGAGTGTGAGGTGCCAACCTGAGATCCATAACGTCCAGCTTCTTTTGGAAATGAAGGTTGTACGCTAGGGATCTGAGCGGGGGTAAACCACCCTTCCGAACTGCATTTATGGCAGCTTGAGTTATGTCAGTGAAGGTTGATCGCCGATGTTTTGCACCTCGCACATGGAATGGACCCGGATCAAATTAGAACGATTGACAATCTGAGCCGGTTTGGTAGTTCCATCCCTCCTGTGATTTGTGTTTATCTGTGTGAATCTGCGGCTTAGATCTTATAATGCGCGCCAGCGAGACCTCACACATGCCGTTTCTCACATTACACCGGCCAAATTTCTGTGCGGAATGTGGCGCAAAGATTCTTCGACTGCGTTGGCGTCTCTGGACGAATCGGAAGTTCTGCGACTCGTGTGCGCGAAGTCTTCGACGACAGCGTTGGACGACGGCGGGTGTAATCACTCTTCTGATTTTCACTACCGGCTTGATTCTTGGTCACAGACTCCAACCATCCCCGCCACCTCTAATAATTCAACGAACAGAACGGCAATCGGGAGATTCGACTTCAGGAAGCTCGCCGCAGCCGCTCACGGTTGAAGAGGTTTACATCTGTGGTGCGCGCACAAAGAAAGGCAGACCGTGCTCACGTCGAGTTCATGGTCCAGTGCGATGCTGGCAACACAAAGGTGAGAAAGCGATGCTGCCGCAGGAGAAGCTTAGGATCCAATGAGGGGGAAGAGGGGAAGAGGTGAAAAGGGAAAGAGGGGAAGAAGGTCTTCCCTTTTCCCCACTTCCCCCTTTCCCCTTTCCCCTTTTCCCCCCGTAGTTTACTTCTCAGGCGCGCGCGAGATCCGGCTATCAATCGTTTTCACCGGTGGCGCAGGCTTCGGTGGCAGTTTCACAGGGTTCTTCAGCCGCGCCATGGCCTCACTTATGGCGCGCTCCAGCTGCGGATCCTTGCCACTGATTACCGACTGTGGATCGTTGTCGACTTCGATGTCGGGATCCACACCGTAGCCTTCAATGATCCACTCGCCATTCTTACTTGCCAGCCCGGATTCAGGAACGTTGACGACGCCGCCATCGATGAGCTGCCCGCGGTTGGTAATACCAACAACGCCGCCCCACGATCGTTTTCCGATTAATGGACCTAATCCCGCTTCACGAAACATCGCGGGGAAGATGTCGCCGTCAGAAGCAGAATTCTCATCAAGCAACGCGACCATCGGACCAATAAAGACTCCATCCGGATACGTTGATGCTTCGTCATTCGTGCGGGAGTAGTTCACGGCCAGAAGTTTGCGCCGCAGTCGTTCGATCAGCATACGCGATACATTGCCGCCGCCGTTCGCACGAACGTCAACAACCAACGCTTCTTTTCTCAACTGCGGGTAATACCACTTGATGAATTCACGAATGCCATTAGCTCCCATGTCAGGAATATGAAGATAGCCGACACGGTTTCCTGTGGCTTCTGCAACTCTTTGCCGGTTCTTATCGACCCAATCGAGATAGATTAAGTTTCCTTCATCTGTGATCGGACGATACGAAACAGTGCGTGCGCCCTGGAGCGTTGGAGTCTTGTTGATCGTAAGGCTGACGGGATTCTCCGCTTTGTTGCGCAACAGACGATAAGGATCGTCAGTCGGTTTCAATTCCTCGCCGTCGATCGCCAACACGTAATCGCCGACGCTCGCGTTAACACCGACCTCTGTCAACGGAGAGCGATAGATGTCCTCCTCATTGTCGCCAGTAAATATCTTGGCGATGCGATAGCGACCCGCTTGCTTGTCGAGTTCAAAGCGAGCACCTGGCAAACCGGATCGTGGCCGCGGGGGAACCTGAAAATCACCGCCGTCGATGTACGCGTGCTGCACTGTCAGTTCCGAAATCATTTCGCTGATCACGTAGTTCAGGTCCGAACGATGAGCGACATACTTGAGTAGCGGTTTGTATTGCTCGCGCAGGGCGACCCAATCGAAACCGTGCATGTTCGACACGTAGAACCAGTCGCGATAGCGTCGCCAAACCTCATTGAAGATCTGGTTCCACTCTTCTTCTGGATTTCGGTCAACGTAAAGGCTCGACGTTGAAACCGCCTTACGACTTCTTTCGCCGACTGGAGTTGCGTCGTAGAGATTGAAACCAGGACCCTGCGCTACGAGAACTTTCGAACCATCGTCAGACATTGCGTAGCCGCGAATGTCGTCGGCGAGCGTTGTTTCCTTACGCTCTTTCAACGCGTAGATACGCAATGATGTCGGTCGATCACCCTGGCGGCCGTAGTAAAACGCTGGTCCAATGCCGTACAGGAGATGCCCAGTTTTTGCTGAAAGACCACCGTAGTTATCAGCTCCAAGAGGCACTCGCGCGACGCGAGTTGAAATACCGTCGAAATCGATCGTCATTGTGGCTGGCGCAGGTGGTGCTGCGGGTTTTGGAGCCGCATCAGTTTTCTGCTCCGCCGCTGCCGCCGGAGTTTCCGCAGCTTTCGGTTGTTCCTGTGAAGGCTCTTTGTTTAGTTCCTTGTTGATGTCGCGCGCCGGTGGCTTAGGTTCGACTCCCGGTGGTGTGCCTTTCGGTTGTGCGGGCTCGTCAGGTTTGGCGATGGTTACTTCGTCGCTCTCGGGCGGAAACGGATGCTTTACATCTTTGCGCAACGTCATCGCGTAGATGTAGGTCGGGCGATTCGTCGCGTAGTTGAATTCGATGTTTGAGATTTGCGGCGCAAACTCTCGGTCGCTCAGGAAGTAAAGATAGTTTCCCTGTGGATCCCACGCAGGGTTGTATGAATTGAAAAACTCGTCAGTCACGCGTCGAACCCGATTGTCGCCTGCGCTCCAAATGTGGATCGACGAAAACTGGTTCGAGTTCGCCATGCTGAACGCGAGGAAGTTGCCTTTGGGTGACCACACGTAATCGCGAATCTGTCCACGCGGTGTGTCAGCGATCTCGACCACTCGGCGATCGCTGAGTGTAAGGATGTAGAGCTTGCCATCCTTGTCGGAGAACGCGATGCGCTTGCCGTCAGGCGCCCACTCAGGCGAGTAACGCATCGCCGTGCCGCCACGTGTGATTTGTTCCGCTGGTTTCGAACCGTCTTGCGGAACGATGTAAATCTCTTCCTCGCCGCTCAGGTCGGAGATGAAAGCGATCTGCGATCCGTCGGGTGACCAACTGGGCCACTTGTCGTGCGCATTGGAAGAATGCGTTAGATTCCGGGTCGGACCTTTTTCGATTGGAGCGGTGAAGATATCGCCACGAGCAGCGAACAAAGCTCGCTCCCCTTTCGGACTCAGTCCTACTGACTCCATCAGGCTGCCGACCGGCACGCGACTGGGGCGGCTCCATAAACCTTCATCAGGAACGGTGATTGATATCGGCGTGCTCTTCCGACTGCGTGCATCCATCACCTGAAGCTCGCCGTTCAGTTCGTAGACGATTCGGCTTTCGTTGTCGGAGCTGGGCCAGCGCACATCCCACTGCCGGTTCGTTGTTACTTGAGCGGTTCTTCCGTTACCGGTTGAGTAGGCGTAGAGGTTGAAGTGTCCATCGCGATCGGAGTTAAAGAAGATGGTATCGCCAATCCACATCGGATCCCGGGTCGCTCTCGGTCCTTCCGTAATGCGTTTCGCGCCGTGAGTTTTTAGATCGAATGTGTAAAGCGCATTCGCCTGGCCACCACCATATCGCTTTTCAGACCTGAAATCGCGCGACTGAGGGGAGTAAGCGATTTCGTTACCGCTTGGCGAGAAATCGCCTGAGCCAGCGGTTGGCATCGGCAGAGCTTCGGCGGGCCCGCCATCTACGGCTACTGAATAAAGGCGTGCGATCGGGAGCGACCATGAATCGCGCAACGAACGAAAGAAGATTCGCTTGCCATCGCGGCTCCAACCGTAAACTTGATTGTCCCAACCCCAGCGTGGTGCCAGAGGACCCTTCGCTGGATAAAACGTCAACTGTCGTGGCTCGCCGCCGCTGGTTGGAACTACGTAGACCTGTTCGTCGCCGTCGTATTGTCCGGTGAACGCGATCCAGTTTCCGTCGGGCGAGAACTTCGCAAACAGTTCGACGCCCGGGTGCGCAGTCAGCCGCGTGGCAGAGCCGCCGTTAGCGGGTGCGGTCCAGATGTCGCCACCATACGTGAAAGCAACGCGATCACCGTGAATATCCGGGAAGCGAAGCAGCTTGGTTTGCGAATAGGAGGAACTGGTGATGAGTAATGTGATTGCGGCCACGAAAAAAGCGCGGCTGATGCTGAAGAGATCTTTAGTGAACAAGGCGGAGCCTCCTGCAAAATTGTTGAAGATGGTGTGTCCAGGGAGACGAATACCTTCGGAGCTGAATTGAGAGCAACGAGAAGAGGGCTTACGAACAAAACCCAGAAACGGTTTCGAATTTAACCAAGGTCTTCATCCTATCGTCCGCTTATTTTATGCGGCCATCGAAACCGTTAAAACGGTTTCTGGTCTTTAAGGGGCCGCATTACCCCAGGCTAAAGCCTGGGGAGAATGAGAACCTTCTGCAAAACGGACGCAAAGAGCAAAAACCCAAAGACTAAGGACGAAGACAAAGATCAAAGGCTAAGGACCAAAGGCCGAAGACCAAAGGCCAACGGCCGAAGGCTGAAGACCTAAGACCCAAGGCCCAAGGCCAAAGACTAAGGACCTACTTCCGATCCTTGAACGCATCGTTTAGTTCCGTGTGACGGCTTGTCAACGGCACCTGGCGGCCATCGATAAATAGATAGCGAATGTGCGTCCGAATCTCCAGCAGATCGCCATCCGTGACTACCAGGTTCGCCGTTTTACCCGGCTCGATTGAGCCTAACCGATCGGCGACATTCAGAATCTGCGCAGGATAGAGCGTCACTGCCTTCAAGGCGTCGGACTTCGACAATCCAAAAGCCGACGCCATGCCTGCATACAGCGGTAGATTCCGAACCTCAGGGCCGGCGTCACCGGTCGAAATAGCAAACCGAACTCCGGCTTGCTGAAGTTTTGATGGGTTCTCATAGAGCTGATCGTAGAAATCGTCTTCACGCGAAGGGAGCTCAAACACGCCTGTCAGAATCACAGGGACGTTCTTCTCCTTCAAGAGCGTCGCAACTTTCCACGCGTCGTTTCCACCCAGAATGATCGGTTTCAACTTCATCTCTTCCGCAAACTTCAGAGCACCTTTAATCTCAGCTTCCCGATCAGCTCTGAAAATCACAGGTCGCTCACCGCGCACGTACGGCACAAGCGATTCCAAAACAATGTTCATGTCAGAACGCGGCAGTTTTGGATCTGCTTTGTAAGCATCGCGTGCGCGCGCATACGCTTCGGCGTCGCGCAACATTTTTCGAATCTGTTCCAACTGTCGTTCGTTTGCGGTCAGTGTGTCGGCAAGGTTTGCCGGTTGCTGTTGAAAGCCGCCAAAACCTCCGCCACCTCCGCCGATGCGCGGGTAATTGATCACGAGCGCGGCGTAAGGCACAACCGCCATCTCTTTTGGGCTCGTGCCGAGCAGGTTAATTAATGCAGCCTGTCCCGAGATCAATCCGCCGGTTGGCGAACTCAACGTGTTTGTGACGCCATCGACTCGCGTGACCGCGATGTGCGCACTGTGCGGATTGATCGCAATGTAAGCCTTTGCGTTGGGATTCAAATCACCGACTTCGGCCGTGTCAACCGTGCCGTTTGCCCCTTGCGGTACTTCAACGAGACCCATGCTCGTGCCGGCGTCGATCATGCCCGGATAGACTGACAGTCCACGTCCATCGATTTGGTGCGCGCCTGCCGGTGCGTTGACTGCAGCACCAACTGCTTCGATCTTGCCGTCTCGAATGACGATTGAACCGTTCTCGATGTCTGGACCGCTGACCGTTACGATGCGAGCATTGCGAATGACAAACGTTCCGCGTGGTGGAAGCACACCTTCCTGAGCTGTAGGATTACCGATTTGCTGCGCGATTGAACCCGCGCACAACGAAAGCACAAGGGCAATCGTAGCAGCCGCGATTCTTGCTTTTGCCTGCTCCAGCCTGCTGCTCCTGCTCCTGATCATGGCTGCTCTCCTTCCCACATATCGTCGTCTCGATGTGACGGTCGTCGTCCTCTGGGCCGTTGTGGAGACTGGCCGGCAGCCGGTGGCCGGTTCGGTTCAGCTTGTTCCAAAGTCGCGCGTTCTTTCGCGAGGTCGGCGCGTCTGGCAATGTCTGTTTGACGATCGAAGAAGACCTCGCCGTCAATAAACGTCGTGTCCACGCGTGAATAGACACTGAACGGATGTCCGTTCCAAATCGCCAGGTCTGCATCCTTGCCAACTTCAATCGATCCCACGCGATTTTGAATGCCGAGCTGAATTGCCGGATTCAGAGTCACGAGTTTCAGTGCTTGCTCTTCGGTGAGGTCACCATAGTGCATCGCTTTTGCGGCTTCGATGTTCAGCCTGCGTGCGCGCTCATCTGAGTCGGAATTCATTGAGACGACGACTCCTGCGCGCGTCATGATCGCGGCGGTGTAGGGAATGGCGTCGTATGCTTCGATCTTGTAGGCCCACGAATCGGCAAAGATTGAAGCTCCTGCACCATGTGCGGCGATCTCTTTCGCAACTTTGTAGCCTTCCAGCACGTGCTGGAACGTTTTAATCTTGAAACCAAACTCATCCGCCAAACCGATTAGCATCAGAATCTCGTCCGCGCGATAACAGTGCGCGTGAACGTATCGCTTGCCTTCGAGGATCTCGACCAACGGCTGAAGCTGAAGATCCCGACGTGGCGGCATTACGTTCTTGTCGCCCTTGGCTACTTTCGCGCGATAATCATCCCACGTCGCTTTGTAATCGCGCGCACGCGTGAATGCATCGCGAATCGTTTCCTCGACCCCCATTCGCGTATTCGGATAACGACGCTGCACTCCGGGCTGATTGGGCGTGCTTGATCGCTTCACGTTTTCGCCGAGCGCGAACTTGATCCCGGGCATCGCGCCAGGGAACAGAAACTCGCTCGCCGGGCGTCCGTACTTAATCTTCACTACCGTGTTCAATCCGCCGATAGGATTCGCCGAGCCATGAAGCAGATTCAACGTCGTAACGCCGCCCGCCAGCTCCCGATAGAGATCGACATCGCCTGGATTCAGCACATCCTGCGTTCGCACCATCGATGTGACTGCGAGCGTGCCCTCATTGATTGTGTCGAGCATTGAGTGCGAATGGCAGTCGATGATGCCCGGCATCACGTATTTACCAGTGCCGTCGATCACGCGGGCGCTGGACGAAGCATTCAGGTTCTTTCCGATGCCCGCGATTTTCCCATTGCGAATCAAAACGTCGGTGTTGCTGAGCGTGCCTCGCGTTATCGTCAGCACAGTCGCATTCTTGATTAGGGTTTCGGAAGGCTGCGCGGCGGCGCGCTGTGCATGTGCGTTACACACCGGTATAGCGCTCGCGATGGAAACCAGTAGAAGCCGACTAATGAATCTTTTCATTGTTAACTCCTGAGTTGAAGTAATCCTTGTATTGCCGATTGCCAATTTCCGATTGCCGATTGGACGTTGCTGTGACCGCCAAATCGGCAATCGGCAATCGACAATGATCTATTCGCCCGGCGTTCTTCGTCTGGCCGTAAACGTTGCGGGCGGACGGCCCTCGACAGTTACTTGGCCCCGAATTTCATTACCCGAAAGCGTTCCTATGAAAGTCGCTTCACGCGTTTCGCCGCCGATATCGGTCGGCACCGTGAATCGCAATTCGCCTGAGTTTGAAATGGAGGCATTCGCGATGTTCCGGGTTCCTCCAGACGAACCTTGCATGACACCGCGTATGACGTCGCCTTCTTGTTCGATATTTAGCGTCGCGTTGAGTTGTCCTTGCGGAGTTTCGATCACGACGTTCCATGCGCCACCAAGATTCCGCGTCTCGCCTGCACCGGGAGGTGCGGCGGTCGGCGGCCTGAGATCAACTGGACGACCGTCAATGAACATCTGCGTCACTCGTGCAGCGCGATCGAACAGATTACCGCGCACGAGGACGAGGTTTGCGATCTTCCCGGTTTCAATTGAGCCAAGCTGGTTACTGACACCGAAAATGGTCGCTGGCCAAATGGTGAAGGCGCGAATCGCGTCGTCTGCCGACAACCCGTTGGCAATAACTCTGCCAACGTTCGGCATCAGCTCCGACATATTCGTCAGTCCACCTGACTGAAACGCGAACTTCACGCGAGCGCGAGCTAGTCGTCCCGCCGTCTGTTGGGCTTCGACTCGATCCCGCAGCACGCGCAACGGCTCTGGATCGGCTTCGGGCAATGCCGCCGTCGTGCGGCGCGGCAGATTTAGCGACAGCAACACTGGTACGTCTTGTTTCGCCAGTCTTTCGGCTACTCGATCCGCTTCGCGACCACCTGCAATAATCGCTCGAAGCTTAAATTCTTCAGCGAGATCGAGTGCGCGCGTTATTTCTCTTTCTGAGTTGGCAAACATAACAACGCGCAGGCGACCTTCAATCACCGGAATTAAGGACGCAAGCGATTTATCGATATCCGGACGTCGAGTACCTTGCGGCGAGCGCTCATAAATTTGCATCGAATCGCGATAACGCTGCGCGTCGAGCATCATCTGCCGCAACTGTGCGAAGACGCCCATCAAAGAACCAGGATAACTACCTCTCAGTGGCGTGAAACTCACGTGCATCGCCACCGGTGACCGAACGATCATCTGCTGCGATGTTTCACCGGCGAGATTGATCAATGCCGATTGGCCCATCCAGATACCTGATCGCGGCAAAGTCAATGCGGTCGTTATACCGGCATTCCGCGCTGCTTCAATTTCGTTGCCGCCCGGACGGATCACATCGTCAACCATCACCTCAGGCTGAAGACCTACGGGTTGAGTTGAGTTCGGACCGCCAGGACTTGGCCGCGCTTGCGCGATTTGAAAAAAACCTGGGCCTCCCGCAGTTGTCGGCGCCGGCGCTGCCTCAGGCAAACCGAGATTGGTGTACGAATCGATAAGGCCGGGATAGACCGTTAAGCCGTTGCCGTCGACAATGCGAGCATCAGCAGGAGCGCTGACGTTAGCTCCCACGGCGGCTATCAATCCATCGCGGATCACGACTGTGCCTTTTTCAATTGTCGGGCCATTCAGCGTGACAATGCGGGCATTGGTTATCGCGTAAGTATCAACGGCGCTGCGTTGCGCGCTGCTATGCCAGTTGACTACACAGACAAGTGACAGAACAGCGACTAGTGCGAAGAGAAGTCGCAGGTGGACTTTGGGCATGATGACCAGATCCCCATCCAGTTAATTTGCGAAAACGTTCTTGGCCAAGAAGTCGACCAATAAACAACAGTTCAGGAAAGATTGGGCGAAAGCTTAACGTAAAAATCGGATTAGAACAAAGCGAGATCCGTTAAAGTTCACACTTAGAACCACTCAACACGACTCTGCTGGGCTGCATTAGCGGTTGAGGGTTGAGTTCGGTGCCGCGCTCGGTCAGTTACTTATTTGCGTTAGCCGATTTATTTGCGTTGCCCGCATTACTATTGCCTGGCGCCACCTTTAGCATATTTTTCACGCCTTTGACGTCTTCAACCGCTTTTGCGACTTGTTCAGCCTTAGTTTTCTGAGCAGCATTTGCCACAGTGCCACTCAGAGTGACCACGGCGTTATCGACGTCGACGTTGATCGTCGAGTCGCGAAGGTCATCAGCGGCGGCAAGTTCAAACCTTGTCTTCACCCAAAGCCAACCATCGTTCAAGCCACTGCCAACCGTACGGCCGGATTCTCTGGCTTCGCGTTGATATCGATCCTTCTCGCGTTCGTACTCTTCACGTGTTGGCGCGCGGCGAGTGTTGGTATTCGCGTTGGCGACAGTCGTGTTCGCATTGGCGTTGGTATTAGCGGCCACATTCGCGTTGGCGTTAGCGTTGTTTGCGTTATTCATATTCTCATTGCAACCGGCAAGTGCCAGGGCCAGTAGGCCTGCTGCTATGAATCCGAAAACTCTGTATCTCATCCAATCCTCCTTGTGTAGCGCATCTTCAGTTCTGAAAGCATACGGGCGCATTAAAACGCGCCAGTGGACGTATTACGGTCCATTGGTTTAGGGGCAATTAAATGGATGGCGGATTAAGGGAAACGCGTCAGCGAATGGAGGAGCAATCGTTGGGCCAGTCAACAGACAGGAGGCAGGTGCAATAGGCAGAAGCAGGAGCGGCTACCATTTAACCGAGCCTTCTTTCGTCGTGTCGATTTCGGCGGTCTGCGGGAGTTCGCCAAACAGGAACCCTTTGATGTTGTCGAAGAGAAAGTTCTGCGCGTCGGGGGTAGACAGATCCAGGCCGTAGTGATTGATGATCTGTGTTTGCTTCTGCAGCCACCCACTCCAGCATGGTTGGCAAATCTCTCGGGCGATGCGCTGGCCCAGTTCGTTTGGTAGTGGGGCAAACCCAAGGGCAGGTCGCTTCTCGCCGCAGTGAGCGCACTTTATTTGGTCAGCCATAATCGCGTCTTCCTATTGATTGTACATTAATGATTGATGATTGATGATTGTGAATTGAATCGACCTAGGGCAATCTACAATCATCAATCAACAATACCCATCTTTGCTGCAATGATCGCTTTTATCGTCTCATCATCCTTTGGGCGAAACAACCCGAGCGGACGAATATCGGAGTGCCGCAGTATTCCATTCGGATCGATCACAAAAACTGAACGCGCAACTTTTCCTGGTATTAAAGACCGGGCACCATAACTCCTCGACACGTCACCGTTTCGATCTGAAAGTAATCGCAAAGGTAACTGATGATGCTCGGCAAATTTTTGGTGCGACTCCACTGAATCGGTCGAGATACCGACGACCTCCGCGCCCGTCGCGACGTAATCTTCCCAGCGATCTCTTACGGAACAGAGTTGTCGGGTGCAGATGGGAGTTTCATCACCGGGATAGAAGAGCAGCACAACGACCTTGCCACGATGGTCAGACAAACGCCACTGTTTATCCTCACCATCGGGCAATGAGAAATCAGGCGCTGGGAGTCCCGGCGAAGCTTTAGTGGCATCGACCATAACAACCTGCTGCTCCTCAATGACAAATGCGAAATGTCAAATGACACATGATCAATGAATCAACTCAACCAGCACGCTCAACGCCTCATCAACCTCTTCATCCGTGTTGAAGAAGTGCGGTGACACTCTCAAGCCCGCTTGTGGCCGGCAATCGACAAAAACTTTTCGCGCCGCCAAACGATCGACCATTGCCGGCCCATCGTCAACTCCAATCATCACAGAACCGCCTCGTTGGTTGGTATCGCGAGGTGAATTCAATTTCCAGCCACGATCAATCACGAAGTCGACCATCTTCTGAGTTCGACGTTTCGACTCGGCGGCGATCGACTCGATTCCGACAGATTCGACGATCTCTAAACCCGGTAGCGCCGAATATAAAGCCGGAATACTGGGCGTGCCCTGAGCGAAACGCCTCACTGAACGCGCGTAACGGATCGGTGAGTGCGCAAAGTCGAACGGAGAGTGATGTGCAACCCAGCCAGTCAGTCGTGGTCGCAGATCTCTCTGTAGATCAGGACGCACGTAGAGATAACCGCAAGCGGGACCTCCGCAGAGCCACTTGATCGTGCCGCCGATCAGGAAGTCAACGCCCCAACCTTCAGCATCGAGTTCAACAACACCTGCCGACTGATACACGTCGAAAAGGACGAGGGCACCTTTCGCGTGCGCTTTTTGTGTGATTGCTGCGGCATCGACGCGATAAGAACTGCGGTAAGAAGTATGAGAGAGCGCTACAAGGCACGTCGTGTCGTCAATCGCGTCGAGTATTTTTTCCAGTGGAATTGATACGCCGTCTTCCGATTCAACGACCTCGACGTGCGCGCCGAGTTGCTGTTGTGCTTCCCAGATGTATTCCATTGAAGGGAAGTCGAGGGCAGTAGTGACGACTTTGTTTCGGGTTGAAGAACTGAAATCAAAGCACGACGCGACTGATGCCAGCGCTATCGATGCGTTTGGTTGGATCTGAACTGATCCAGCTGTGCCGCCGAGAATGCGTGCAATCCGATCCCCGATCCGCTGCGAGAGCTCCCACCAGTTCGTCGCCCATGCATCTTCACTCGTATGGTGTTCCCATGCCTCGCAGTAGGCGTTCATGGAATCGCGCACCGCTCGCGGCACTGGTCCAAGGCTGTGGCTCAGCAAGTGGATGCCAGAGGCGAGAGTGGGAAACTGATCACGGTGACGATCAATAGACATATACAGTACTGCCGATTGCCAATTGCCGATTGTGCATAGGGAAGCGCCGTTGTGGCCAGGCACCAGTTACGGGATACAGAACGGGAGCGAAGCGACCGCTTTCAACTAGCCAACATGCAACGTGAGTTGAAAGCGGTCGCTTCGCTCCCGTTCTGTTTTGTCCGCCCCGCTTTAAGATCACCTGAGTACTTCAGTTGCCTCCTGCGATTAATCCTCTGAATCTTCACCGTTCGTCGGCCAGGTGTTGAAAACGAAAGAGGCTCCGTAATGTAACGCTTCGTTGAAATAACGTAAGCCATCAGGATTGTCATCGTACGTTTCCTGCCCGACCCATTTCGATTCTTCGATCTCCTGAATAACCCAACCTTCCTGAATCACGTAGTATTCAGCTAAAAGTCGTGCACCATCCTCAATCTGAAAATTAATCCAACAAATTTACATATGCTCCACCCCTTGCCGTGGCGAAATCAGAATTGGCTTTCGTCATTACTCTGATGAGGAAGTACCACATTCGAAGAAAGGTCGGATTCGCAACCAAACACCAAAACCAAAGACTGGGTCAGGCCTTGTATCCGGACAACATCTTCTCCAGTCCGACAGGATCTTTCGCTAATGATTCAAGCACCTGGTGCGCTTCATCGCCAATCGGCGGATCGTGTTTCTCATGACGAATTGCTTCCAGGATCTCAGAAGCAACAAACTCCTTACCCATCTTCGGCACGTTTGCGTTACGGCTCATGTCACTGTCGAATGTTGTGGGCATCACAGTGATAACTCGCACCGCTGACTCTGACAGGTAAGCGCGTAATGCCTGGCCCAGCGAAAGAAGCGCTGCTTTCGTCGCGCAGTAAGTACCAACAAGAGGCAGGTTTACTTTTGCGAACGCAGTTGCAATGTTCACGATCATCCCTTCACGCTGTTCGATCATCGCGGGCGCGATCGCGCGAACCATTCGCAAAGTTCCGACATAATTTACTTCGAGCTCTTCACGAAAACTTTCGAAACTCATGGTAACTGGATTACCAAACCCCGCAACGCCCGCATTGTTTATAAGAATGTCGAAGGCGCCCAGCTGCGCGACGGCATTAACGTCTGCATCGCTGGTGACGTCTAATCGCACGGGCGTGATGTCGGCGCCGACCTCAGCGGCGTCAGCTCTTAGTTTCTCCCCGTCCTCCTGTTTGCGGAAACCTGCGACCACTTCACGCGCGCCCGCTTCGCCGAGAGCAAATGCGAGGGTGCGACCGAGTCCTCGACTGGCTCCGGTAATAAGCACACGCTTTCCGATAATCTCCATTAGGAAGGCTCCCCGCAAGCTTCTTAACTCAACTCAGTGTTTGCCACTGAGTTGACGACCACATAACACGGAATGTTCGCTTCGCACCCACCCGCTACCGCGAGGTCCTACTGACCTCGTCCTGACGCCGAGCTCGCGCCAGCATATACAGGATCGCCCCAACTATTGACCAAACCACGATCAGTTCAGTACTCGTCAGCGAATGCTCGGTCAGTCTTTCACGAACGGACGTAACCCGCAGGCTC
Organism: Pyrinomonadaceae bacterium; assembly: GCA_035457565.1. Classification (GTDB taxonomy): domain Bacteria; phylum Acidobacteriota; class Blastocatellia; order Pyrinomonadales; family Pyrinomonadaceae; genus PSRF01. The sequence continues at coordinate 38,094 of DATIBJ010000063.1, read as the reverse complement.
TCAAAGTCGCGCAACAACTGAATGACAATCATCGCTCCAATCGAAACGACGGAAACGATCGCCGCAATCTGCTGCAAAGGTTTCGACAGCGTTAGTTTGATCTCGGCGTTCAAATCCGGATTCAGTCGGGGTAAAAAAAGAAAGATCAAGCTGTGAAGAAAGTAAAGCACGAGCAGCGCAAACACCGCTATGTTCAGCGCCAAGGATAGCTGGCCGCTGACCAGCAGAACCACGCAGGCGACCAATGTCAGGGTTAAGCCGATTATCGGCGTGCCGGTCTTTGCGTTGACATAACCTAACGACTGCGGAGCGAGCCGGTCTGCGGCAAACATCAACGCCAACCGCGAAGGTACCAGCATCGTTCCATTGAGCGCCGTCATAATCGCCATGATCGCGCCGAAGGTTACAAACAGTGCCGCGCCGGATGGGAGGTACACTGACGCAACTTCCGCCATCGGCGCGTCGGTCCCTTGCAATCGTGAGCCGGGCAGCACACCAAAAGACACAATCGAAGTTAAGACGTAGATTAAAGCCGTCACGATGATGCCATTCAATAGTATTCGCGGCAGACGTCGCGTGCTGTCTTTTACTTCACCGGCCGTTTGCGCCAACGATTCAAATCCTGCGTACGCGAAGAAGAGCGGCAACAGGCTCGACGCGAATCCACTAAAACCATGCGTGACGAACGGCGTGTAGTTTTCCGATCTAATGAAGAACAGACCGGGGATTATGAGGACGAACAAGGCGAGACATTTCAGCGTGCTCATAATCACCTGCATTCGTCCGAACCAACGCACACCGAGGACGTGAATCACGTAGAACAGGACCAAGCTCGTTAGAGCCAGCGGAAGTTGTAACGATGTGCTCAGCCGTCCTCCGGCAAAAGCGAGAACGTAGCCGGCCCACGCGTTAGAGAGATAAGCAGCAGCGCCGATGTAAGAAATAATCTTCAGCCACGATCCGATGTATGCAAGCCGGTACCCGCCAAGCGTTCGCGAGATGTGCAGGTACTCACCACCAGGTTCTCGACCTAGTGGAGTTGAAAGATATGCAGCGTAGGGAATCGACGTCGAAAGGATGACTGGAGTAAGCAGTGCATAACCGAAGATGACGCTTGGTCCAGTTAATGCCCACGCATCACTTGTGACTCGAAAGATTCCCGCGCCAATCAGGATGCCGATAAGTGCGGCATATGACTCGAGCGTACCTAGATCGCGACGAAGACGACTGACAGGCTCAGCGGTTTGGGGATCATTTTCCATGGGCGTTGTTACCTACCACCTGGAAGATAAACTCAACTAAGAACGGGAGCGCAGCGGACCGATTTCAACTGACAGCGCACTCAACGCAACTTGAAATCGGTCGCTGCGCTCCCGTTCTGAGTTGAGGGTTTCGTCAGTTGAAATCGGTCGCTCCGCTTCACTTTGACATCAACGTATTCGACGGAAGCTTAGGATCAAGAACTTTCTCCGCGCTTTCAACACCCGCAACCGGCAGTGCCATTGAATCAATCAATCCCAGTTGGGCCAACACAGATGCCTGGTCCCAGTAAATATGTTCATGGGCCAACTTGCCATCACGAAAGTGGACAATCACCACGAGTGCCACCTTCACGTGTTTGCCTGTCGGCTCAATCCCCGGCAACATCCAGTCCATCTTGATCGTGTGGGTGAACTCAAAAACCATTTCGTCGACGACACGGTCGACTCCGATCGTGCGTGATACTGGCGTCATGCTTGTGTCCGGCGGCATCTGCGGAATGAAACGCTTTGAATAGAACTCGCGCAGCTCGTCGTGGCCAACCCCTCCGGTCATAACCGGAACATGATTTACGTAGGCGTCGGCAACCATCGTCTTCAAAGTGTCTTCTGTGTCGCGCGTCGCAAACTCGTACTTGACATGATCGTCCCACTTGCTCGACAGCGTTTGTTGTGCTGTTGCCAAACCGGAGCCTGCGAGATGCGTGACGAGGAATTCCAAACTGCGGAGGTTTGCCAGTTCCGCGTCGGCTTGATGGTAATGCTCACCGCCGTTCCTCGCGAATGCGTGATCGCGTTCTGAATAGTGATGAATCGTTACGAGCGGATTGTTGCCGAGCCTTTGGATAATCGCTTGTTGCGCTTCTGGAGGACAGTACTGATCCATACCTGCGATGTGCAGCATCAACGGCGAACTCAGATTAGCTGCTTCGTTCAGCGCTTTCTCGATGCTGACTCCGTAATATCCAACGGCGCAATCAGGCTTGAACCTAACCGACAGCAGGTAGGCGAGATTGCCGCCCAAACAAAAACCGACCGCTCCAACACGACCGCTACAACCGCTGTACTGCCGAAGAAATTCTACGGCTGCTGCCGAATCCTCAACCGCCTTTGCTTCGTCAAGACGAAGGTAGAACTCGATCGCCTTTTCATGGTCGCTTTTGTCGGATAACTCAACACCGCGTTCCATGCGCCAGAACAAATCTGGACAAAGCGCGACGAATCCGTGTGCCGCATACCAATCCGTGACCGAGCGCATGTGCTTGTTGACGCCGAATATCTCTTGCAGCACGACGATGCCTGGCCCATAGCCGCTTGCCGGTTGGGCCAGATAGCCTTCGAATTCTTTGTTGTCAAATGATGGGATAGTAACCATGGCTCGGGATGTTAATTGGAAGCATTGAGTTTGGTAAAGACTTAGATACCACCGACTTCATGTCGGTGGTGCTTCAACTTCAACCTAGAACACAGTCCCTTACCTCCGGCGCGCTTCGCGCGTCAGGATTCTGGGCGTCAAGGGTTAGGTTGAAACTGATAATCCACCGACATTAAGTCGGTGGTATCTAAATGACAACTGAGAATTGTCAAATCATAAATGACCAATGATTGTTCTTAGCTTTTTCGGAGCCAGTCGCGACCTGCAGTACAGACGCGTAGAAAGTTACACATTCGACAGTGGGGCGCCGGTATGACAGGAAAGTCAGTCGGCGCCGTTGACGACATGATGTCAACCATTGCTTCGTCGATAACACGTTCGCAAGCCTCGGGATCCAGCAACTCCTCGCCGAGCTGAAACTCGACATTCGGTTCAAGGAAATGCAACGTCACGTGAACTCGTGCATTCGCGAGAGAAGGCAACAACTCACGAACAGCTAACGCGTAAGATTGCATCTGTAGTTGATAATCGTGTGCCGCTTTGACAAGCGCCGTCAAAGTAGCGTCTTCCGCCGCCGCAACAACTGCCTGGTCGACCGGTGCACTCTCAAAGTCGAATGCGAACTGTGCAGCTGTTGCTGGCGTAGAACGATCGGATGACGTTCGTCTCCGATCACCTAAGCTTGAGTTCTCGACCAGCTGCTGATTCGCCAATGATTCTGTAGGGCGGAGCACACTTTGCTTAGCAATTGCGATCCGGTTGGTTTTGAAATCAATAATCTCCACATCCCACACACCATCATCACCCTGTGTGATTAGAAGCTTGTCAATCGCACCGCTCAAAACCCCCGCCGGACGACGTAAACGAAAACTCAATTCACTCCAAAGTCCCGTGCTATCAATTGGCTTAGACAACATGACATCTGTCGTGGTGTCTCGCGCGGCTTCGACTCGCCGGAACACGTCGCTGGCGAGATAGTTCTGCGCTAGTGGCAGCAAGTCTTTTACAGCTGCTTCGGGATTGATCTCTACCAGCCTGTCGGCGAACTCGGCCTGTCTTAAGCGCACGACTTCGTTGAAGCTATTCCGCAGACATTCTTCGACCTCTTCATTAGAACTGTACCGCTCACAGAACCTATGTATGACGGCGCCCTTCAACGTTGCGGTGAGATTTGCTGGTGGCTCGGGAGCTTCAGCGTTGTTCCAAACAGATTGCTCGTCGGCAGACGGCAATCGCAAGACGCGATCGAAGTAGTACTGACGCGGACAACGTTGAAAATTGATCAGTTGCGTGACACTAAACCGGTGAACTGCGTGGTCCGTATCCTGCGGAAGCGGGCGAAGCAATGGAAACGCTTCGTTGAGTGAATCGGCGTTCGCGAGTTTTTGATCGTCAGCGACCGGTTCAGTTGAAGTCTGGGGAACGACTTGCTCGGCGCTTGAGATGGTTAACTGAAAGCTCACCTCGTCCGAAAGATTGACGATGTCGGTGCGCGTTCTGTCTTGCAACTCAAGTGCTTGCCAGATCCACTTCAGCCACGACTCACTCTTCCCGCTGCCCAGATTGGCTAGTTCCTCTGTTGCTCCAGACAGGATCAAACGATCTTTCGCGCGAGTTGCTGCGACGTACAGCAGCCGCATGCTCTCAAATTGCTCGCGCAACGCATGTCGCTCCTCGAACTTGCTGAACGTGCAGCCCGCGACTTGTCTGCCCCGCCCGTCGGGCACTTTTAGCGTCAGACCTCGATGGCGATCGAGAATTACCCAGGCGTTCTCGTTATTGAGGCGCGACAGACGGTGCAACTCGGGAATGATCACGACCGGAAACTCGAGCCCTTTCGCCTGGTGAATTGTCATCAAACGAACAGCGTTCGCAGCTTCGTCGATCTGTCCCTCGCTTTCGCGGCTGCCGATCGCTTCAAACTCCTCGACGTAACGAACGAAGTCACGAATCAGGTGATGACCCGAGCGTTCGAAGCGTGCGGCGAGGGTGAAGAGACGCTGCACGTTTGCTAGCCGCTGGGCGCCATCGAAGTTAGCTGCGATCACAGCGGTGTATTGAGACTCATCAACAGCAAAGCGCAACAGATCCTCGATCGAGTAATGATGACGACGCGCAATTAGCCGACCTATCAAAGTAGCTGCGCGATCCAGGAGTTGGTGTTCATCGTCACTGATGAAGGCAATCTCATGGTGTCGCTTCAATGCGAGAAACATTGGTCGGTTAGCAGCAAGTATGCGCGAAGGGTCGTCAACATCCGCCTCACTGATGCGTGGCGCACATCGCAGTGCCAGGAGCGCGTTATCAGAGATGCCGCAAAGCGGGGAGCGCAACACTGCTGCAAGCGCGAGCTCGTCAGTCTTGTTGTCGAGAAATCGAAGAAGCTGGACCAGATCAGTTATCTCTTCACGTTCGTAGAAACCGCGACCGAGAATTGTTTGGTAAGGAATGTTCGCGCGCCGGAAAGTCGATTCATAAACCGAAACGAAAGTCATCGCACGAAAAAGCAGGGCGATGTCACTGTATTGCAAACCGTCGGTTGTTTCGATAAGCGACTTGATGCGGTTGGCGAGTTGTTGCGCGTCGCGCTCTCGGGATTCAGTTTCGCGTTGGTCCTTCTCTCCCAACTTCCTTGTCGCCACAGCAAGTTCAACAAGTGGGCCAGCGTTGGTGGCGTTGGCGGCCTCTCGCTTTGGCTGACTGCTTTCGTGATCCACGTAGCCCAGTTCGCCTAGTGACTGAAGAAGTTCGCTCGGAACATCCTCCGGAACCTGGAACAGACGCGCGAATAGATAATTGAAGAAGTTGATCAGCGGCGGATAGCTGCGGAAGTTCAACTGTAACGATTTTCGTTCTCCGCCGGCCTTCTCCAGCTCGTCAGTCATCTCGCGAAAGACGTCGACGTCAGCTCCACGAAATCCGTAAATAGATTGCTTGCGGTCGCCGACGATAAACAGGTTCGCCTTCGTTTTCCCTCTTGAGAGAACAAGCCGTTGGAGCAACTTACGTTGCATGCCGTTCGTGTCTTGAAATTCGTCGACGAGGAAAAACTTGTAGCGTTCAGCGGCTCGCGTGAGTACCTCAGGAATCTCGAGGAGTTCAAGAGTGCGCGACTCCAAATCATCGAAGTCGAGTGCAGCGAGTTTCTGTTTCTCTTCGTTGAGGCGTTTGTGAATCTGAGTAAGAAGGCTGACCATTTCCAGCGCGTAACGACTGGCAAACAGATCGAAACAGATCTGAGGAACTCTGCCTGTCAATTCCTTTCCCCAGATGAGATCGTCGAGCAGTCGTACGAGCTCGGTAAGTTTTCCTGAGGCAGTTGGTCGGGGTTCGCGAAACGTCTCGACCTCATTGCAGTAATCAGCAAGCGTGTCTGCCTCAGGGATTGCGTTCAGGAAAGATCGAAAGCTCGGCCATCTTGAAATCACGTCAGCATGCTTAGCTCGGGCGGCGGGACTGGTCACGCGAAGATTCTGAAACGCCGCCATCGTGGCATCGAGTTCGCGCAAAACTCGCGCATGCTCCAATTCATTTGCGTGGCTGATCGCTGTTGTTGCTGCCAACTGTTCGAGTGACAGTCCCTGTCCGCGAACATCGCGATAAAGTTGGGCGAGTGCATTGGCCAGCCTGCCGCGGCCGATACCGAGGGTGAGCCGCGAAACCTCCTCATGGCCTGCACTGATGAACTCCGAAAGAACTTCTTCCACTACCGACTCAAGCAACATTGCCGCACGGTGTTCATCCAGCAAAATAAACTGTGGATCGATACGCGCCTCCACCGGAAACTCACGTATCAAGCGTGCACAAAAACCGTGGATAGTCGTGATGATTGCGCCGTCAAGAGTGCGCTTGTAGTTCAACCATTGCTTGCGTTCATCGCTCATCGATGTCGCAAGGAACTCATCAAGTTTCCCACGCAATCGTTCGCGCATTTCGTTGGCTGCACGATTGGTGAAGGTGATTGCGACTATTTGATCGATTGAGAGTTTTTGGGTGCGGAGAATGTGAAGATATCGCTCGACCAGAACGGTAGTTTTGCCGGAACCCGGCCCTGCGGACACAGAGATGTGTTTATCGATCTCGTATGCAGCGGCGGCCTGTTCTGGTTCTAATTTACGCATCGAAAACAAACCCATCACAGATTACACAGATTACGCAGATTAAGAACTAGACAACTAAGTTGAGTGGTTAATTCTGAACCGGTTCGCTGAAAGTGGGGGAGCCTAAACACTCAAACTTAGTTGTCTAGTTCTTAATCTGTGTAATCTGTGTAGTCTGTGGATACACTTTCCTTTTTCTTCCTTTGAATTCGGTAACGCTCATAGCGACACACAGCACGGTAATCACAGAAGCGACAAGTTTTCTTCCCTTCAGCTGGATTAACTGCGAAAGTTCCCGCGCGCATACCGTCGACAAATTCCCACAACCGGGCGATTGCTTCATCGCGTATCTGTTGCCACTCCTCATCGCTCAATAAGGCGCCGACACCGTGGCCGAGCCGCGAATACTCGCGATCGCTCTTTCGATGAAGTCCTTTATTGCGACGATCTCTTGCGCCGCGAATGATGTAGTAACCGCCACCGGCTACACGCGACTCCGGCAGCAATAACTTCTCCAACGCCTCCAGGTAAATTGGTATCTGCAAGCTGCGACCGGAGCGAATGTCTTCCTTCGTGCTGCCGGTGCTCAGTTTGTAATCGTAAGCGATGAGTGTGTCGTCGTCCGCGAGATCGACGCGATCAATCTGGCCGCTGATCTTTATCGATTCGTCACCAACGAATGTTCCGCGTGTTAATTCCAGCGGCTGCGGAGTCGACCCCGGATCTTTTGCTGACGAACGGGTATTTCCAAACGCAACTTCAAAAAGCGCTGGCAACACATTCAGCTCGCTCGCTTCTTCCTGCACTTCCATTTCGTAGAGCAGTATTTGATCTAGAAGTATCTTGCGAATCTCTCGATCGATCTGCCAGATCTGCCGGTTTAGCGGAGGCACAACGCGCTGGTGCTCGTCGAAAACTTTGTCAGCGATTTCGCGCAACTCATTTTGCAGCGTTTCCCGATCAGTAGCGTTCAATCGCCGGCGACGGTGCTGCTCAAAAAACCTTCTGAGAATGTCGTGCAGTAATTTGCCTGCGTCGATCGCCTGGAGATCGAGTGCCGCTTCACCGCGAGGTTCTAATCGAAGTAGGCGCTGAGCAAAGAAACGATAGCCACAGTTGCCGTAGACACTCAGACCACTGGCGCTGTGCACGAACTCATCACCAAACTTCAGTCGCAAGAGCCGCAGCAGATCCGGATCAGTAATCTGGCCATCGTATGGGCCAAAACCGCGATCAGATCGCTCTCGTTCGATCTCGATGCGGCGCAATGCCTCATCCGTGAGTAGACCATCGTTGCGTGCGAGGGTCAGTAGTTTCTTGACTCGCGCCTTGGGTAATAGTCCCGCTTTGTCAGCCTGATGTCGGTGCCTCTCCTGTTGGCGGACCAGGGCGATTCGGAGTTCGCTCGCGCTTGATACGTCCGTAATGTTCTTTCCGTCGTAATCGCGGCGGATCGTTTCCGGAATGATCTTGGAAGGCGCAATTGCGCGCCTGAGCTCGTCGATGTAATAGGAGGCAACTGTCTCTGCGTCGTCGTCGAGAAGCAGTGGCCGCGTGAGATAGAGGCGCTCCGATGCACGGCATGCGACCTGATAAAAATAGTGTTCCTCTTTTAGTAAGGTAGCGGGAGAAATGTCTTCGAGGATCAGTCCATAACGTTTCAGACGGTCGCGCTCCTCGTGCGGATAGATCCAATCGCGTGAGGCGCGCAAAGGGAATCCTCCTTCAACCAGACCGGCGACAAAAACCGCACGAAACTTCAGACCACGGATGTCAGTAGCTTCGAGCACGCGCAAGCCGGCCCGATCGGCAGCGCCGAAGATTTGGGTTTGTGATGCTAGTGCCCGGCGAACCTCCGCGATGAATGTTGCGAGTTGGGCAACGTGTTCGACGTCTTTTCGAGCGCTGCCCGCTCCCAATTCAATGCTCTTAATCGAAGCCACAAATGCGCGACGCAAACACTCGAGGCCATTGAAGTTGAGCATCACTTGCGGCAACTCGTGATCGTCGGCGGTTTGTCGAACGGGCCTCGCGATCTGCTCGCGAAACTGCAAACTCTCGAGCAGCCGCATCAACTCGAGCCGCAGCGACGCAGGTGTGGCTTGTTGCGGCACAGCTTGAATCAATTCTGCGAAGCGCCGGATTACGAGCGACGTCCATGCGAGTGCTGCGGGATGAATATCCTTCGACGGCCTACGTTTCCGCGCCACACCTTTATCTTCAAGCTTGGCCGTTTCAGCGTTCTCAAGTTGATCCGCGATGTCTGCATCGCGATCGATAGCGCCGGAGTCGATGTTAAGAATCTCTTTCGTAGCTTCAGCATGCGGCAACTCACGAATTAGTTGACCTGCGCGATCCAACCACTTGCCGACAGGCAATTCACTGCCAACGTAAGCGAAGGCATTCTCGAGTGCATCGGCGTCCCACAAACCAATTCGGTGGCGGAGCTTCAGTCGTTTGGCGTCGTCTATGGAGTGCGCTGACCTGTCACCGGACTCCAAAAGGTCCAGATATGTTTCATCAAATTGTTTGGAGAGTGATTCGAGATCAGCGTCGCCAAGTCGGAAGTACTCCGACTTAATTAGATCAGCGAGCGGACTAACACGCAGCGCGATCGCAGCGCCGCTGGATATTTCTTCCAGAATGTCGAGGAGTTTTAGAACTGCGCGAATTGCAGGCACATCTTTGGTATCAACTCGCGGTTCGAGATTGCACGGAACTGACTCTTTGTGCATTACGCGCGCAATCGTCGCCGCGTATGAAGCTCGCTGGCGCACCACTAATGCGATGTCTGCCAGGCTGTATTTCTCTGAGAGCACCAGGCGCTTTATTTCCCGAGCTATGGTGCGAATCTCGGTGTCGCGATCGCCACACTCCAAATATCGAATGTCCGTTTGTTGATTCGCTTTCGAATCTGACGATGAGGGAGAGTCTTCAGTGACAGCAACCTGGGTATTGAACAGATTCGCTCGCAGCCTGGAGAGAACGCCGCTTGTTTGAACCTGATCCGAGGTTCGTTTCGTCTCAAACGAAGCAATCGATCCCAGTTGTTCGATCGTCTGTTGAAACGGCAGAAAGATCTCCGGATTGCGCTCGTCGTAATCAAGGTTTACTAGTGTCTCAGGTATCGCGGGGATTAGATTCCGCAGAATTTCCCCTTGCACAGGCGTGAAATCGAAGAAGCCGTCGAGGATTAGCAGTTTGACGTTTTTCAGCCACGGTACCTGTGCCTGACCACGCAAGACATTCAAAGCGCGAAGTTGATCAGCGTCGTCTTCAGTAAGCAGATTGCGCTCGAGCAGTGCGGAATAAGTGGAATAGATTAGAGCGACTTCGTGGTCGTAATCGATCTGTGATTTGCCGGTGGTCGACTCTGCTGACAGATCCTGTTTTCGGTCGGCAACGATCTTTGTTAGTTCCTCGGGCGATTTTCCTGCGCGCTGTATTTCACCAACCAGGGTCGAAATCGTATTTATGCAACCATCGCGTGAGGCTAAAGGCTCCAGCGCCTTTAGTTGCCGGTTTGCTTGCAGCTGCGCAAGAACTTGCGAAATGAGACAGCGTTTCAGCGGCAATTCATCGCGGTCAATGGGAATACGTGGTGGGAGTCGTTGTCCTTCGGCATCAACGGATGTGGTCAGGATACGTCTCACGAATCCTCGGAAAAGATAGACAGGCAGTTCACCCCAAACACCTCGATTTTTTTGTCCATCGAGAGTCTGTTGTGTTACCAGTTCGAGCAGAGGTCGTGAAGCGGCGAGATACAGAAATTCGTCACTCCGATTACTGGCGACAAGTTGCGAGCAACTTTCGATTAGGCGTGCGCGGTTGTGGCCCAACACCGGACCCAACCAGATTTGATTCAGACCACTAGCCATAGACCTTGAAAATCAGGAGCAGGAGCAGGAGGCAGGGCAGCACCAATGGAATCAGCAAGGAAGTAGTTTAAGTGTCGAAAAGAAATCATTGGTCATTTGTTATTGACATTTGTCAGTTTTCATTTAGAAGGCTGAAGATCCATCTCACTTCTTATCGAAAAGTTTTGCGTGTGAGCTGACCAAATGACAACTGATAAATGTCAAATGAAAACTGACCAATGATTTCTTGTCGAGACGCTTTAAACTCTCCTGCTGCATGGCTGCTCCTGCTCCTGGTTTAGTTTTCGCCGGCGCTCACACCCTGAGACTTCAGCAACGGCAGTTCCTCTTCGCCGTTTTCTTCTGTATCAGCAGCAACGAGGTCGGGGAAGAGACCGCCTTCGTCGAGGTTCAACGGCAGTGCAGCTTTATCGATCGCTTCAAGCGTTTCGACCTCGTCGCCCGCAATTGCGCCGCGCTCTTTGAACTTTCGCGCCGTCACAAGCACTCGCGCTTCAAGTGAGCGAACACCTTTATTGTAGGAGTCGAGTGCGCGATCGAGATTCCGTCCAATATCGTCGAAGTGATTTGTGAAAACTCGAAGCCGATCGTACAAGGTCTTCGCGAGATTGCTCACTTCTTCGGCGTTCGTCGCCATCTGCTCCTGGCGCCAGCCGTAGGAAACTGCTTTGAGTAATGCGATGAGAGTAGTGGGAGTGGCGATAAGGACTTTTTCAGTAACACCGTCTTCGATCAACTTTGGATCCTGCTCAAGCGCGGCGCTGTAAAACGTTTCGCCTGGTAGAAAGAGCAGCACGAACTCTGGAGTTGGCTGTACGGCGTCCCAATACGATTTCCGACTCAAAGACGTGATGTGCGTGCGAACGAGGCGCGCGTGCTCCTTCAGTTTGTTCGCGCGGATCTCATCGTCGCTGGTGGAAATCGATTCGTAAAAGGCGTCGAAGGGGACCTTGGAATCGACGACGATCGTGCGGTTTCCGGGCAAACGAACAATGAGATCAGGTCGAATCCGACTCTCTTCTGTGTTGACGGTTTCCTGTTCGATGAAGTCGCAGTACTGCAGCATGCCTGCAAGTTCGACGACGCGTCGCAACTGGATCTCTCCCCAGCGGCCGCGCACGTGTGGTGCTCGCAGGGCCTTCACGAGATTTCCAGTTTCGGCTTGAAGTTGAGACTGAGAGCTTGCCAGTGCTTTCACTTGTTCGCGCAGTTCTGCATAAGCGCCGGCGCGTGTCTTCTCAAGCTCACCGATCTTCCCGTCAACCTTTTCGAGGGACTCCTTGAGTGGTTTGACTAGTTCGTCGATTGCCTGGGTTTTCTTCTCTAGATCGCCTTTGGCTGTTTCCTGAAAACGCTCAAGGGTGGATTTGGCCAACGCGAGAAACGACTGATTGTTGTTTTGCAGCGCGTCGGCTGAAAGCGCTTTGAACGCGTCAGCGAGCTTCTTCTGCGCTTCGTCGATAAGGGCGAGCTTCTGCTGGTTGGCCTTACGCTCTTCTTCGAGTCGAGCTTGAGCGGCAGAGAGCTGGGCGATAGCGCTGGCGTTTTCGTTTCGAAGGTTGGCAGACTGCAGGCATTCGCGTTCGAGCGTCTCTTTGAGCTCGTCGATTTGCACTTCCTTTCCTGAAAGACGTTCCAGAATCGTTGCGCGTTCAGTATCGCTTTCGCGTCGCGCGCGGTCGTATTCCGTTCTGATCCTGGTGCGACTAACGAGCCAACAGATCGCTGCGCCAATTGCCGCGCCAATCAGGAAGAGTGCAATGGTCGAAAACATGTAGTGGTTTCCCTGGTTCTGACGTTGGATCTGCTGATGTCAATACGAAAGCGCAAGGTGCAATCCTATCTAACGCAGAGCATCATACCAGACGTTGTTGCGTGAATGAAATGCCGTCCCGCGCGCGGGCCTACAGTTGAGCAAGCGGTTACGATTCTGTGAAGTTTATCGAACATCACCTTCCGAAACACATCACCATGCGTTCGTAAATCTTCCGCGTTACACGTACATCGTTGAGGTTGTACTCGCGAATATCTGCCAGCCTGCCTGCCTGATACAAATCAAAAACTTTGCTGCCTTCGACGTCCGCGGTCTTGCTCGATTCGATTCCCAGCGCCCAGGCAATATCGTCGAGGCTCACGCGGCTTCGTCGATCGCCCAGCCACCATTGCCGCATTGTGTCGAAAACACCACGCACGTTGTAATCCGCCAGGTTGACGAACGGTCGAGCAGAGATGCAGTGCACCAGACATCGCTGGAAGATAAACGGTAGATCAAAGCCCACTATATTGTGACCGACGAGTTCATCGATTTCAGGATCAAACGATTTCATGAACGCGAGAAAATCGACGAGCGCTTTTTTCTCCGGCTGTTCATTGCCGTCAGCGTCAATGCCGAATACATATTCCGCTTGCGGTTGTTCGATTCCCGCAAAGTCCAACCCCGGAATCGAACCGACGTGAACCGCGATTGAAAGTATGCGGCCTGACGTTGCACTCAATGACCCGAGTGAATAACAGCGCTCTTCTTCCGCGGCGATATCTTCGAGATAGCGCTGCTGTTGTTCGAGCCGCATATTACCGAGTCGAAGCAGTCGTTCGAGCTGTGGGCCAATGCGTTCGCGAAAATCGGGTAACGTGAGCGTTTCAATGTCGAAGGTATACGCCTTTGGCAGGACCGGATCCGATCCCTGATGTTCGCGATACTTCTCGATAGTCATGGGGAGATACTTGTTGACTACGAACTGTGGGCGATCCTGAAAAGACTCGAGTTTCCCTCTGATTGCCCAGAGACCCGGCCGAATGAGTTTTTGGGCTTCGAGAACTTCTCCCCAGATCTTCAGAGGCAGCATGCCAGTTGAGTTGCGCGCGCTTGCATCACAGAAAAGACGTCCTTGCTGTGTGCGACGCTCACGTACTTGTGTGATGAGGACGATTAACCAAAGATCTTCGCCGTGAGGGATCTCTGGGATAGGAATGTTTTTCTTCATTTCTTTTCTAACTGAATTTGGGAGAATTCCTTATTCATTCTTCCGGTAAGCATCATGGCGATCATTTTGTAGTCGCCCATGAACGACCAGAGCGGATATTGAAACGTTGCCGGTCGATTCTTTTCGATGACAAAGTGCGCGAACCATGCCGCGCCGTAGCCAGGTATCAGTCCCAATGGGAAGAGCCACCATCGACCAGACGCAATGAAGTAGATCATTAGTGCCGTTCCCGTGACTGTGCCGATCAGGTGCAGCCAGCGCGTCCCAGGCTTGCTGTGTTCTGCCATATAGAATGGCCAGAACTCTTTGAAAGAGTTATAGCGTCGATTCGACATTTACCGCGTGTCAGATCTTATCGAATTCGGCAACTAACAAATTAGAACAGGAGCGAAGCGACTGATTCGACTTTAGCAGTTAGTTGGTGACGTTAAAAGCAGTCGCTTGGCTCCTGTTCTGAGCACTTTTGCCCCTGGCGCGAATCAATGATTATGTCCCATCAGATTGTAGAACTGTTCTTTGCTTACCGGGTCGATCTGCACCAGCTCGAGGTTCTGCGCCACGTGATCGACGTTACTCATCCCAACCAACGCTGTCGTGATTCCAGGCGTAGAGCGAACAAACTGAATTGCTGTTTGTGCATCGCTCGGCAACGACCCGAGCGCACTTCGGACAGCGTCTGGTAATCCTCGTGCAACACGTCCTTGTAACAGAGATGCACTGGCCACCGCAGTTATACCAAGCGAAGCTGCCGCCTCCAAGACTGACACGTGATCTTTTTTGTTGGTGTGATTTCTGAGCGTCAGCGCTTCCGGCATCGCAAGGTTGTAGGGCAGTTGAATGAAGCGAAATCCGTGTTGCTCGCCGGCGACTTCTCTGGCGATCTCGGCCATCCGATTCAGCGAATGATAGTCACTTGAGTCAGCGGGAACCCGGAAACCGTTCCACGTCGCGACACCATACATTCGCAGCGCGCCGCGTTTTCGATTGCTTTCTAGCGCTTCAAACGCCATGCGCAGCCGGTGATAAAACTCGGCTTCACTTATGTGACCCAGTTGTGATTCAGGATTGTGAACATAGTAGAGATCGATACATTCGACACTCAAGTTTGCTCGCGACTGATCGAGCTGGTTTTGAAGATACGCTGGCGTCATGCAATGACTTCCGCCGACGATGTCGTCGAAGTTTGCGACGCCAGGTTTGACGAATGTCTCTTCGACGTATCCACGAACATCTCGCGGAGGCGCGCCATCGAAGGGCAGGTAGCCGCCTTTGGTACAGATGACGAACTCGTCGCGAGAAAAGCCGAGATCGTTGACTAGTGTCTTAAGGGCCGCTCCGATGTTTCGCTCGCTGCGTTGGAAGCGATAATTGGCGGCGGAGTCGATTATGTTCACACCAGATTGGGCGGCGCGGACAATCGCTTCTTCGTAGTTCTGATCGGTAGTTGTATTTGGCTGGCCGAGGTAAGTGCCGATGCCAATCGATGAAAGAAGAAGCCTCTGTTGATTGCGGAAATGATTTGGCGCAGCGCCGGCAAAACGATCTCGATAACGAGTCGTGCCTTCAGTAGTTGCATACCCTGCAATCATAATGGGATCGATGTTACCACTATTCAGTACCGTGCGCGGTAGCGGCTCCCACTCAACGCATCGATCCTATGATCCGTCATCAGTGATCGTAGTGTCGGCGATTCCGTACCATTCGCGGTGGCGGATGGCCCCCACTCAACGCACGAATCCTGCGATCCATCATCGATCATCGTAGTGTCGGCGATTCAGTACCGTTCGCGGTAGCGGATGGCCTCCACTCACGTCACAGCACGAGTATTAGTGCGGGTCTGGATGTATAATCTGCCCCCACCTAATTCTCACTGACGGAGTTTACTCATATGAATCCTCACGATAAGTTCAATACGGACGGCGTTCTCGGCTACCTGATTTCCTTTCGTTGCTACGGTACTTGGCTTCACGGTGATCCGCGCGGATCGATGGACCGCACGCACAATCTATACGGCGCGCCAAAAATTCAACCAAACCCACAGCGCGTCAAATATGAAAAGTCGCTGCTCAAATCTCCGCCGATGAAATTACACACCGAGCGGAGACATGTGGTTGAGCATGCGATTCGTGAAACTTGCAAAATTCGGAAGTGGAAGCTGTGGGCAGTTAACGCGCGCACGAATCACGTGCAAACCGTCGTTACTTCCAGAAAGAAACCCGAGCTTGTTTTGAACGCACTGAAGGCAAATGCCACGCGTGAATTGCGGGAAGCAGGTTGTTGGAGGTATGACCATTCACCCTGGGCGGATGGCGGCAGCAAGAGGTGGCTTTGGACCGAGAAAGCATTGTCCAACGCGATTGACTACGTGTTGTACGAGCAGGGCGATGAGCTGCCGTGAGAGTCGAATGAAGGCCATTCGCTACCGCGAATGGTACTGAATAGCGACTACTACAATGACCGAGGTGGATCGCAGGGATTGGTGCGTTGAGTGGGGGCCATCCGCTACCGCGAGTGATACTGAATAGCGACTACTACAATGACTGAGGTGGATCGCAGGGATTGGTGCGTTGAGTGGAAGCCATCCGCTACCGCGAATGGTACTAAATAGGAGACCACTACAATGACTGAGGCGGATCGCAGCGATTGGTCTGTCGAGTGGAGGCCATCCGCTACCGCGAACGGTACTGAATGCTCGGAGACCCAGACCGGAGGAGACGTGGTCGGCTGTCGCACCTTTGCCTCTCCCTGTGGTAGCTTGAGATCGAACTTCAAAACGCAGGGAATCGTCATGTCTCACTTTCTGAATTGGCGCGACTTCGAAGGCGCTGACACACAGAAGTTTTATAAGACCACTCTTTGGCAAGGCGCGCACGTGATGATTGGCTTGAATTGTCTCGAACCCAATCAAGTTCAGCCTGTTCACGCACACCAGGGCGCCGACAAGCTTTATTTTGTTTTGAGTGGACTCGGGCGCTTCACGATTGGCGACGAACAGCAGACCGTTGGCTCAGGCACGCTCGTCGTTGCTCCAGCGGGTGTCCCGCATGGTGTTGAGAATCAAGGCGGCGAGCGCTTATCACTTCTTGTGGCTATCGCTCCCGGAGTCAAATGAGTCGAGTCGAGCCTTCCGATAACAAACGCAGTTCGTCTCTCGATCTCTCTCGCGAAGCTATCGATCAACTATCTGCCCAGGCGACAGAGTTGGTTACTCAGTACTTCAGCACCATCTCCGAGCGACGCGTGTTTCCGGATACATACGCGGGCAAACTAAACACGCTGATCGATACCGAACTGAGGGTTGAAGGAGAGTCTCTCGAGAAGCTTCTCGATGAATGTCGAACCGTGATTGAGTTGAGTCGGCACAACGGACATCCAAGGTTCTTCGGTTACGTGGCTTCACCTTCGACGCCGATCGGTGCTTATGCGGATCTAATCGGATCGGCATTCAATTCGAACATTACTTGTTGGCGCTCGGCGCCTGGTGGAACTGAGATCGAAAAGGTCGTGGTCCGTTGGCTCGGTTCACTTATCGGCTACGACAGCGACGCGCGCGGGTTGCTAACCAGTGGCGGTTCGATGGCCAACATGATCGCCATTCTTACCGCGAGTCGCCGGCGGAGTGGTCATAACGTTTCAAATAGTGGTTTGTGGAATTGTGGTGCGCCGCTAACGCTTTACGTCTCCGAGGAAGTGCACATGTCAGTGCCAAAAGCAGCTGACATTCTCGGTTTGGGTCGAGACAACGTCCGAACAATCAAATGCGACGAGAGCCTGCGCATGAATGTCGAAGATCTGCGCCGTGCGATTCAGGCCGATCTGGCGAAAGAGTTGCGACCGTTTTGCGTTGTAGGTAGTGCGGGAACGGTCGGCACCGGTGTCGTTGATCCATTGGACCAAATTGCGGATGTCGCACGCGAATATGATCTCTGGTTTCATATTGACGGCGCGTATGGCGCTCCAGCCGTTCTGAATGAAGAGAAGAAAGATCTCTTTCGTGGAATGGAACGCGCAGATTCGTTGTCGCTCGATCCACACAAATGGCTGTATGTGCCGGTCGACGCCGGTTGCTTACTATTTCGCGATGACGAAACTTTTCGCGGAACGTTCAGTAGCCAGGATGCGGATTACATCAAGCGACACGGGTACGCTGACGACGAAGCCTTTGCATTCTGGGACTACGGTGTCGAACTATCACGCCGATTTCGCGCGTTAAAAGTTTGGCTGACTCTCCGCTACTACGGAACGCGAAAGATTGCCGCGGCGATTGGTGATGATATGAAGCTCGCTGCGTATCTCGGCGAGCTTGTCGATCGGGCAGAAGACTTCGAGCTACTGTCGCCCGTCGAGCTGAGTATCTGTTGTTTCCGTTACGTTCCTCACGACTTGAGAGGAGAGCTGAGCACAGGGAGCGAAACCGACGCGCAGGCGATCAATGAACGGCTAAATCAATTGAATGCCCGCATCATGAATAAGGTGCAAACAGGCGGAAGAGCCTATCTATCGAACGCGAATGTTCGTGGACGCTTCGCGTTACGCGCATGCATCACAAATTTCAGAACGACGAAAGCGGATATCGAAGAGACTGTGGAGATCATTCGAGAAGCAGCTTTGGAGTGTGATGCAACATGATTTCAGTGGATGTCATGATCAGTCCCAAGGGTAACTACGATCTCGAACTTCGAGTAGCAATAGATCTCGCGCGGGAAGCGGGTGCTGCAATTCTGAGCCTCTACAAAGGGCCACTCGACGTTCAGCAGAAGAGTTACGCCGATGATTACGAGCCCGTCACTGAAGCTGATCGTCTGGCTAATAAGATCATCGTCGATCGCTTGACCGCTGAATTCCCGCACGACGGAATTCTTGCTGAAGAATCAATCGATACCGATCGTCGGCTGGAAAAACGACGAGTGTGGATGGTTGATCCTCTTGACGGCACCACCGGATTCATTCAGGGCAACGGTGACTTTGCGGTCCAAATTGGCTTAGTTGAAAACGGCGAGTGCGTCGTCGCTGTCGTCTACCAGCCACTGACGGGAGTGCTGTATCGCGCTGCGCGTGGCGGCGGTAGCTGGATTGAACGTCCCAACTTTTCAGCTGAACGTGCAAGAGTTTCTGATCACAAGCAGCTCGGTGAAATGCGTTTGGCTGCGAGTCGCTCGCATCGCAGTCCGCGCATGAATCGAGTTGTGACGAGCCTCGGCTTTCAGGAAGAAGTGCAACGCGGTTCAGTTGGTATTAAAGTCGGGCTGATTATTGAACAGCAGTGTGATGTCTACATTCATCTTTCGCCACGAACCAAGCAATGGGACACGTGTGCGCCGCAACTGGTGTTGACCGAAGCTGGCGGGCAACTAACGGATCTGTTCGGAAAGCCGTTAAGCTACAACGTACCCGACGTGCAAAATCGAAATGGACTAGTGGCGACGAACGGCGCCGCACACGAACAGGTTATTAAATCCCTCGCACCACTGCTTGCGGAGTTTGGACGCAAGCCTGTCTAGTTATTCGATTGTGGGTTCGAAATACCACCCTTATAAAACAGGTGGTATTTTGATTCCGAAGATTCGCAGCTTATGGGCCAATGAGACGCAGAGGTTTTCTCACTTACCTCTTACTATGCCTGATACCGCTGATGGTTCTTGCGGTACTTACCTATTGGATTGGTCTGCGAATTGTCGATCAGGCAGTCGCCGATGCAGCGCAACGCGATCTAAACAACCTTACCGCCGATGTCGATAGACGAGTGCAGCAGCAGGAAGCTGAAATACGTCGACTCGCATCTGCTAAAACCGTTACCGAGTTTTTAGCCATCGGAACTCAATCCTCGATAGATCAGCCTCCACCTTCTCTTGCTGCAGATTTTGCTTCGGCGCTGGGTCGAAATGGTTCTTTATTCCGGTTAAGACTATTCGATCAGAATCGTGTCTTACGCTTACAAGCAGAACGGTCTTTACAAGCAGCTGATGCAGGCGTCGTCATTCGCACAAGGGATTTTAAACCGCAAACATTTCCGCCCGACGTGCAGCAAGGCCAACAATTCTCGCAGGTATCTAATACTTCCGTGTGGCGCTATGCGTCGCCAATCTACAGCGACGATAGCAAGGCGGGCGGAGCCATCTTGCTCGGTGAATTGGACCTCTCAGAAATCCTGGTGGATCGGGCCGGCGGTTTTGCAAGCGCGCAGAGTGATCCGTCGAAGGAAACTCTTGTCGTCGCGTGGGACAACAGCGAACGAGTTCTTCATCACACGCAACGTTCGCTCGACGGACAGTCAATGCGCAACGTCTTTCCGCAATTAGTTGACATAGCCAGGTCGCTCGGGAGTGGAACTCGTCGCTTGCAAGTTGAGAATGGAGGTGACTACGTCGTCGCTTTCGCGCCCTTGCCACGACTGAATATCGAGATCGCCATTGGTCGCGACAGGTCAGCAGTCGCTTCGAGTGCGCATCGCTGGGGAATCGCCGGCCTCGCCGTTGCTGTTGCCGTGGCATTCGTGCTGGCGCTATTGATTGATCGTGAGGCTCGACGCCGATCGAGTGGAATTGTTCGAGTTAACCAAGCCCTGAATGCTGTTGCGAAGGGCGAGTTGGATCAGCGGGTTGAAGTTCGCTCGAGTGACGACGCGCGCTCAATGGCTGATAACTTGAACATCCTCGCCGAACGCATGCGCGCCCAGTACACGCGCGAAGCTGAAGCACGCCAATTTGAATCCTTCTTCCGCCTTTCCGCGATGCTAACGCACGACTTGAAAAATGCGATCGAGGCACTGTCGTTGATCGTTTCGAACATGGAACGCCACTTCCACAATGAGCAGTTTCGGGTCGACGCAATGAAGTCACTGACAAGTGCGACTAACAAACTAAGAGCATTAGTCGCGCGCCTCTCGCGGCCGGTCACCAGTTTGAGCGGTGAACAGAAAATGCCGAGGCGTACTGACATTGCTCCAATTCTGCAGCGAGCGGTAAAGGAGACAGCTCAACCCGCAGCCGATCGCCACACGCTTGATGTGAAGCTTCCTTCGAACTTATTTGCGGTAGTCGATACAGATCGGATCCACGAGGTTTTCGAAAACCTGATCCTGAACGCGCTCGAAGCAATGACAGAGAAACGCGGAACGCTCACGATCGCAGCAGAGACAACCCCGGAGGGGCAGGCTTTAATCACTGTTAGCGATACCGGATGTGGGATGAGCAAGTCGTTTTTGGAAGAGAATCTGTTTCGTCCGTTTCGAACGACGAAGCAAGCCGGAGTTGGACTTGGCCTCTACACCTGCCGGGAGGTCGTTGTGGCGAGCGGCGGCACAATTGAAGTCGATTCGGTTGAGGGCGTTGGAACGACTTTTCGCATCATGCTACCATCCGATGCCGGATAGGTTCTTATCCACTTATCGGCACGGAGCGCGGCAAGCTCCTCTACTTTTTTTCAAGAACCATTCAGACGGACGACAGTGAAGGTCGCCCACGAAGGCGACCCTCGCAAACTGACCTCGCTAATAGCGGTTCCGACCCCGCTTAGGTACCTGTACACATCGATGTGTTTCATGCGGTCCGGGGGAGTGGTACGTCAACAGAACGAATGACTGAGCAACCTCAAGTCAAAGGAACTGTTTTGGTCGTCGATGATGACGACGCGATTCGCAGCGGTCTTTATTGGGCGCTGAGCTCGGAGTATCGTGTGCTGCAAGCCAGCTCGCGTGAAGAAGCGACTCGGTTAGTTGACGAACAACAGATCGACGTAGTCGTCACGGATTTGCACTTACCGCCACGCATCGACGACATCGCCGAAGGTCTCGCCTTAATTGAAGCGGCGCGTAGTCCGGATCCGCCTTTGCAGGTTGTGGTGATTACGGGCAGCGATGCGCGACGAGCGTCGCTCGAAGCAGTCAGCAGAGGTGCGTACGGGTTCTTTGAGAAGCCACTCGATCCAGACGAAGTGTTGCACATCGTCAATCAGGCAGCGCGGCTCCGCAAACTCGAAATCGAGAATCGACGTTTGCGGAATCAGCTCGGGCGCCCACCGGGTTTTTCGAATCTCTTCGGTACGAGCCAGGCGCTGGAAAATGTTTTGAAACAGGCGCGCTCTGTTGCAACAACGACGGCGACAGTTTTGCTGACTGGTGAGAATGGCACGGGCAAGGAAATGCTTGCGCGCGCGATTCATGCTGAGAGTGCCCGGTCTGCCGGCCCATTTGTGGCGGTGAGTTGTGCGGCGCTTCCGGAGACGTTGATTGAATCCGAATTGTTCGGACATGAAAAAGGCGCATTCACAAACGCAACCCAGTCGCGCAAGGGACGTTTTGAGCTGGCCGATGGCGGGACATTGTTCCTTGATGAGGTCGGCGAGTTGAGTCCCGCAATTCAAGTGAAGTTGCTGCGTGTGTTGCAGGAGCGAGCGTTCGAACGAGTTGGCGGTACGAAGACGCTTACGGTTGACATTCGTTTGATTGCAGCGAGCAATAGAGATCTGGAAAAGGAAGTAGAAGAGTCGCGGTTCCGGCAGGATCTGTTCTACAGGCTGAATGTTGTTCCGTTATTGCTGCCACCGCTAAGAGAACGTCAGGACGATATTCCGATGCTGGCGGCGCACTTTGCTGAGAAGGCTGCACAGAAACATTCACGACCAACTCCACAAATCGATCCGATACTGCTGGACGTCTTGCAGGATTACGAGTGGCCGGGCAACGTTCGCGAGCTGGAGAATCTGATCGAACGGCTAGTGGTGCTTGAGCGCTCTCCCTGTTTAGGACTCGAGTTCGTTCCGGAGAAGATGTTGCGCTCAGTTCCGTTAACTGATGGTGCAGTTGACGAATCAAGTCTGGAAGGCGCCGTTATTGCTCTCAAGCGACGAATGATTGTTAACGCCTTGAATGCTGAAAACGGCAACAAGGTCGCTGCCGCCAAGCGACTGGGTATTAGTCGGTCGTATCTTCACCGGCTAATTAATGAGTTTGATCTTTAACGAGCGAAACTGGAAAAGGGGAAATGATTGATGATTGAAGATTGATGATTGAAGATTGATGAATGAAGATTGACGATTGCCAATCCCAAGTTAATTAGCCAATTGCTGACGACAATCAACAATCAACAATCAACAATCATCAATCCTCAGTTCCCCTCTTTCCATATTCCCTCTTCCCTCACTTGAACCTTACCCCTCAATGCTCCAATATGCAGATCGATGGCGAATCTACAACTGCGTCTGCCGGAAAACGTGCCGGGCGATTTTTTCGTCGACTCCACGTGTATCGATTGCGACACGTGCAGCCAACTCGCGCCTACCGTCTTCCGCGATCATGGTGAGCAGTGCAGCGTTTATCGCCAACCGGCCACGCTCGAAGAAAACAAACTCGCAATGATGGCGCTGGTATCGTGTCCGACAGGCTCAATCGGCACGACCGAAAAACACGATGCCCGGATCGGTATCGACGCCTTTCCCCTTCACCTCGATGACAACGTCTACTTCTGCGGATTTACTTCAGAGTCGAGCTTCGGAGGTTGGAGTTATCTTGTTACTCGACCTGATAGTGAAGGCGGCAACCTTCTGATCGATTCGCCGCGATTTGCCACGCAGTTAATAAAACGCGTGGAAGCGCTGGGCGGGGTGAAGCGAATGCTGCTAACACACAGAGACGACATCGCCGATCACGAATTGTTCAGAGAAAGATTTGATTGCACTCGCATCATGCATGCAGCTGATGGCGCGCGCCGCCTTGGTGTCGAACAGGTTCTTGAAGGACAGCAGCCGATCAAGCTTGATGACGATTTGATTGCTATCCCAACGCCAGGTCACACTCGCGGCCACGTCGTTTATCTTTACCGCAGCAAGTTTCTTTTTACCGGCGATCATTTAGCATGGTCCCCGAATAGAAATACACTCACCGCTTTCCGCAGCGTAGCCTGGTACTCATGGAGTGAGCAGATTGAGTCGATGAAGAAGCTGCTGGATTACGACTTTGAGTGGGTACTACCCGGACATGGTGATATACACCACGATAACGTGGAGACTATGCGAAGACATTTGACAGGCTGTATTTCATGGATGCAAACGAAGTAAGGCACTGAAGATTGAAGATTGAAGATTGTTGATTGAAGATTGGTGACTGAAATCATCAATCATCAATCATCAATTATCAATCATCAATCATCAATGTTAAGAGGTGACGAATGAATCGAAACCAGAAGATTGCACTCGGATGTGGCGGCGCCGGATGTCTCGGTTTAATTGTGGTGGCTATTGCCGGCGGCGTGATTTGGTATTTTTCGCGCACAACCACTCCGTTTTCAACCCGAAAGTCGAATTACAACTTCAATATTAACTCTAACTCTAATACCAGTAGCGCAGACACTAATTCCGACACTACTCCAAACAGCAGCAGTAGCATGTCTGATGACGACAAGCACAAGCTTTATTTTGCTGCGACTGTGACAAAAGATACTGAGACGATGGTCCGTGTATGGAAGAAACTCGGATTGACCGACGCCGATGGAACGCCGAATGAGGCTTATCGGGAGTTTGCGAAGGACCATATTGGTTGGCTCATCCAGAATACCGATTTCATGCAGGAGATGAATACGGAAGAGAAAGGCCGGGCCTATGTCGAGGCGCACATAAACGACTGAAGACAATTGCCGACTGCCGATTGCCGATTGCCGATTGAAAGAATTGCCGATTGCGATTGGAAGAACCATCCAATAGCGAGGTCATCGATGCTATGAGCGCGCCAGACTCCAAGGTACTTGCAATCGGCAATCGGCAATCGGCAATCGGCAATTCTTTCAATCGGCAATATAACTAGATGGATTCTTCCCGCATTCGGAATTTTTCAATCATCGCGCACATCGATCATGGCAAGTCGACCCTTGCTGATCGGTTGCTCGAACTTACCGGCGCGCTCAGCGAACGAGAGATGGAAGCCCAGGTCCTCGACGACATGGACCTCGAACGCGAGCGCGGTATAACCATCAAAGCGCACGCAGTCAGGCTCGACTACAAAGCGCAGGACGGCATCGTCTACACGCTGAATCTCATCGACACCCCGGGGCACGTGGATTTCTCCTACGAAGTTTCGCGTTCTTTGTCCGCCTGTGAAGGCGCGCTGTTGGTTGTCGATGCGTCGCAGGGTGTTGAGGCGCAAACGCTCGCGAATACTTACCTGGCAATTGAAAACAATCTGGAGCTAATCCCGGTAATCAATAAAATCGACTTGCCTGGAGCGGAACCCGATAAAGCCGTCGAACAGATTGAGCATTTCATCGGTTTGGAAACTCACAACGCTATTCTCACAAGCGCAAAGACTGGTGAAGGCGTCGCCGAGGTTTTGGAAGCGATCGTCCGAGATGTGCCGTCGCCCAAGGGAAAAGCAGACGCGCCTCTGAAAGCGCTGATTTTCGACTCGTGGTACGACTCCTATCGTGGAGTGATCGTTTTGATTCGCGTTATCGATGGAGTAATTCGACCAGGCATGAAGATCAGATTCGTTAATGCCGGTCGCGATCACCAGGTCGAAACTCTTGGAGTCAATCGTCCGCGTCCAACTCCGATTGATCAATTGGGCGTCGGTGAAGTTGGTTTCTTAACTGCCTCCATCAAAGCTGTCGCAGACGTTCAAATTGGCGACACGATTACAGAAGCTGCAAGACCCACGACCGAACCGTTTCCGGGTTTTCAAGAGATAAAGCCGATGGTGTTCGCAGGTCTTTATCCCGTTGATACGAACCAGTACGAAGAACTGCGTGATGCTTTAGACAAGCTGCGATTAAACGACGCTTCGTTCTTCTATGAACCTGAATCGTCGACCGCGCTCGGCTTTGGGTTTCGTTGCGGCTTCCTCGGATTGCTGCACATGGAGATTGTTCAGGAACGACTCGAGCGTGAATTCAATCTGGATTTGATCACCACAGCGCCGAGTGTGCGTTATCTGGTCACAACAACCGATGGGGAAGTGGTGGATATTGATTCGCCGGCGAAGATGCCCGATCCCGGTCGCATAGCAAAAATAGAAGAGCCGGTGATTCGAGCAGTGATCCTCACGCCCGATGAGTTCCTTGGTGGAATTCTGCCGCTACTTGAAGAAAAGCGCGGACTGCAAAAGGGCTTCGAATACATCACAGCCAACCGTGTGATGCTGACTTATGAACTGCCGCTTAACGAGATCGTTCTGGATTTCTATGATCGATTGAAGTCAGTGTCGCGTGGTTATGCTTCGCTAGATTACAACCTCGCCGGTTATTGGGAGAGTGATCTAGTCAAACTCGATGTATTAGTTGCGGGCGAGCCCGTCGACGCGCTCTCTCTGATTCTTCATCGAAGCACGGCGCAACCAAAAGGTCGCGCACTTGCGGAAAAGATGAAACAGCTTATACCGCGCCAACTCTTTGAAGTGCCTATCCAGGCTGCGATCGGCAACAAGGTTATTGCGCGAGAAACGGTGAAGGCCCTTGGTAAAAACGTTATCGCGAAATGCTACGGCGGCGACATCACGCGCAAACGAAAGCTCCTCGAGAAGCAGAAAGAGGGCAAAAAGCGGATGAAGAAAGTCGGCCGCGTAGAAATTCCGCAGGAAGCTTTCCTTGCTGTGTTGAAGGTAAACGAATAGGTAGCAGTAGCGACCGGCGACCTGGCTAGCCCGAGGATCAGGCCGATTGCTAACGCTCCCGATTCTGTAGGAATTAATCTTCAAGTTCCAGTTACCTTCCTTACATTGAATTACGCGTTAGCATATGAGGGAATGCTGTTGAGATGGGTGAGAACTGCTTGAGCCAACCTTTAACACCGCGGTAATATCCGCATCCGACGGGTCCGGATCCCCAAGGTTTTTCGAAGGAGGAGATACGCCATGAATCCAATATCTTCAATACAAACAGATGCACCGAAGAAGTCAGGATTACTTCGCTTTATCATTTCAGCCCGGCTGCTTGTGATCGTAATGATTATTGGCATGACGTTTGGTGTATCTCAACAAATAACGCTCGCCCAAGACTCGAAAATGGGAGGCGGCCATGTTCATTACAAGAAACCGGAACAGGACCGCCCTGGGCCAACAGGGGCACTGGCGCCGCGCTTGCTGAAACTGGGCAATTACAGATTTCCGGTAACTACATCGAACCGCGATGCGCAGGCATTTATCAATCAGGGCCTCAATCTTTCATACGCTTTCAACCACGCGGAAGCGGGAAGGGCATTTCGAGAGGCAGCACGATTAGATCCGAACCTGGCCATGGCCTACTGGGGACAGGCGCTCGTGCTTGGTCCAAACATCAATGCTCTGATGGATCCAAACGCCGAGCCCGGTGCTCTCGAATTAATTAAGAAGGCGGTTTCGCTTAAGTCGAAGGCCTCGCCACGCGAGCAGGCCTACATTGATGCTCTTGTCGAACGCTACTCAGGTAATGCAGCCGATCGGGCCAAACGCGATCAGGCATATGCGGCCGCTATGCGTAAACTGCACCAGCAATTTCCAGACGATCTCGATGCGGCGACGCTCTATGCGGAATCGATGATGGATCTCCGTCCGTGGGGATATTGGAGCCGCGATGGTCAGCCTTACGAAGGGATGGCGGAAGTCGTCACCGTAATCGAGAAAGTAATTGAGAAGAATCCGCTGCATCCCGGCGCGCTGCACCTTTACATTCATCTCATGGAATCGACCGAGAAAGTCGATAAAGCTGAAGGTGCTGCGGATCGTCTGCTCACGTTGATGCCGGCGGCAGGGCATATGGTCCACATGCCCGCTCATATCTATCAACGAGTAGGTCGCTATGCCGATGCAGCTCGCAGTAATCTGATGGCGATTGAGGCCGATGAAGACTATATCGCGCAATGCAACGCCCAGGGTCTCTACCCGATGGGTTACTACCCACACAACATTCATTTCCTGTGGTTCGCTGCTACTGCTGATGGCCGGAGCAAGCTCGCGATTGAATCTGCCCGCAAGGCTGCTTCAAAGGTTCCCGACGAGGCCCTGAAACAAGTTTCACTGATGGCTATATTTCGGGTTGTGCCGTACTACGCGCTAACGCGTTTCGGAAAATGGGACGAGATGTTGCGCGAACCAGAGCCGCCGGAATTCAGTCCATATGCCCGCGGCATCTGGCACTACGCGCGCGGTATCGCTTTCGTTCGAAAAGGCGACTTAGAGAAAGCCGATCAGGAACTCGCGAAAATAAAGCAACTTCTGACCGATAAATCACTCGAGCAACCACTCTTTTCACCGAACACCGGTTTGGCAGTGCTGTCGATCGCGCCAGAAGTACTGTCTGGTGAGATTGAAGCGGCGCGGAAGAATTATGACAAAGCTATCGCACACCTCGAGCGTGCTGTCCGATTGGAAGATGCCCTGGTGTATACCGAACCCGCCGAGTGGCACTATCCGCCTCGCCAGGCCCTTGCTGCCGTACTACTGCAAGCGAACCGCGCTGCCGAAGCGGAGACAGTTTACTGGGCAGATTTGAAACGCAATCGAAACAACGGCTGGTCGTTGTATGGATTGATGCAAGCTTTGCAGGCGCAGGGAAAGAAGGATGAGGCTGCACTCGTCGAAGCACGTTTTAAGAAGTCGTGGGAACGGGCTGATGTTGCGATCAGCGACTCCCGTTTCGGCCAGCAAACAACAACCGCGCAAAACTCACGAGCGCAGTAAAACGAGAAATCCGTCGGAACGCGAAGGCAGTAGGTATATCCTACTGCCTTCCCTCATTACTGGATGTTGATTAACGAAGCCAGTACAGACCGTCCTGAGCACGAGCTGTTGGTGTGTTGTGCAAGGACCGAAGCGGACGCGACCGTCTCGTCGCGCGCGCGTGTTTTATTATCCGAAAAAATTGATTGGGAGTATCTGTTTCAACTGGCGCGCCGACACTCTGTCGTTCCCCTGGTGTACACCCAGCTTCAAACACTCGCGGCTGAGCTTGTTCCTCCCGAATGGATGGCTCAATTCAAAACAAGTTATCAGGAAAACGTCGCGCGCAACCTTGTGCTGACATCGGAGTTGAACGCGCTCATTCGAGCGTTGAATGACGCGGGAATCGAATCGATTCCTTTTAAAGGACCAGTGCTGGCGGTGCTTGCGTACGAGAATCTCGCACTGCGTCGTTTCGTAGATCTCGACATCATTGTCAAAAGGGATGATGTGTTACTTGCGCGCGATGTGTTGTTGAACGCTGGATATGAATGCGTTCTCAACGTCGATCAGCAAACGCTACTCTTACAAACTCAACACAACATACAGTTCAAGCGCGATAACGGCCGGACTATCGTTGAGCTTCACTGGGAAGTAGCATCGGATCTTTTTGCCCGGGCTGTATCCGCTGACGAGTTGTGGGAAAGATTGATCCAAATTGACTTGAACGGCGAGACCGTCAATTCAATGTCGGTCGATGACTTAATGTTCTCACTCTGTGTTCACGGTTCTCGGCACATCTGGGAACGACTTTCATGGGTTTGCGATATTGCCGAGCTAATCTCTCGTCGCAAAATCGATTGGCCATCTCTGATTGATCGCGCCCGGTCAACCGATTGCGAACGGATGTTCTACCTTGGGCTGTTCCTGGCTGATCGTTTGTTTGACATTAATGTCCCGCTAGAAATCAGATCGAAACTCACAACCGACACACAGCTGCAGAAGATTGCTGAAGTGATTATTCCTAGACTGTTCAGTGGTACGACGCACGTACCGGCAAGTCCCAGTCAAATCTTCCGCTTCAACTTCAACTTACGTACAAGTTGGCGCGGCCGCGCTCGGTACTTCGCGTTTATGTTGAGACCTACGGATAGAGATCTTGGGATCCATCTTCCGCGGCCCCTCTCCTTCGCTTATTACCTCATCCGACCTGTGCGTCTGCTCATGTTCGATAAACGCTGAAATCAACAGCGATTCGTCGGACTTGTACAAAAATTTGACTGCGTTTCCTTGCTCGTGGTAGTTTCACGGACTCGGGCAATAGGTCAGTCCAAAGGAAACAAGCGAGCAAAAAGAAAAAGGAATACCGAGTGAAGAGAAATACTAACTTCATTTCTGGGCAGTGGTTTGGACTACTGATTCTGGGAGTGATAACGACTTTCGGCGCTGCCGGTGCACAAGAAAAGGCCCCGGGGAATCAGGATTCCAAACAAGCGCAGCAAGCGTCCCAGGCACCGAAGACCGAAGACAAGAAAACCAGTCCAAAAAAGCCTGCATTCACTCTTTTGGTCAAAACCGAACCCATACTCAACGTCTCACTCAAAGCCGAGAAAGCAAAACTTGCTGAGATCGGAGAAGCACTTTCCAAGAAACTGAAAATACCTGTGTTCGTCGGCGCAGGCGTTGAGAAAGAAGTTATTTCAACAGAATTCAGCGAGCTCACCCTTGAGCCCGCGATGCAGTTGCTTGCTCCCGCCGTTTATATTGATTACGAAATTCGCACCGAGTCCGGCGCCCCCCCGCGTCCACTTGGCGTTTTCTTTTACGCAGCTGATCAACCGGAGCCATCTACTACAGCCGTTGTGACCGGTTCGACACAATCAATGCTGATTGAGGGTGATACCGAAGAAGGTGTTGAGCCAGACACTGAGGAGGAGCGCAAGAAGCGGGAAGAAGCGCCATTAAAGGTTTCATATGACAACAGTCTTATGAGCGTTAAGGCGAAGAAACAGCCGCTGGCTCTTGTGCTCTTAAAGATCGGCGAAGAACTCGGAATCCCTGTCGACATCCAGGCTGATACGAGTGAGATCGTCGATGTCGAGCTGAACAAGATGCCGGTTGAAGATGTTGTTCGACAACTTTCCCCCAACATTCAATTGTTTTTGCGCGCTGATTTAGCACACGCGGAAAGACGAGCTTTGCGTTTGGTTTTACCTCAGGCCACAAGGGCCGCACAGCCGAATCTTTGAGTTGTACTCGAAGATCGTAACTTACTGGGTGGTCTAAATTTGTGTTGCCATTCGTCCGTACAGGACATTAATATACCCACTTAATGACTCGAGGAGGCGCCTAACCTTGGCTAAACAAAACGAGTGTCTTAGCGAAAATCAGAATGAAGTTGAATCCAGCGTCAATAAAGAGGTTTCTCAGAGTAAGAAGCCTTTCATTGAGCCTGAACTGTCTGCAGCGGTTGATGTGCTGGAAGCCACCACGTTCTTTCAGTCGGCGACGAGCGGCGTAACCAACTAGGCGCGACTGTGCCACTTTCGCGAGATAAGTTAGAGAAGAGATTGTTCAAGGGATTTCTGCCTTGCTTTCACGACCGGCGTTGAAGAGGATATATTCAATCGCCGGTCGTGTTTTTTCAATCCACACCTTCGACGATTGGTCCAACGAAGCTGCTTCTAAACTGGTTGCTGGCTGGTTTATGCGTCCGCTGGAGAACGGTCACGGTCCGCCAGATGCGACGTTGAATATCAGCACAGGCCCCGTCTTGCCTGACATACCGACCGACCTTTCAAAGTTTTCCATCTCTGAAGCCGGTACCTGCCACACTGATCAAAAAACTTTCTTCCTTGAGTTTGATGGTTCGCTGATTAGGACTGATTCTTCCTCTGAAGTAACAGTTTGGATCAGTCGTCCGGAGAATCTTGACTCGATTACCTTGTCGCGAGTTCTATCGCAAGCCTTTTCCGCCGCCTTACGTCGTTGTGGCCTATATGACATTCATAGTGGGGCTGTTGTTCCCCCCGATGAAACCGGTGCAGTATTGATCGCTGGTCCATCAGGCAGTGGAAAGTCGACCTTGACTGCAAAGCTTGCGGCAGCTGGATGGGCCTACCTGACAGACGACACGCTGATCCTTCGCAATGACGCCGCAGGTGTTGAAGCAGTAGCGCTCAGACAGTTCTTTGCCTTAACCGCTGCAACCGTCGCTGCTTTTCCGGATATGCAAACAAAGCCTCTCCCAGATAGTCGGAAGGCGCGATTCACGCCTCAAGAATTCTTCTCGGGTCACCAAATCGAGGCCGCGAAACCCTCGGTTGTGCTGTTCTCGACCATTACGCGCGAGCCGGCGACGCGATTAGTCCGCTTGAGCCAGTCCGAAGCTATGTCGCGTTTATTGAAGCTTTGTCCCTGGGCTTGTTACGACGCAAATTCAGCGAGCGATCACCTCACCGTGCTTGGTCGCTTAGCGCGCGAAACGGCTGGTTTTGATATCCTTGCCGGAACCGACGTGTTGCACGATCCGCGTCTTGCATCGGATCTCATCTACCAGGCGTATTCGAGGGATTAATGCTTCAGCCAGACTTCGAGAGTGCGGGCTACGGCCCGCGTCGGCTTAGCGTCGAACTCACTAACATCTGCAATTTACATTGCAGTTATTGTTTGCGTGATGACGACGCTCTTTACCATACGACCGCAAAGTTTTTCGCGCCTGAGTTGCTGGAATCGATAGTCCGTCAGGCGCGCGAAGCAATCGGAATCACCCACTTGAATTTTACGGGCGGTGAACCGACACTACACCCTCGCTTCGATGAGATTCTCACAATCGCCGAGTCAAATAACCTGAAGGTCAGTTTCGTTACTAACGGTTGGAATTTTGAGAAGATCTGGCCCAAACTTCTCACGCACCGAAGTGCGGTTACGCACGTCGCTTTCAGTATTGATGGTGCAACTCGAGAGCTACACGATAAGTGGCGCGGTGAAGGGTCGTTTGTTCGACTGGTTCGGGCGTTTTCACGCTGCTTCGCTGGTGAACTTCCGTTCATGCTCAAGGTTGTTATCCGGCGCGATACACTTCCGCAGCTTGAACAGCTTGCTTTGTTCGCCGCGCGAATGGGCGCTGCCGCTCTCCACTTCGCGCATGTAACACCAACGTCTGCTGACGTTGCGAACACCTCGGCTCTCAACCTGGACGAACGCTCGCAAGCCGAAAAGGAAATTGCGATTCTGTCGCGCATCTTCAAAATGAAGATCGGAATCGACGTGGGTTATCAAAACTTGGATCCCGCGCCGCCATGTTCGGCGCTGATCGGCGTTAGCGCTAATGTTGATTATCGAGGCCGCTTGTCGCTTTGCTGCAATCTGTCAGGCTATCGCAGTGGGATTGGTGAAGAAGACGTCGCGGGTGATCTGAATCAGGAAGACTTCGCCAGTGCCTACGCGGCACTGTCGAAGGTCGCTGCTGCTAAACTGATCGCGCGGGCAAATCATTTGCATGACGTCGCGACTCATAATCTACCGTTAGACTTGTATACGGCTTCGCCCTGTTTGTTCTGTCTCGACACGATGGGAAAACTCCCGTGGCGGCAGGCTGCTACAACTGACGCTGCAACTCCTCGAGCACTTCCTGTGTTGGGCGCTATCTAAAACCGAATGATGAACGCGCCGGTGGCTGACCAATTAGACCCCTTCTTTCCGATTGATGCTGTTATCCGTGATGGCAAACCGCAAATTGAATGGCTCAGAATGCCGGACGTCGGTTTCGATGAACCATTCTTTTATCAAACGGTTGAGCGCGTACGCCAAACCGATCCTGGTCTTGAATCATTGTTCACAGATCCAGGTGCACTTTTGCAGGTAGCAGCAGCTTCGCCTCCCAATCCTGCGGGACTAATTTTTCATACTTCCAGATGCGGTTCGACTGTAGTCGCTAACGCGTGCAGAGCGTTGGATTCGACGCGGGTAATCGCCGAGGCACCGGTTGTTGATAAGTTAGTCTCGCGTTTATTTACCGATGCGGATCCAGGCTCGAGTAAAGAGCTGGTCTATTTGTCGCTTATTCGTGCGGCAGTGCAATCATTCGCAAGGCATCCACACAACGCGTTGAGGCGATACTTTGTAAAGTTCGCATCCACAAGCATCCTGCATATCGAATCACTTCGTAAGGCATGGCCCGACGTTCCGTTTCTGATCCTGCTTAGAGATCCGGTGGAGATCACTGTGTCGAATCTCCGGAACCGTCCGCAATGGATGAGCGCCGAATCGAATCCGGGAGCGGCAGCCGCGATTGTCGGAGTTGACGTGGACCAGCTGGCGGCAATCTCCGCTGAAGAATTCTGTGCGCGGGCGTTAGGCCGTTATTATGCTGCAGCTCAAAGTGTCGCCCGCGACCGTTCGACGCTTCTCATTGATTACAGTCAACTTTCACTTCAAACCCTAAAACAAATACTCGATTTCTTTGGCGTGACACCGTCGGTGCATGAAACGGTTGCCATTGAGAAGTCGCTGATTTCGCATTCAAAAGATCCCGCGCGCTCTTTTCGCCCCGACTCTGCGGACAAGAAGGCAGCAGCCTCTATTCATGTGGTTGAAGCGGTTGAAAAGTGGGCGTTGCTTGATTACGAATGTCTTCGTCGAAGTTTCACGGCAGTACCCCAAGTGATTGGTTTGAAGTAATCTGAGTCTGGCCCTCACGTTTTGCAATTGATTAAAAAGGAACGAAATGCATTCCGTGAAAATAACTCCCCTAAACGACGTCATATTCACAGATTTCAACGGTCGAGAAGGAATACTTGTTGATCTTAATTCAAAGCAGTACTACCGGCTTAACGAGACCGGCTCGATTGTTTGGCGCGGCTTGGAGAAAGGAAACACAATTGAGGAGATCGTTTCCCGAATTGAGAGCACCTATGAAGTTTCCGTAGAACACGCACGCGCGAGTGTCGAAGAACTGCTTCGAAACCTGGAATCCAACAAACTCATCAAGCGTGAATAGCGCTTAGCACGAGCCCCAACCGCGTCAAATGGGGACGTCAGTCATTAGAGACGTCGTATTTTACAAGGCCGAAAAGCCCCTACGAAATTTCGTTGACGGCATACGGACTGCGTGTTAATTTTCCCGTTCCCCCAACGGTTTTACCTCATTTTCTCAAGGTCACTCGTTCCAAAGGAGAAAAGAAATGCTGAAGCTTGCGCGTTGCTCTTTCGCTTGTGCTGCGATGATTGCACTGCTTGTTGTGGCGGCAGAAGGCACAGTACGGGCGGCCGGCCAGAATGTAGCTGGTCCAGCAAATAAATCTATCAAGGCAAAGAAGTCGACAAAGAAGACTAAGAAGACTAAGAAGAGGGCCCAGGTGGTAATTCCGCTCACAGTAATGATCTCGCCTCAGAGCGTCGTGCAGCCGGCTGTGGCACCTGTTGCATCACCCATTGAACCAAGCGTCGGGGAGTTACCGGTTCCGACAGCACCGGCTATCGGTCGACAGACGCTGTCAGCATCTCGCTCCTCTGGCGGAGTAAGAATTCTACCGACTGGAAGACCAGGCGGAGAGGCGACCGTAGCAACTGCCGGTCAACTCGTAATCAGCGAATTCCGCGTGCGGGGACCGAGTGGTGCTCAGGACGAGTTCATTGAAATCTACAACGCCAGTGGTGCGGATCACACCGTAGCAGCAGCAAGTGGTACGGGTTACGGAATTGCCGCCTCTGATGGCGTGACCCGGTGTTCCATTCCTAATGGAACTGTTATTCCAAATCGTGGCCACTACCTCTGTGCTAACTCCGCGGCCTATTCACTAGCCGGTTATGCGGTTGCTGATGCCACGTACACGACTGACATTCCAGATAACGCCGGCATAGCATTGTTTAATAACAATACAGGCGGCGGGAGTTATATTCTTGCGAACCGCCTCGACGCTGTGGGTTCTACTTCCGAAGCGAATACTCTCTATAAGGAAGGCACAGGGTATCCCGCGCTGACTCCATTCTCAATCGACTACTCCTTCTACAGAGATAATTGTGGAAAAGGAGGATCGATCACGACCTTTGGAGCTTGCCCATCTGGCGGTCTGCCGGTCGACACGGATAACAACGCAGCGAATTTCGTTTTCGTCGACACGAATGGCACTAGCGCCGGGGCAGGCCAGCGGTTGGGGGCGCCTGGGCCAGAGAATCTCTCGTCGCCCATCCAGCGCAATGCCAATTTCGCAGCCAATTTGTTAGACGCTACGGTTGCGGCCGCGAACCCACCTAACAGAGTTCGCGACTTCACGAGTGATCCAGCAAACAATTCAACGTTTGGTACGTTGTCAATCCGAAGACGCTGGGTCAATCAAACTGGCGGCAACGTGACTCGGTTGCGGTTTCGGATTGTCGATCAGACCACCTTTCCGGCTCCGAGCGGATTCGCTGACTTGCGGGCACGAACGTCAGTCGCGGTTGTAGTGGCAGGAATAAACGATTCAGCAACGTGTGCGGCGACCGGAGCTCCCGCGACCCCGCCATGCACGGCGACTGTTCAAGGCACAACGCTCGAACAACCTCCAACACAGCCTAATGGCTCTGCTTTTAATGGATCACTCTCAGCGGGAACGGTCACAATCGGTACGCCGCTAGCCAACGGCGCTTCGATTAACCTTCAATTCTTACTGGGGATTCAGCAGACTGGTAGCTTTAAGATTTTTGTTAACGTAGAAGCTCTGCCGTAGCTTTTATGTTGAGGATTTAGTGGTCCAAAAGGGGTATGCCGTAGCCTTTTATCTTTAAGATTTGATGGTCCATAGGGAGGGATACCGAGGGTATCCTTCCTTTTTTGTGTCTGGGGAAATTCGTTGACGGAGCCTAAACCTGCGTGCTACTTTCCGAAAGGCTGCAGTTTTGCTTCAAGCTTCTCAAGGTTAACCCCATCAGTCTCAAGGAGAAAACCCACAATGTTTAAGTTTGCCAGTCGCTTAATAGCTTATGCGGCTCTGTTTGCACTGCTCGTTGTATTTACAGGAGGGACGGAACAGGCTAGCGCTCAGAGCGCAGCTGGTCCGACCAATAAGACCCAAGCCAAAAAGAAAACTAAGAAACGCAAGAAGGCGCCAGTCGTTGCTCCGCTTACAATCGTGATATCGCCCGATAACATCGTACGGGCGTCCCAGCCAGCGCCGGCACCCCCCGCTACTGCTGCACCACTCGTCGGTGAGTTAGGCGTTCCGACAGCTCCTGCCGTTAGCCGGGGTACCGTGTCAGCTTCCCGGTCTGGTGGACTGAGGATTCTTCCGAGCGGTCGCGCGGGCGGAGAGGCCCAGGTGAATGCAAGCACCCTCGTGATTAGCGAGTTTCGTGTGCGCGGACCAAACGGTGCGACCGACGAGTTCATTGAAATCATGAACGCCACTGGTGCGGATCACACGGTAACGGCGCTCAGTGGAACCGGTTACGGAGTTGCAGCTTCTGATGGCACCACCCGCTGCTCGATCCCCAACGGAACTGTCATTCCGAATAAGGGGCATTACTTGTGTGTCAACTCTGTAGGCTACTCGTTGGCCTCCTATCCCGCCGGCAACGGTACCACCGCTACAGGCGATGCTACCTACACCACTGATATCCCAGACAATGCTGGTATCGCGCTCTTCAATAACAACACCGGTGGTGGCAGCTATACACTCGCGAACCGGTTCGATGCGGTCGGTTCAACGTCCGAAGCGAATACGCTTTACAAAGAAGGAACTGGCTACCCTGCGTTGACTCCATTCTCAATCGACTACTCGTTCTATAGAGATAACTGCGGGAAGGGCGGTTCGATTACGACATTCGGAGTTTGTCCGGCGGGCGGCCTGGTCCAAGATTCAAACAACAACGCAGCTGATTTTATCTTCGTCGATACTAACGGCACGTCGGCAGGCGCGGGTCAACGGTTGGGTGCGCCGGGGCCAGAGAACTTGAGCTCACCAATTGAGAGGAACGCGAGCTTCGCCGTTAACTTTTTGGATATTTGCGTTGCTGGAGCAAGCCCACCGAATCGCGTTCGGGATTTCACCAGTGACCCTCCAAACAACTCGACCTTTGGCACTCTTGATATCCGACGAACCGTTGTCAACAACACTGGCGGTAACGTTACCAGGCTCAGATTCCGAGTGGTTGACATCACGACCTTCCCAGCGCCGTCAGGCATTGCCGACTTGCGACCGCGGACGTCGACAGCAGTTGTCGTTACCGTCGATCGGCCTCCCTGCGGTTCGGGTACCAGCAATGTGACTGTTCAGGGCACGACTCTCGAGCAACCTCCTTCACAACCAAACGGCGGAGGCTTTAATAGCTCAATGTCAGCTGGGGTGGTCACGTTGGCAACTCCAATAGCAAATGGAGCGTCAGTCGATGTGCGATTCTTACTTGGCATTCAACAGACCGGCAGCTTTAAGTTCTTCGTCAACGTAGAAGCGCTGCCGTAACCAACCTCTAGAACTCAAATGCTCAAACCGGGAGAGATACAATGTATCTCTCCCTTTTCTTTATCGTTCACCTTCAGCGCTTGCTATAGACACGAGCGCGCAATGGCGAATCGTCCTTATTTTTGATCGCGGGACATCAGCGCGAGTTCAGTCGTGCACGGAGCGTTTGAAGGAAAGCTATAAGTAACAACGTAATCGATGGGCTGCGATTCGAGGATTGGGATTCCGCCTGACTCGAGCCACGCGTGACCCTCAACCTTTCCGCTACAATCATTCCGAACGCCGAACAGTATTCGAGACGCGATGCCCTTTGAAGAGAGATACCGACGCAGAACGGTTGCCCGCTTCCAGCAGATGGGTTTAAAAACCAGCAGGTCGATTGCTAAGACCTGATCAATTGCTCGCGCCAGTTGAGTACCTACTGCCGCATCGAACTTC
>DATIBJ010000062.1:0-12488 GCA_035457565.1 Pyrinomonadaceae bacterium | reverse complement strand
ACACGCGCGCGCAAGGTCCAATTCCCTGCTCTTGTTTTTGTTCGACAGATACCGCAGCGGACTATTCGTCGCCGCACGCTGCACAATCTGTTTCTTCTCCTGCTTCGATGTCTTGCAATACTTTTGATCGTCCTGGCGTTCACGCGCCCTTTCTTCTCCGGTGGCAGTGCTGCTAAAGACACCAGCACGAACGGCGCTACCGTGATCCTCATCGACGCTTCGTTAAGCATGCGACGGAGTCAATTGTTTGCGGACGCCCAGCGGCGCGCAGAAACCGTCGTCGACGATTCTCGCACAGCCGATCAGCTGGCAGTCCTTGGCTTTGATAAGAGGTACGTGGTGCTCAGTCGATTCAGCACCGATAAAGCTCAACTGCGCGCCGCCATCCACAGCACTGAAGCGGGCTGGGACGGTACAGACTACGAACAAGCACTGCGGGGAGCCGAATCACTGCTAAACGAGACGAAAACCGGCGGCCCTCGAAAGATCGTACTGATCTCTGACTTTCACACCGCCGGATGGAATGCCGCAACTTCCTCGTTCAAACTCGGAAACGCAACTGAACTACAGACCATCGACGTTGGCGGAAACAACTCAGAACCGAATGTTGCTCTAACCAACGTAGAAGCACGTGGCGTGGTTTTCGGGCAAAAGTATTTGGAGAATCTCGCAGTTCATGTAAACAACTTCAGCGACAGTCCGCGTGATCGCGTGCAGATCTCTTTTCAAATAAACGATCAGACCGTGGAAAAGAGAGAGATTACTCTTGGCGGGCGCGACTCGCGCATAATTGAATTCACAAATTTCAATCTCGCCGAAGGTGCGAATCGTTGTGCTATTGAGATCAGCAGCGGCGATTTTGCTTCAGATAACAAGTTCTACTTCACGTTAAAGCGCGACGTTCCGGCCAAGGCTCTGATCATCGAAGGTGCTTCACGCGGCCGGAGCGACAGTTTGTATTTGCAAAGCGCGCTCACAACCAACGACGCGCTGCCGTACACGTTCACCTTGAAGACGACGGGCGCTGTCGATCCGTCGGGTGTTCCGGAATACTCGCTTGTGATTCTCAACGATGCGGGCCCGGTTTCTCAGGCTTTGGCTCAAAGCCTCGCGAAATTCGTCGATGCAGGCGGTCAGCTGA
The DNA here is from genome assembly GCA_035457565.1 of Pyrinomonadaceae bacterium. GTDB lineage: Bacteria > Acidobacteriota > Blastocatellia > Pyrinomonadales > Pyrinomonadaceae > PSRF01. Next base: position 11,347 of record DATIBJ010000062.1, on the reverse strand, counting down.
TTATTGCGCTTGGACCACATACTGATGTCACCGCCTTCAACTCCGCGCTGGATAAATTGTCTCCCGTCGTCCTCCGCGAAATAGTCCAGACAAAAACAAATGAGACGGTTGCGATAGCCGAAGTGAAATTTGATCATCCGATCTTCGAGATCTTTCGCGAGAGCGGACGTCTTTCTTCTGCTCAGGTGCTTGGCTACGCACGTTCCGAGCCGCAACCAACTGCCGCTGTGCTGGCGCGTTTTGAAGACGGAAGTCCGACGTTGGCTGAATGGCGCAAGGGTAAGGGTCGCGTGTTGGCGTTCACTACTTCGCTTGGACCGAGCTGGAACGATCTGCCTCTCACACCGGCATATCTGCCTTTTGTACATCAGATGATCAAGTATGTCGGTCAGCGTGAAGAAGGATCGTGGTACGGACTAGGACAGACGTTCATGGTCAAACGTGATCGCGATGGGACAGCCCCGGCTATCGACACTCCGGCTGGAGCGCGCTTGACGGAAACGCGTTCAACTGCCGAAGGTGATGCGCTCGTCACAGCTCGCGAGCCTGGCTTCTACAAATTGCGATACAGTGCGCAGCCCGATTTTGCGGCCGTAAACATCGATGGCCGGGAAGGCGATTTCACCAAGCTCAATTTCGGTGATTTCGTTGCGGGGGTAACTGGCGGCGCTGGAAATGCAGAAGGCGGTGACGCGAGTAGAAACTTGAGTAAGGAAGAAGTGGAAGGGCGGCAAAGAATCTGGTGGTCGCTGTTACTGCTTGCGTTGCTGCTATTGTTGACGGAATCAGTCTTAGCAAGACGGACGAAGGTCGTTAAAATGGTCGGGTGAACTCAACGGCTGCCGTCTGATCTCCCCCAGGCTTGAGCCTGGGGTTCGTGGTTACTTGAAAGCAGTGAACCGTTTCAACGTTTACCTGCATAGCTCTCAGAAGTCGGAAGGTGAGAAACCGTTAAAACGGTTAACAGTATGGTCGCGCTGGTCCCCAAGCTAAAGCCTGGGGAGAACGAGAAAAACCATGTATTACAACAACCAAACTGTGCTGGACGTTTTAAGAAGGCTTCGAACCCGCAGACGTCTTCTGCTTTGTTTGCGCGGCATTGCGATTTGCCTTTCGGTAATCGCACTCGTCCTGCTCCTCACTGGTTGGTCGGCCCATCGGTACCGATACAACGATGGCGCACTCCTGGCGCTGCGTAGCGGCGCGCTGTTGACTGTTCTTGCCACGATCTTCTTCGCGCTAATCTACCCGCTTTGGAAAAAAATCAGCGATGCGCGTCTGGCCCGGCTGATTGAAGAGCGGACGCCAGGCATCGACGATCGACTCGTCACCGCGGTTGAGTATTCGAATCCCGAACAACAGAGAAATATCTCACCGGCCATCATCAACCGCATGTTTGCAGATGCCGGCGAAACGTCAGCAACGTTGGATCTCGGTCGCGTGATTCGTCGATCGCGACTCCAACTGTACGGCGCAGCTGCACTCTCCAGCGTGCTTGTCTTCGCAGCGGTTTTGAAGTGGGGCCCGAAAGAGATCTCTGAAGGTGTGGCCCAACTCGTCGTTCCCACAACGTTTGCGGCAGACTCGAAAGCCTTGAGTATTAAAGTCAGACCCGGTACGGCACGAGTTCCAAAAGGTTCCGATCAGGACATCATCGCCACGCTCGTAAACTTTGACGCGCCGAACGCCAATGTTTTTGCGCGACCACTCGGCTCGAAGGATGATTGGCAAGCCCAAGTCATGGAGCCGGCGAAGGCCAAAAGCGATTTCCGCTATTCGGTATTCAACATTCAGGATTCGATGGAGTATTTCGTCGAGTCAAACAGCGTGCGCTCCGAAGTATTCAAACTTACTGTTGTCGATCTCCCTTACGTCAAACAGCTGGATTTGACGCTCACGTTCCCTCAGTTCTCGAACTTGCCCGCAAAGACAATTGAAGACGGGGGCGATATTGCGGCGTTGAAAGGAACTGTGGCCCGAATCACGGCTCGACTAACCGGTAAGGTGCGCGCTGCTCGGATCGTTTTTCCGGATGGCAAGAAAACCGAGATGCATCAGTCAGGCCCTGACTTCGTTGGGGACGTTACAGTCGCTGGAGACACGACGTACTACATCGAACTGGTCAGCGTCGATGGTGAAAACTATCGCGGTTCAAACGAGTACGACATCTCGGTGCTTGAGGATCAGCCACCTGTGGTTTCTTTCGATCGTCCTGGTAGAGACAAAAAGGCGACAAATCTCGAGGAAATCTTCACGCAGGCCAGAGCTGAAGACGATTACGGAGTGGTCTCGATGGATCTCCACTTTGCGGTGAACGGCGGCGAAGAAAAGCGCGTGAATCTACAGCAACTCTCACGCGAGTCAGCACGCTCACTCACCGGCACCTACACCTTCTTCCTCGAGGAATACAATCTCAAGCCCGGCGACTTCATCTCGTATTACGCCAAAGCGCGCGACGCGTCCAACGAAACAACCAGCGACATCTACTTTATCGAGGTCAAACCTTTCGAGATGGAGTATCGGCAGTCGCAGCAACAAGGCGGACAAGGCGGAGGTCAGGGAGGAGAACAGGATCAAAACGCTCTGTCGCGTCGTCAGAAGGATCTAATCGCCGCCACGCATCGATTGATTCGCGAGGGCGACAAGTACACAGCGCAAGAACGCAAAGATAGTTACGAAGCAGTCGCGACCGGACAGGAAAAACTTAGAACTGACACTCTCGATTTTCTTGAACGCTTACGCCGGCGACTCGGTGGTGACGTTGAAGGAGATCAACGCCTCACTGACGTGGCCAACAATCTGAGACAAGCTGCAAAAGAGATGGAAGCCGCGCCGGACCCGTTACGCAAAGAAGCGGGACGCGACGCTTTGCCTCCTGAACAGCGTGCGCTGCAACGATTGCTAGCTGCGGATGCCATCTTCCGAGAAGTGCAGGTCGCTTTTGGTAATCAGAACAATGGCGGTGGCGGCGGTGGTGGTGAACGACAACAGCAGGAGCTTGCTGGTTTGTTCGAGCTGGAACTCGACAAGATGAAGAACCAGTACGAGACAGTTCAAAGAGCACAGCGGCAGCAGGCAGAACAGGAAAAGTCGGAAGCCGAACGACGTCTCGAGGAACTCGCTCGTCGCCAGGAGCGCGCGCTTGAAGAACAACGTCGTCGTATGCAGCAATCGGCGAATGGCGGAGGTGGCGCCAATCAACGCGAACAACAGGAGTTAATCGACGAAACACGGCGAGCCGCACGCGAGTTGGAACGCTTATCGCGCGAACGTCGCAATGCAGACCTGCAGCAACTAAGCCGGCAACTTAATCAAACGGCCGACGAAATGCAGAAAGCGCAAGCGTCTTCTCGAAACAACCCGAATGAGGCGGTGACCCAAAACGAACGAGCGTTGGATCGTTTGCGCCAGGCACAGCAGCGACTGCAGCAAGCAAGTGGAAACGCGAACGGACAATCCGGTCAATCAGGTCAGTCGTCCGGTAGAGCGCAGCAGATTAGTGATTTACGTCAACGCGCCGCCCAGGCAGCGGCGCGACAACGAGAAATCGCTAAAGACATGGAGAATCTCTCGCGTCGCGGCGGTCAGAATGGGCAGGATGCTAATTCGCAGAGAGCGCGAGACCAGTTGGCTGAACGAAAAGACACGCTGGCTGATAGCGTCAACAGTCTGCAACAAGACATTGAAGAAACCGCACGCAATCTTGGGCAGGGACAAGGTCAACAACGGGCTGCGCGACAATTGAAAGATGCGGCAGATGCCCTTGCGCGCGATCGTGTGTCGGATCGGATCCGTGAGGGCAAACAGGCTCTGGGCAATGGACAACAACAAGGCAATCGCTCCGATGAACGCGCGATTGAACGGAGCTTGAATAACGTATCGGAACGTTTACAGGCTGCAGAACAAAGCGCACGCAACTCCGGCGGAACAAGCGGGGAAGAAGCTCTCGATCGCACACGACAGCTAGCTGACAATCTTGATTCCCTTCGCCGCCGGCTTGATGAAAACGCGAGCCGTCGAAATGGCAACGGTCAACAAGATCGCAGTGGTCAGCAGAATCAGCAGGCCGGTCGACAACAGGGACAACAAGGTCAGGGTCAAGAAGGACAAAAGGGGCAACAGGGTCAGGGTCAAGAGGGACGAGAGGGTCAACAGGGCCAGTCTGGTGCCGGGCAGAGAGGATCGGAGCAGGGCCAACAACAGGGTGGTCAGCGAGGTGGTACGCAGGGCGGAGGCACTCAAAACGGGTCGCGACAACAGTACGCTGGCCCAACCTGGGGTCCGATTGGGGACGGCTGGGGAGACAATCGACAGATTGGTTCCGAATGGCGTGAACGTTTGCGCGAAGCTGAGGATCTCCGACGCGAATGGCGCGGTGGCACAACGATGGGTCCGGTGCGACAACTGGACGAAGTCATCGAACGCTTGAAACAACTCGCCGATGGACGAATGGAAGGCGACGCGCAAACCGCGGCGCTATTGAAATCAGAAGTAATTGAGCCGCTGCGACAATTGGAACTGGAGATAAGTCGACAACTGCAACAGCAAAGCGGACGAACTAACCTGCGGTTGCGGGATGAAGGAGCCGCGCCAGAACGCTACCGACGCGCGGTTGAGGAATACTACAGAAGATTGTCCGGTGCGCGACCGAAACAATAGGAGCTTGGGAATCGATTTATGAAGAGGTTTGCCAGAAAATTCGGTTTCCCCATAGTGCTCTTGTCTTTGCTGCTGGCGCCACTCGCCGCTCAGGATCGTCTAGACGACTTTCGGAATTTCCGTCAGCGTCGGCCACCGCTAATCAAGCCTGAAGCGACGGGAGCTTCATTTGGTGAGTACACGTTCGTGCGAATGATCTACGAGTCGCCGTACAGAGGTTATGGCCGCGGTTATGGTGGTGGCGGCACATGGACCACGGATTATCCAGAAGCTGATAACAACTTCATTGTCGGGTTGCGCGAATGGGCTGGAACAAACCTGAAGATTGCTCCGCGGCCGGAAGCTTTGGAAATTATGGACGACCGGATCTTCGACTATCCTCTGATCTATGCAGTGGAACCGGGGTTCATGGAACTCTCCACTGAGCAGGCCGCAAGACTACGCGAATACATTAATCGCGGCGGGTTTATCTTCCTCGATGATTTTTGGGGCGAGTATGAGTGGGAAAACGTGCAGGAACAAATGAAGAAAGTGCTGCCGGAATACGAATGCAAAGAACTATCGCTGAGTCATCCCGTGTTCCATTCGTACCTGGATGTCGAAGAAATTGTTCAGGTGCCGAATGTCTATAATGCGATGCGCGGTGTAACATCGGAAAAAGGCGGTGTCACTCCTTACTACATGGGCATCGAAAACAAGGAAGGGCGTTTGGTCGTGTTCATCTCACGTAACAGCGATCTCGGCGATGCGTGGGAATGGATTAACGATTCGCGCTATCCGGTGAAGTACGGTTTGCCTGCTTACAGGGTCGGGATCAATGTGGTCATTTACGCGATGAGCCACTAAAGAACTGTCCAACTCTACTCTATGTCACGCTTCAAAGCGTTAGTTTTGTTGCTTTCCGTTAGTTTCGCGAGCGTCGCGTATTCGCAAACGCCTGTCGATCCAGACGATGTTATTCGCACTGACAGTGACGTCACGAGCCTCTTATTAACCGCAACCGATAAACAACGCCGGTTCATCACGACGCTCCGTGCTGAAGATCTGCGAGTCCTCGAGGACGGCAAGGCTCAGCAGGTATTTACTTTTCAACGCGAAACAGATCGGCCGCTCGCACTCGCGCTGCTGATTGACATTAGCGCGTCCGAAGAACGCACGTTGCCCAGGGAGAAAAATGCCGCGCGACTTTTCATTCAACGCGTTCTCAAATCTGAAAAAGATCAGGCGGCAGTTATTCCCTTTACGGACATGGCATACCTCGAACAGCCTCTGACCCGCGACGTTCTCGGAATTTATAAGTCGCTCGAGCGCGTGGAGGTTGCTCTACCTGCATACCTCGGTTCGGGTAGGCCGCTGATTGGATTCCCGAGTGGACCCGGATTGCCGGGCCCGCCGGATAAAGGTTCCACCGCAATTTGGGAGTCGCTGCATTTAACTGCGCGGCTGATTCTTGAGCCTATTCGCGATCAACGCCGGCGAGCGATCATCTTGTTAACTGATGGATGGGACACGGCGTTTGAGAGTCGCATTACGCGTAGCCAGGCCATCGACAGCGTTCTGACAGCGGAAGCCGTTATTTATGCCATAGGAATTGGCGACGAAAACCAAGATGGCGTAAACAAGGGTACGCTGCGCGACATTGCTGAACGAACTGGAGGAAGAGCCTTCTTTCCGAAGAAAGAAGAAGATCTGAATGCAGCTTTCGCGGAGATCGAACAAGAATTGCGCACTCAGTATTTACTCGCCTATTCATCAACAAATAAGAATCGCGACGGCTCATACAGACAGGTTGTTATTGAGATAACCAACCCTCTGCTGCAGAAAGATAAAGTGCAGTTGCGCCACCGGCCGGGTTATTTTGCAAGACCGTCTCCGTAGTGAAAATAAACAGACGATGACAAACAGGCGATTTGATCGGCGTAGTTTCATTCAAGGAGCTATCGCCACGGGAGCTCTCTGGGCATCCACGCGGTCGGGGTTGGCGGGCCTCGCAAGTTTCCAAAGGCGATATGCGCCCGTTAAGGTTGCGCGCAATCGTGTTATTCGGGAAGTTGTCGGCCTGAGACCATTCAGACCCAGTGGCTTCGTCGTCAAGGCTGAACGTCTTGGACCTAAACTGCTCGTACACAACTACGGCCACGGCGGCGGTGGCGTCACTCTTTCCTGGGGCACCGCCTCGCTGGCGGTCGACTTAGCCCGCGACTTTGTTAACGCGAGGTCCGGCTCGCGAAGAAGTCCTATCACGCGTTTCGCTGTGCTCGGCTGTGGCGTCAGCGGACTTTCGACGGCGATCCTGCTGCAACGTCGTTTCCAGAACGGTCCGGGAACCGTAACCATCTACGCGAAAGACCTGCCACCAAACACGACGTCTAATATCGCAGGCGCACACTGGTCTCCGACGTCAGTGTTCGAGTTGCCGACTCCGGCGTTTACCCAGCAGTTACGGCTTGCATGTCAGATTTCTAATCGAGCGTTTCAACTATTAGTTGGAAATGAATATGGCGTGCGTTGGACGGAAACACTGGAACTCATACGAAACGAAGCATCGCTCGAACGTGAGTTACCAGGTGGCAACGACTTGTATCCGCAGATTGAGATTCACAGAGATCCGGATCGGTTCTTCGGTTTTCCCTTCGCCCGCCAGTACCACACGATGTTGATTGAGCCGTCGATTTACCTCAGCGCCCTGTTGCGCGACTTTTACGTCGCGGGTGGAAAGGTGGTCGTGAAGCAGTTTAAGAGCCGGGAAGAGATCGGGAGACTACCCGAACAAGTGGTATTCAACTGCACCGGCCTTGGTTCGCGCGAGCTCTTCAACGATGAATCTTTAACACCAGTGCGGGGTCAGTTGGAAATACTCTTGCCACAACCGGAAGTTGATTACTGCTACCTGAGTTCCGGCTACATGTTTCCGCGTCGCGATGGCATCGTACTGGGTGGCACATGGGACCACGACGACTGGAATCTGAATCCCAACCCGGAACAATCAACGATGATTCTCGAAACTCACGCTGAGATCATGAAGGCGCTCAAGAACTGAGTATGTCTTCCTTTCAACCTCCGCTCACATTGTCATAGCGGATCAATGCGAATGTGCTACGTGCCAAAGATCAGTACTCGCTGACGTTCTGTACCTTGAACGTGAACTGTTGCTTGACGGTTTTTTTTAGCCCACTTCCAACAACTTGCGCAGTTTCTCCATCGGTCTGCGTAACGAACGTCGCGTGCTCAGCATGTCCTCCCATAAGTCGCCGACTTTAGCCGTTCGTTCAGCCATCGTTCTCAACGTGAATGTTCTTGGACCAATGCGACAACTTTCCACCTCTTCCCAACTGCATGGCGCAGAAACAGGTGCACCCGGTTTTGCTCGAACTGTATAAGCGGCGGCGAACGTCGCACTGTAGCCGTTGCGGCCAGTGTCGACGAGGATTCGACCAGCGCGATCGACTTTGCTGAATTCCTGCGTGAGCGTAGATGGATATCGCTGCACCAGTAGGCGGCCGGTGTGATGCGCGAATCTGGCTACATCTCCGAAATCTGATTTCGAATCGAGAGGAACCGCAATATGAAAACCTTTCGAGCCTGAGGTCTTGATCCAACTCGGCAATCCAAGCTCGGCGAGAAGATCGCGAAGTTGAATAGCTACCTGGCAGAGCACTTCGTTTTCGTCCTTTGATGGATCGAGATCGAATATGCAAACGTCCGGGTTATACAACTTCGGGGTACGCGACGGCCACACGTGAATAGTGATGCTGTTTTGATTTGCTAACCAAAGAAGTGATCGCGCGTCGTTGGCAATCGGATGATGTACGGTCCCTTCCTTTTTCGGCACCTCAACACGTTTGAGCCACTCAGGGAAACCCTTCACCACATCCTTTTGAAAGAACCCCGGCTGCTCGATGCCCCGATGAAAACGTTCCATCGTAATGGGCCGATTCCGGATGTGCGGCAGCATCAGTGGGGCGATTGTTTCATAATAGTTTGCGAGTTCGGCTTTCGTAATGCCGTCGCTGGGAAACAAGACCTTTTCCGGGTGGGTGATCAAAACTTCCATCCGCAGATTACGCAGATTACGCAGATTCAAAACGTAAGAAAGGTTAACGGACCAAAGAAATATTTGACGTGACGCGGCAGCAACCCTCTACGAAAATGTCCACGATTTATTTACCTCACAACAAAAGGACTGACAATGAATATCCTCACGGATTCAGATCTACTCGAATCTGCGTAATCTGCGTAATCTGTGGATGGTTTTGTTTTAGTCACCGGTTTCATTCACCGCCAGTAGCCGAGGGTGGCGCAGCTTGCCATGTACGGTCCATTCAATGAACCCAACCTTCACTATGATTTCCGGTCGAACCCAGTGCGCTCGCAGTCGCGGCAGTCCTATAGCTTTTGTGAATGGTGGCTTAGTAATCTCAAGTTGATTGAGTCTCTCCCGTAACTCGAGCAGCAACTGGTTATCGAAGCCTGTGCCAATCTTGCCCGCAAACACAAAATCCTTTCCGTCGTAATGGCCCACCAACAACGCACCCAATCCAACTCGCTGGCCCTGCGGATCGGTAAAACCTCCGATAGTGAACTCCGCCGCCAACTCGCATTTCATTTTTAGCCATTGCTTTGAGCGCCGGTGTTCGTAAGCAGAACCGCGGCGTTTCGCAATTACGCCTTCCCATCCTTCTTCCTGCGCTCGCTCCCAGGGTCGTTCATCTTCGATAACTGCGACGCGCTGCAGTGGTCCCTTCATTGGTAGTTGGGCCAATAACGACTGACGCTCCTCGAGCGGCAGGGAGGTCACATTCCCTTCCATCCACATGATGTCGAAAACGTGATACGTGACCCTTCCCGACTTCCAGGTTAACTCTCCGTCCAGAATCAACTGGTGGCTTGGAAGCCTGGCAATTTCTTGCGCGACAGCCGGCAGGTTTTGTGGTAAACGATTGCGCGAATACAAGCCTACGTCGCTGCCGTTCTTGTAGGCGAGCAAGCGAATGCCGTCAAACTTACGTTCGAAGATCCACTCTGGACCCGCAAATCGCTCCTGTGTGAGCGTCGCAGCCATCGGAGTGAGCCATTCGGGAAGCGGTGAAGTCATCTCGCGACAGATTACGACAACAGGAGCAGCGGCACCACGCAGGAGCAGGCCCTTAGTATGAAACGACCACTCTCCGTAACGATTCTTGGCTGGGTTTTTGTTGTGGTGGGCAGTGTCGGTCTGGCTGCGGGACTTATTCAACTTTCAAGGGTGACTAGTACGGGCGGCATTTCTTCCTTAAACCGGCCCTACCTGACGGAGACTGGCTTGGTGGTTTTGAGCGGCTTAATCGCGGCCATTGGCGGAGCTGGACTGCTTCACGGTTTCAGATGGGCGCGCTGGGTTTGCATTACCTGGATGGCGCTTCACGTCGTGCTAAGCATGTGGCACTCAATGATCGAAGTTGTATTCCATCTCGTGATGCTGATCGGGATGATTTACATTCTTTTTCGGAAACGTCAGCCGCAAATGATTGACGGTTGAAACGTAGATTCCACCAGCGGCAAAGGCCCGTTGACTATTTCTTCTCGTCACGCAGCAAACGACGCTGAAAAAAATCGACTGTTAGCGTTGTTACCTCAGGTCCAATCCCATGCTCACGATCAGGGAACAACCTGATCTCAAAATCCTTTTTAAGCGCTTTCAACCGATCGCGTAACAGATAAGCCTGGCTTACGGGAACGTTTGCGTCCTTTTCTCCATGCAGGATCAGCACCGGACACTTCAACTTTTCCATTTTTAGAACTGAAGATCGTTCGCGGATTGCTTCATCAGTCCATCCGCTTTCGATTTCCATGTTGTGACGAATACCCTCGATCGTCGCTTCGTCGTGCGCCTTTTTGAAATCGTAAACACCCGCTCCGAAAACCGCAGCGTCAACGTCGTCGAGTTGGACCGCTAAGAGTGATGCGGCCATTCCTCCTCTTGAGAAGCCATAAATACCCATTGTCTTTGGGTCAACGAATGGCTCCTTTTTGAACTTGCGATAGCCTTCAATTAGAGCTCGCAGAGTGTTTGGGCCAACGTAGTCAGCTTTGCCTTGCGAGCGACCAAAGCCGGGTTGACTAATTCCGACAGCGGCAAAACCTGCACGGGCCAAGGCAACACCGAGTGGGATTAGATCGAGCGCGGTTCGTTGAAATCCGGGAATCATTAAAATCCCAGGTGATCGTCCGACGCCCTCCGTTCGAAAGGTAATCGCCTCAACCGTCAAACCGTTCGACAAGTAGTCGTATTTACAAACTTCGATTTGTGTTTTTTCAACTTTGACACAATTGCTCGTCGACAGAGCTTCGCGAATCTTCGCAGCGCCTGATGGTTGAGCATTCACACCCGCACTCAAAAACAAGAGACTCAGCAAACATGGAAGGTATTTCATGAGCCCATGATAAACACGCAAGCCAATGGAAGAAAGTTCTGCTGCCATCGTCGATGGTGTCCTGATCTCAGGTTCTCCAGACGGTCGGAAATTCTCAACAGGCCAGAAAGTGAGATACTTATTCAATGGTTTGTGCCTTTGCACAAAAAGTCCGGAATCCCACCGACGCAGTCGGTGGATGGTTAATACTCAACCTACTGAGATCATCCCCCTTGTTAGGGAATACCACCGACGCAGCCGGTGGATTGTTCATACCTGACCTTCACACCGCCGCC
>DATIBJ010000061.1:0-59161 GCA_035457565.1 Pyrinomonadaceae bacterium | reverse complement strand
CTTCAAGACTAGTCGGCCATTCTTACTAGCCATTCGTGCGCGAAAACCGTGGGTCTTGGCACGTCGACGATTGTTAGGTTGGAAGGTTCGCTTCGACATAGACGCAAATTTCTCCTATTAACGAAAACGCCAAGACTAAAGTGCGCTTGAGGTTATGTCAAGAAAGGCTGGTGTGTTAACTCACGCGCGATTGAGGTGTTCCTCACCAACTTAACCTAGTCTCTTCTACGGCCGCCGCCGCTGCGTCCGGAAGGACAAAACAAGTCCACAGCCAAGGCCATTGCCGTCTCGAGTTGTATGGGAACCATACCAATTCGAACCCGCTATGAACCTCTGAAGGGCGTCGTGTTTTATTATCGTTGTTCGCTTGATCGAATCGAAAGTTCTGTGTTAGTCTCCGCTGGTTCGCCACAACTGCCGACTGTAAGTAGTTGATAGAGAAAGACTTTAAAGCTTTACTTTAACCACCCCGACTCGGTTTTCCACATAGCTGTGGAAAACGGTGTGGAAAAGCATTTGGCGTTATCGGCAAGGCTTGCTGCTCCTTCTACGGCTCGGTTTTAACTTCGACCGCCTCTTCTCGGAGTGTACCGTTCTGTTGCGCGGGCATAAGTCAGATTGAACCCTCCTGGCTCCGCAAAATATCGATGAATTCTGTAGCGACTAATGTCTGGGATACCGTCCTTCTTTCTCTAAAGACCAAGCTAAATCAGCAAACGCTCGACACGTGGTTCGAACCAATTAAGCTCGAACGCTTCGATACCGCGCAGCGTGTGATAACCCTCTTGGCGCCGAATCAAGTTGTAAAAGACTGGGTCGTCACACACTACTCGGCGATGATCGACGACTCGCTCAAAAAACTGCGTTTGGATGATTACTCCTTAGCGTGGTCGATCGATGGAGAAAATGCGCAGTTCTCTAATAATTCAAGTCCCGTTGGCGAGCCCACGCAACAGCGCTCGATGTCGTTTTCAGCTGCGGCGCCTGCCATGAAGCGGGAGGACGCGCGCCCGTCAGAGATTCCGACTCTCGCGCCCCCGGAGCCATCGCTTAGCTCCAAGTACACATACGAAAGCTTTGTGGTCGGGACGTGTAATCAATTTGCGCACGCCGCCTCGATGGCTGTCGCAGAAGCGCCTGGCCGGACCTACAACCCACTCTACCTTTATGGCGGCGTGGGTTTAGGCAAAACGCATTTGATGCATGCCTGTGGTCATGCTATCAAAACGCGCAATCACCATTTGCGCGTCTGCTATATCTCCTCTGAGAAATTCATGAACGATCTCATTAATGCGATCCGTTACGACAAAACTCAAAGCTTCCGTGAGAAGTATCGTTCGGTTGATGTGCTGTTGATCGACGACGTACAGTTCATGGCCGGCAAGGAGCGTACACAGGAAGAGTTCTTTCACACCTTCAACGCACTCTACGATCAGCAAAAACAGATCGTTATTAGTTCAGACTGTCCGCCGCGTGAAATACCGACACTCGAAGAGCGTTTACACTCGCGATTTGAATGGGGACTGATCGCTGATTTAGAACCGCCTGACCTTGAAACCAAGATCGCGATTCTGAAACGAAAAGGCGATTTGATCGGAGTTTCTATTCCTGATGATGTCGCGATGTTTATCGCGAGTCGTGTCAAAAGCAATGTGCGCGAGCTGGAAGGCTCCCTGGTGCGTTTGATCGCTATTTCATCGTTACGTGGCGAAGCGATTTCCAAGACTCTGGCTCAGGACGCGATCCGTAATATCGCCAAAGAAGAAGAGTCCGGTGTTATCACGATTCAGCAGATTCAGAAGCTTGTAGCGTCTACTTATAAACTGAGTGTCGACGAACTGCTCTCGAAGAACAATTCGCGGCACATCTCGCATCCGCGGCAAATAGCGATGTATCTATGCAAGCATCTGACGAAAAGTAGTTACCCCGAAATTGGTAGAGCGTTTGGTGGAAAGCACCACACGACTGTCATCCACTCGGTTGAGAAAATCGAGACGCTGGTCGGCAGTGATGAAACCTTACAACGGCTCATCACGGAGTTGTCCGAGTCCTTACAGACTTAGCTTGAAGTTTTGCACATCCCACAGAGAAAGTTTTGTGGAAAGTGTGATAATGTTCTTGTCCACAAACTTTTTCCGAAGAGCTCAGGTTGTTTTAGAAATAATTCCACAAGCTGCTGCAGTACCTAAACGTTCTGCTGGCAAGGGTTAAGGAGTTATCCACTTTTCCACAGTTACTACTATTACTACTAGGTTTTTTACTATTAGTTTTTACTTAGAGGTAGAAGCATGTCGCGTGTAATGCCGAAAGCTGAAGGAGTTGGCTCAATGCAATTCGTCGTCAGTAAACAAAACCTGCAAAAGGAACTCAGTTTTGTTCAGGGAGTCGTGGAGAAGAAAAACACGATTCCTGTGTTATCGAATATTCTCCTCGAATCGGTTGGCGAAAACTCGATTAGGATCACCGGAACGGACCTCGACGTCACAATTCGTTGCGACATGGACGCTGAGGAGATCACAACGCCTGGTTCGATGTGTGTTCAGGCGCGAAAACTTTTTGAGATCGCGCGACTCCTACCTGATGCTCCGGTTAGTTTCAAGAAGGAAGAGAACGACTGGGTAACAGTTAAGTGTGATCGAGCGCGTTTCAAGATGGTGGGAGTGGCGCGCGATGCGTTTCCTGAAGTACCCTCGTTCAAGTCTGCTCCGACTAAGATTCCCGCGAACGTTCTTAAAACTTTTATTGATCGAACGATTTTTGCGATTACACAGGAAGAATCTCGTTACACGCTATCAGGAGCAAAGTTCGTACTCGATGAAACCGGCGCGAAGATGGTTACGACCGATGGTCACCGGCTGGCGTACGTTGAGAAAAAAGACGTTGCGAAGAACGGTACGACACAAGCGATCGACACGCTCATTCCTCGTAAGACACTAGCCGAGCTCACAAAATTAACAACAGGTTTTGATGAGGACATTAGTCTGGGTATGGATGAGAATCATATCTATTTTCAGGTGGGAGCGAGGCTCTTGATCTCCCGAATGCTGTACGGCCAGTTTCCAAACTACGAAATGGTGATGCCGAAGCATAATGATAAGTCGGTAGAGTTCAACAGCAGTTTGCTTAACCTTGCGATTCGACGAGTCGCTTTAATGGCCGACGAAAGATCCCATGCGATCCGTTTCCACCTCGAGCCCAATCAACTCGTCATAAGTTCACAAAACGCGGAGGAAGGCGAGGCAAATGAAACACTTCAAGCCGATTACAGTGGCGAAGAAACAGACATTGGTTTCAACGCGCAGTATCTACAAGAGTTTTTAAATGTAATCGGCGACGCAAAAGTAGCGTTCGACTTCAAAGATGGAAACTCACAAGCTCAGTTGAAGCCATCGGAGAACGGTGATTACGATTACAAGTACATCGTAATGCCAATGAGAATCTGATCTGAAATTTAAATCAAACTGTAAGCACGACGGGAACAAAGGTTTTCCGTCGTGCTTTTTTATGCCGTCGAAGAATCAGACCTCAGTCAGCCGATGAGTGACGCGGTTGAAAGAACAGCGGATACAACGCGAACATTTCCAAAGCAAACACGCCGAGTGATAGCCTGCTGGAATCGAGCGTTGCAAGTATGAACGCATGCAACGCGAGGCCGCCGACAACGGCGAACCAACGCGTACGTTTGTTCCATAGACCAAAGGCAATAAACAGCTCCAGCACTATCGCTGAGATGGCCAGTGCACTGAGACAAGCAGATGTGCGCCAAGCCTCAGGAAATACAAACCAACCTTGTCGCTTTAGTGTCTGCGACAGCACCTCACCGGAAAGATATTGTGGCGTCAGCTTGGCCAGAGCGGAGAACCCATAAACAACTGAAACCTGGATCATCAGCAATAGCACCGGCCAGCCAGCAACAGTGTTACGCGCGTCTCTGCGAAAGGAATCGAGCGAAAGGGCGGCGCCGCTTTCCGCGACTGTGAGCAATAGAACTATCAGGAAGAAGAGATAGAAATGATTGCTGTAGAGTTGCTGATCGAGCAGCAACAAGTAAGCAGAAAAGCACGTGATGATCGCGCCTGCCACTCGCGACTCCCATCCCACCAGAAACGCCGCAGACGCAATAACCCACAGGCCAATAAACATGGGAAGAGCGCTAACCGTCAGTCGCGGCAGCCATTCAAAATACGGCAACTGAACAATCATCGGGTTCAGCAGCCGCTGCAATATGCGCCAGTTCTCCCAGGCTAACGCAAGCGAACAAACGCCCAATGCTATTCGGGCGATGGCGAGTGTCCGTGCATCCGCGCGAAGATTGAGGAACCGCGGCAACAGTTTGGTCAGGGGCACGAGTAGACCTTGGGAGAATCAGAATCACGCTGATCGATTTGTACAGCCGCAACTTCTGGCACAACACGACACAGATGCTCCGCCATCGCTTCCCGAAAATCCAACTCTCCGCGACTCAGTCCCAGGTAGGTCGAAAGACTAACAAGCCTCTTCGTTCCGTCCTTCATCACCAGAACGAACTGAGGATTTCTTTTGCGAGCAGTCCACATGTGCCAACCAAATCTCGCTGGACGTGCGGAGCCCAACTTCACTATGGGCACGGCGACTTGAATCGTCAGAAATGCGACAAAGAACGCCAGGGCCAGCACGTTCATTAGAGTCAACGTTTGATAGTCCGAAGGCGGGCTCTGTGCGTGTTCAGGATCTGATCTTTGCACGAGCGGAGATTATCACATGCGACTGAGACCATGAGACAAAACGACGAAACGGCTCAACCATCGTCGAGTGAGCGCCACTGTTCGTATGCTAAAATCCAGTCATGCTGCTCTCTGCTATTGAGGCGATCAATTTTCGAAATCTGAGTGGAAAGATCGCCTGGGGCTCCCGTCTTAACATCATCTACGGCAACAACGGACAAGGTAAAACAAACTGGCTTGAAGCGATCAATGTTCTGGCCCGGACTAAGTCGTTTCGCACGCAACGATTGCAAGAAGCCATTCGTTTTGGTGAGAAACTGGCAGTCATTCGTGGCACCGTTACAGCCGGCGAAAGCTTGGAGCGAAATCTTCAGGTCACTCTGCAGGAAAACACTAAAGCAATCTTCGTGAATCAGAAGAAGGAAGTGCTGTCGCGCTATTTGTCTCAGCTGCCGGTCTTCTCTTTCACCGCTCCGGACCTCGAAATCGTGCGTGGCGCACCTGAGGCTCGAAGACGTTTTCTCGATCGCGGAATCTCATCAATCAAACCAGCGTACCTGCAAACAATTGCTGACTACACGCGCGTTCTCAAGCAGAAAAACAGGATTCTACAAGCTGCAAACGAAGAGAACTCGCCGCTAAATAGAGTCGAGCAGCTTGTCGGCCCATGGAATGATCAACTCGTCAAACTAGCAGGACTGATCCACCGGGAGAGAAATGATTATGTGGTGAGTTTGAGCCTCGCGCTCGAGCGACAACTCTTTGATCGCCGGCATCTAAATGTTCGCTACCACTCCTCACTCGAAGGCAAAGGTGACTTGGCGGCCTACGAGGATTTACTGAGCTCGAGATTAAGACTCCGGCTCCAGGCGGAAATCGCCTCTGGCCACACGCTGGTCGGTCCGCATCGTGACGATTTGGAGGTATTGTTGGAGGGTCGTGATATCCGCTCTTTTGGAAGTTCCGGCCAGCAGCGTAGCGCATTGTTATTATTAGACTTAGCGGCAATTTCGTTGTATAATTTGGCCGCACGTGAGGCCCCGATTTTCATCATTGACGACGTCGACGCCGAGCTAGATGAAAGCAGGATCCGTCACCTTCTCGAGTACCTTGAAGACCGTACGCAAACCTTCATCACTACCTCAAAACGGAGCCACGTTGAAGGATTTCTATCGAGGGCGAGTGTGTACGAAATTGAGGAAGGTGCGGTGCGCAATCTCGGCGTAAGAGCAGAGGTAGCGTAGGTATTGACGAGCCTACAAAGAATTTGGCGTAGGACAGGAGATTTTGATTGGCAACACTAGGATCTACCGTGAATAAAAAAGGCCAGGCTTACGACTCTTCCTCGATAACCATTCTCGAAGGACGCGAAGCGGTTCGTAAACGGCCGGCTATGTACATTGGCTCAACCGGTGAGATAGGTCTTCACCACATCGTCTACGAGGTCGTCGACAACTCGATCGACGAAGCACTCGCCGGGTTTTGTGACACGATTGAAGTAACCATACATCTCGACAACTCCATAACGGTTGTCGACAACGGTCGGGGCATTCCGGTAGACGAAATCAAGAAGGAGCGGCGCTCGGCGGCTGAAGTAGTGATGACGAAGCTACATGCCGGCGGTAAGTTTGATTCAAATGCTTATAAGGTGTCCGGCGGTCTCCACGGCGTAGGCGTTTCAGTCGTCAACTTTTTGTCAGAGCATCTTCGTCTCGAGATTTGGCGTGATGGGAAAACGTATGAACAGGAATACCAGCGCGGCATCCCTGTGGCGCCACTGAAGCAAACCGGTAAAACTCGTAAGCGTGGAACCAAGGTCACATTTCAACCCGACCCACAGATTTTCACGGAAACATCTTTCAGCTTCGACAAGCTTTCCGAGCGACTGAGAGAAAAAGCATTTCTAAACAAAGGCATTCGCATAACTATCCAAGATGAACGCGAAGAACCTGAGCGTTCGCACGAGTTTTATTACAAAGGCGGCATTGCGGAGTTTGTTAAGCACCTCAATAAAAACAAGACCACGCTACACGACAAGCCGATCTACTTTGAAAAAGAGAACGACGCGCTTTCAATAGAAGTGGCTATTCAGTACAACGACGGATACGACGAGAAGGTCTATTCATTCGCCAATAACATCAACACAGTCGACGGCGGCACACATCTATCCGGCTTCCGGTCTGCCTTTACACGGACGATCAATGCTTATGCACAGTCGTCGGGTCTGGCGAAGAACTTCAAAGGATCGCTGACGGGCGACGATGTGCGTGAGGGCCTAGTCGCGGTTATTTCAGTGAAGTTGCCGCAACCGCAATTCGAGGGACAAACAAAAGGAAAACTCAATTCCGATGTGAAGGGCGCCGTCGAATCGTTCCTCAACGATCGATTGACGGAATTCCTGGAGCAGAACCCAACCGTAGCGCGGAAGATCGTGGGCAAGTCGCTCGACGCAGCACGTGCGCGCGAGGCCGCCCGGAAGGCGCGCGAGATAGTACGAAAGGGCGCGCTTGGTTCGAGCATGCTTCCAGGAAAGCTGGCTGACTGTCAGGAACGCGATCCAGCGCAGTCAGAAATCTACATCGTCGAGGGTGATTCCGCCGGGGGATCGGCAAAGCAGGGACGTGATCGCCGCAACCAGGCCATCCTGCCGTTGAAGGGGAAGATTCTCAATGTCGAAAAGGCCAGATTCGACAAGATGCTGGGCCACAGTGAAATCAAATCACTAATTACTGCGCTCGGCACCGGAATCGGCAAAGAGGATTTCGACATCACTAAACTTCGCTACCACAAGATCATCCTGATGACTGACGCAGACGTGGACGGTTCGCATATTCGGACGCTGCTGCTGACCTTCTTCTACCGTCAGATGCCTGAGCTCGTGGAGCGAGGCCACGTCTTCATCGCGCAGCCACCGCTGTTCAAGGTTAAGCGTGGCAAAAAAGAGGAGTACATCAAAGACGAGGGCTCAATGACTCGTTACCTGATGCGACAGGCGACAACTGACATGAGCGTCACATCAGCAGGCGGCAAACAAACGATTGATGGCAGGGAATTGGCTAAGGCGCTCGAAAAGATGGTCGATTTCAAGCGTTATTGTGAACGTGCGGCGCGCCGGCTAGGCGGCGACTCGCAGTTGTTAAGTATTCTGCTGGAAGCGCTCGGTGGACGAAAAGGAGTTTTAAGAAAAGAAGGCCTCACGCTACGGAAGGTTTTCCAGGATGGAGATCTGATGGCGAAGATCGAAGGCGCTATAGCCAAGGCAAAATACAAAACAGATCTCACCACCGATGAGGAACACGGCCTTTATGAAATCGAAACGGTGACAGCAGCCGGTATGAACGTCACGATCGATTACAATTTTGCGAGCTACGTCGAATTCCAAAAAGCCGTTGAGCTGTTTACCTCACTTGAAGATAACCTGGCGCCGCCGTTTGTGTCCGGCGAGAATGGCTCCAGCGAGGAAGTGCCGACCCGGGAGGCGTTGCTCGAGAAGGTGCTCGCAGCCGCAAAGAAAGACTTGACGATCCAGCGCTACAAAGGCCTCGGTGAAATGAACCCCGAACAGTTGTGGGAAACCACGATGAATCCGGAAAAGAGAACCTTGCTGGAAGTTCGAATCGATGATGCGGTGGAGACTGACGAAATCTTCACTGTATTAATGGGTGATGCGGTAGAACCCCGGCGCAAATTTATCGAAGACAACGCGCTCGACGTCCGCAACCTCGACGTGTAAACGACAGGAGCAGGAGCACCACGCAGGAGCAGGAGTCATTGGTCAATTATCATCTGACATTTATCAGTTGTCATTTTCTGACAACGCACCAGCCACGGATCAGATTCAACTGCGCCCTGCGCTAAATGACAGTTGATAAATGTCAGATGATAATTGACCAATGATTCCTGCTCCTGCGTGCCTAGCGTTCTCGAAATCGCTGCACCTTAAACCTCGACAATTGAACCGGCGCTCCCGGCCGAATCCCAGCTTTACGTGCAGCAATAGCGATCTGCTGTTCTGCGCTCTCAACGCCCGGAATGTCCGGTAAAAGAAGTCCTCGTCGTCCCTCGTAGTCTTCCACTATCACCCCAAAAACCAAGGGATCAAGATCTTCCATGACAGTCGGTTCAGGTGGCATTAGAACGTCAACTGAGTAACGTAGATTTGCGAGCTCGTCTTCAGTCACTTCTGCAAAGCGTGGGTCGCGTGTCGCCGCGTGGATAGCGTTGGTAACAATCTCTTCCGCCAGTGTTGGTCGCATAGCCTCGATAGTTCCAATGCAACCGCGCAGATCTCCATCGCGGGTCTTTAGAGAAACAAAGCATGGCGCGGGCACCGTCAGAAGTTCCGACAGCCGCCCCTTAGGTTCGATCTCGATGTGGTGGCGCGTAAACGCTTCAACCGCCTCTCGAGCTAATTTCGGCAGTTCGTTCCCCTCGATGTCTGTAATGGATCCATCAGTGAGCTGCGCGACCAGATAACCAACCCCGAACGGTGCTTCGTAACTAAGTACTTCGCAGTGCTTCTCCAGTTCTCGAGTTGCACCTATAGCCACGACCATCGATCGATAGCCGCATTCACCGGCGAGCTTTCGAAGACCAGGATCGATCGCGACAATGCTCTGCGGATTGTTCGACTCCAGAGCGTGCACAACCTGCCGATCGAACAAATACGCGCCAGGGTTATAACCGGCGGGCGCATCAGGCTTAAGCCGATGACTCAAATCACCACTCGCGACAAAAGCAACGGAGCGTCCGCTGTCATCGATGGCCTTGCGAATGCAACCACCGAACTTCAAATGATCGTTGATGGAAAGGAAACTGTAACCAAGGGCAACGACTTTGCCGCTCCAACCGTTCTTCAACAGAAAGTACAGCGGCACAGTTGTACCGTGGTCTAGTTTTGAGTCACTGATCTGATCAATAACATAGTTGCTCGACGAAGCATGCTTTGTAATCGCATCGAGTAGTTCCTGATCGACAGGCGCGCTCAGTTGTGTGCCGGGTGCGCGAAAGTTCGCGAAATCACCTCGTACTTCAGTGCCTGCATAAGCGACAAACGAATCAAGCTCGAGAGGTGCGTGCGGAGAAATCAGGATTACCGTTTCAGCGTTGCTGTCGATGAGACGCCTCGTGAATTCAGCCATCGCATCGATCGACGATTTAACGTCGGCAATCGATTCTTGCCCGACCTCCGGCACCATAATGGGAGGATGTGGAACGATACCCGAAAAGACGAGCGCGCTTTGGTTAGCCATGACCAATCACTCCGGCTGCAACGCGGATGCGCAGAGAGTGGGTTTTCGAACGACGGGTTTGTGTTGAACAAGCGCATTCTAGCGCCGACCAACCGTCACCACAACGACGATTTGTAGGTGTCGCGGAACAGAAGCCGCAGATTTTCGCGGATGAATACCGATCAGAGCACAACCAGAGACAGAGCGGTACCTGCTCTGATCAGCAATATCTGGCTTCATCTGTGAAAATCTGCGGCGCTTTCTTTTTGCAGGTGACCGTAGCGCGATTATCATGGGTCCCGACATGAAGCAATTTGATCTTCTGATTATTGGCGCCGGTCCAGCAGGTTCATTCGCCGCCGAATTACTCGCAAAAGGAGGCACTAGTGTCGCGCTCTTCGATGGGCGACCCGAGGGCGAACCGAAAGCCTGTGGAGGTGGGGTTACGGCCAAAGCGCTGAAAGCGTGGCCACAGCTGCTCGACGCGGTCGGCCGAACAATTACCGAACTCGATCTCTACGCGCCGTCAGGTAGAAAACTCCATCTAAAACTGGACGAGCCGTTTGCAATATACTCACGCGTTGCATTCGATTCCTATCTACGCGATCGTGCGCGCGATGCCGGCGCAAAAGTGTTTGCTGAGAAGATCTCTGCACGAAAAGTAAAGAGGGCGACTGATGGATGGGTGATTCGAAACCAGGAAGGTGCGGAGTGGCAAGGTCGAATGCTCGTTGGTGCTGACGGAGCGAATAGTGGTGTTGCAAGAATGTTAGCTGGACCACTGGCGCCATCTGATATGGAAGTCGCGTTTGGATATCGCGCGCCGCTGCCCTCGACGGGTGATGCACCGACCGTCGTCGCCTTCCTGCCGGGTTGGGTTGGATATGCCTGGGCCTTTCCGCGTCCAGATCACATTTCCTTCGGTATCGCCACCACGCAGGATGCTTTCGAACACAAGCCGCTCGACGATCTCCTCTGGAGTTTTATGGTCGGTTATTACCAGCCTGGTGACGGTACGAAGAAGTTTTGGTCGGGCACTAGCGAAACAGGGGAAGCTGCACGCATACACGATCATTTGAAGCAAACTGCTGAGCGCTATGCGGCGCGCATCCCGGGTCTTACTGACAAGACCTGGGATTCACGAAAAGCGTCGGGTGATGATTGGGCTTTGCTTGGCGATGCGGCCGGATTTGCCGATCCGGTGACTGGCGAAGGTATTTACTACGCGCTGCGATCGGCAGAATTGTTTGCGGAATGTTGGTTGGCTGGTAAACCCGGTGAGTATGAATCGCGTTGGCGAAAGGACTTTGGCGGCGAATTGCGTCGTGCAGCACAAATGCGGCAGCGGTTTTATGGAAACTTCTGGGGCGCGCCGTTCACCGAACGCATGGTCGAATTCGCGCGCGGCCATCGAGGCGTGAAGCGCGTGCTGGGCGATCTCGTAGCGGGCGAACAAGGTTATTTGGATTTGAAGAAGAAGTTGGTGAAGAGTGCGCTGAAGCCGTTGTAGTGTTCGATAAACTTTTTAGTTTGTCGTCAACTTGCCCCCGTGCATTTCCGAAAGAAGTTGAAGCAACCGAACCTCAACGACAAACTGAAAAGTTTATCGAACATCGCTATGGAGCCAAACGGCTGATCTTCCACTTATCGCCATCTTTCTCATACACAATTCGATCGTGAAGGCGACCAAGGCGGCCCTTCCAGAATTCGATGCGGGTGGGCCTCAGTCGATACCCGCCCCAATGCTCAGGGCAGTCGATGTCGCGATCACTGTAAAGCTGCTCGAGTTCTGCAAAGCGCTCATCCAGCACCTCTCGATTGATAATCACGTCACTTTGTGGCGACGCCCATGCACCAATTTGACTCTCGCGTGGACGCGTCTTGAAGTATGCCTGTGATTCCTCCGAAGAAGTTCGGTGCACAGACCCTTCAACACGAACCTGCCTGTCGAATTGCGACCAATAAAACACCAGAGCCGCTTGAGGGTTCTCCTCCAGATCTTGGGCCTTAGCGCTTCGATAGTTTGTATAAAAAACAAAGCCGTCGTTGTCGACCTGCTTTAACAAGACGACGCGCGCAGACGGACGTCCGTCGCGCGTAGCGGTTGCCAGAGTCATGGCTTCAGGTAGTTTCATTCCAGACGAGACTGCATCGTCGAACCAGATACGAAACTGCCGTATCGGATCGCGGTCGATAACAAGCTCATCAAGCGGGTCGTTTTGTTCCGTCATTGGTTGGGAGCGGTAAACGGCGCCAGCCGTGCGCGAAGGGCATCCGGTACACGAACAGTCTCAAACGTATCTTGTTTCACCGCCGCAAGTACGAAGTTAGCAGTTGCAATCAATTCTTCCTCACCCTTTCGCCGGACCTCGAAGTTCAACCGCATCGATTTATTTCCGACGCGGCCAACGTAGACAGTCACTTCCAGTAGATCGTCCAAACGGGCAGCGCGGCGGAAATCGCATTCAAGATGAACGCGCGGCAGCCAGATGCCTAACTCGTCAAACATCACTCCATATGGCAAGCCGACTGCGCGGAAGAGCTCAGTCTCCGCGAATTCAAAGAAATGAATGTACGAGCCATAGAAAATGATGCGTGCGGCATCGACATCACCCCAGCGAACTCGCTCCTCGATGGTGAACTTTTTGAAAGTCATAGGCAGATCCACCGATTTCCACAGATTACACAGATTGCATAGCAAAGATAGCTAAGTTGAAGTTGTTTTGTTCCATCGATTCGCTGGTCTGCTTAGGGAGATAAACCACTCAACTGACCAGTCTTATTTCTAATCTGTGTAATCTGCGGATCTGCTTAGTTGCCTAGGAACGCCTGCAACGCCCCATTGAACGTCTCCGGTTGTTCAATATTTGAGACATGACTTGCGTTCTCGATTACAACCAATTCAGAACCGGAGATTCGCTCGTGCATTCTTTCAGAATCAGCAACAGGCGTAATTGGGTCTTCTTTTCCGACCACGATCAGCGTCGGCACCTTGATTTGTGAAAGACGTTCCGTTTGATCCTCGCGTTCAGCCATTCCTCTCAACGCGGCCGCGGCGCCTTCGGGGCTCGTATGGATCATCATGTCGCGAACGCGTTTCACAATGTCTGGTCGCTTGCTGACTGTTTCAGGACACAGCAGCTTCGGCAACATCGCATTGACGATTCCCGCCATTCCTTCCGCAAGGATTTGTTGGACCTGCTCGGCACGCGTTGCTTTGCCTTCTTCCGTGTCGGCCTGCGCGCGCGTGTCGGCGAGCAACAACTTTTCCACGCGCTCGGGAAACAGTTGGTAAAACGCAAGCGCGACATAGCCTCCCATCGACAGACCGCCGATAACTGCACGCTCAATCCGAAGTTCATCCATCAATGCCGCGATATCCTGGGCCAGCAATTTCATCGTCGAAGCGCCAGAGGAACTTTCACTTTCGCCGTGCCCTCTCAGATCCAACGTCACAACGCGATATCGATCGGTCAGAGTAGAAACCTGGTCAGCCCACATCGAACGATTAAAAGGGTATCCATGAATGAGCACGACGGCTGGTCCTGAGCCGGTGTCGTCGTAGGCGATCTCGATATTGTTGACGTGTGTCTTAGGCATAACTGTTCGAATGTTCGATAAACTTTTTTAGTTTGTCGTCATCGCCGCTACGTTCAGCTTCTTTCAGAAACTCGACTCGTTCCTAAAAGAACTTTGAACGTAACGCACCTTAACGACAAACTGAAAAGTTTATCGAACATCAAACTCCCGACGTGCTGCTTTTGCTACCACCGATACAAGTTCAGTTACCTCGACCGGCTTTGCAAGATACACCTGAAAACCGGAAGACAGCGCTCGATTCCGATCCTCTTCTTTGGCATACGCCGTGATTGCCACTGCGGGAATCACAGGCTGCGACGCATCTTCGAGCGCGCGGATCTTTCGTATCAAACCATAACCGTCTTCATCAGGCATTGCGATATCAGAAACCAACACGTCCGGTCGATCGGCTTTTACAGCCTTGAGCGCTTCTCCTGCTGATGACACCGCGGTGACCATAGCGTGCCGTTTCGTGAATGCGGTTGTCATTAACTGGAGTGTGTCGGCATCATCGTCGACTACCAAAATTCGCAGGCCTGAGAGCATTTCAGGCGCCGCCCGCACATCTCCATTCTGTGCTTCATCTCCACTCGCCCTCACTGCAGAATCTACCAATGGCAAGCGCACGATAAACGTTGCCCCTTTTCGTTCGCCGGCGCTCTCAGCGTTTATTGAGCCGCCATGAATCTCGACCAGGTGGCGCGCAATCGCGAGGCCCAGGCCCAAACCCCCATGTTGGCGCGTCGTAGTGCTGTCAGCTTGTCGGAAACGATCGAACACGAACGGAAGGAAGTCGCGCGTGATGCCTTGTCCGGTATCGCTCACACGAATCTCAACGCGTGATTCAACCTGCCGCACACTCAGCAGTACACGCCCTCCTGAGTTTGTAAACTTCACCGCGTTAGAGAGTAAATTCCAAACGACTTGTTGAAGACGATTTGCATCCCCGGAAACAACCAGCGGTCGTCTATCGAACTCCGTGGCAATCACGATGTTCTTGGCTTCGGCGGTCGGCCGCATCACGCTGATCGCCGCCTCGACAACCGGTACAACTTCCAGCGGATGTAGATCGAGAGACAGCTGGCCTGTGATTATTCGTGAAACATCCAGTATGTCGTCGATGATTTGCGCTTGCGATTTTGCGTTTCGCCAGATTGTTTCGATTGCCTGGCGTGAAGCCTGTTCGTCCAATCCACCACTCTCAAGGAGTCTGGCCCATCCCAGAATTGCGGTGAGAGGCGTCCGCACTTCGTGAGATACCGTCGCGAGAAACTCGTCTTTCAGGCGATTTGATTCCTCAGCCGTCTCTCGCGCGGATTTTTCTCGCTTCAATAATCGAACATTTTCAATTGCCACCGCCGTCAAATTCGCTGCCATCGTCATTGCGGTCGCATGCTCCTGACGGTATGCGCCGAGTTCATAGCTCTGCACTTCAATCGTTCCAATGATGCGACCCATCACAGCCATCGGTATCGCTATCGACGACTGAGGCCGCAGCCCGTTATCTGGACCGATGATGACTGAAGGACGGCCTTGAGTGGCGCGCATATAATCTTCAGTGATAATCACCTGGCCGGTTAGTATCGCCTGACTGTTTGGGCCACCTGTTGGCATCACCGTCATCGGAGGAAGCTCCGAAACATCGACCTCTTCGTTATCGCCCCAGCCATAACACGCGGTGCGCACGTCGGCAATCGGATCGTAAAGTGAAACGAAGAACCCATCACACGGGACGGAGACCTTTGTGAAATCACGAAGGCCACGAAAGATGGACGAAAGCTCACGCGCAGTACCCAGCACCTGTGAAAGATTTGCGATGCGTTCAAGCAAGCGTTCGTATTCTGAAAGGGCGCGTTGATCGGCCTGGCGTAGCGCTTCTTCCGCACGCCGTCGACTACTGATGTCGCGAGCGATTCCCTGAATGGCGACTTCAGATCCTGTGCGGATTAGTTTATTGCTGACCTCGAGCGTCAGCGTGTTACCGTCCCAGCAAATCACGTCCAGTTCATAATTGCCGCGCTCCGACCCGGCCATTTTGCGCGCGAGCATCTGTTGCGCAGCCGCACTTGATTCAGGGGTGAGGATCTCATTGATGTTGTGACCCAGCAGTTCCTCTTGAGCGTAACCCGTGATCATTTCGGCCGCTTTATTAATCGAAAGAATCTTGCCGTCGAGACCGAGCATGTAAACGATGTCGTTCGCATTCTCGACCAGCTCTCGATACTTCTCCTCGCTGGCGATCAACGCTTGTTCAGCTTGCTCACGTTGCGTGAGGGTCTGTCGTACAGTGAATTCGGACGTCTGCAGTTCAACTGCGAATCGTTCAGCCGCCGTCCGGGCACGAACTTCCGCGCGCGTTACCGCGAAGAACAACCAACTAATGAGAACTCCAGCAGTAAACGTGTATGGCAGGAACGTCCGGCTCGAACTTAAATCAAACGAGGGATTCGTAGCATATGTAACCATCCAGTCTCTGCCTGCCACCGGCTGTTTCAACTCGCCTATAAAGTGTGGTCCATCATCCGATACGGTGCCTGGACCCGAAGCAAAAAGTAGCGACTCTGGTTTCACTTCTGATCCGTCATAAACATGAAACGAGATATCCGGGCTCTGTTCATGAGTGACAGGCTTAAGGAAATCATCTGCGCGAAACGGGCTGTAAACAAAACCGATAAGTGCAGCACGACGCTCTTCTACAGTTTCGATCGGCGCACCATGGCGATAGACCGGCGCGTAGATGAGAAAGCCCGACTGTTGTTCGGGATCGATCTCCTGTACCAGAACTACCTTTCCCGAAGCGACCGGTTGACCGGAATCGCGAGCGGCTTCCATCGCCTGGCGGCGAACTGGATGCTCGAACATGTCATAACCGAGTGCGGCCTCATTACGACGATCGTTCGGTTCAAGGTAGATAATCGCGTGATGCTCTGCGCCGGCATGTTCGGGCCAGAATCTGAAGTCAACATGTCCTGCGCGTCTGGCTGCGGAGACCAGTGCGTCCTTTTCGTATGGCTCAAACTTGCGAGAAAACCCGATCCCCTGGATTCCTGGATAGTTTTTCTGCAACTGGATTTGCTGAACAAACTTCTGGAACTCGGTCTCCTCAACGTTATCGCTAGCCGCGAACAGCCCTGTGGCCGCCCGCAGAAGCGCTATCGAAGTTTGAATGCGCGCGCGTATTCGATCGTCGACCTGTTGCACAGAGTTTTTGAACCGGGTCTGGTCCTGCTCATCTGCCATTCTTGAAAAGTAGAACGACACTAGAAACGTAAACAGTAGTCCAAGAGCAAGGATCAGGAAGGGAAGAAAAGCCCGACCTTTCCGGGGATGGAGTGCGGTTCTGAACTTTGCTGGGGCTGATTTTGGTGGGCTCATCTTACCTGATAGTGGAACCGAAAACCTGGTCAGCAGATCAGCGTACGCGGGTCTTTCTACGTTTCAGAAAATCGATCAAAACAAACTGAGAAAGATTCCCAGGATTTGCGAAGTACGCTTTACCGTTCGTCATAGCAGTCATCTGCTTGACGAAGTCGACGAGATAATAATCGCTCGCCAACATGAATGTGTTAATCATGATTCCGGCTTTACGACAAGCCTGAACTTCTTTGAAAGTCTCCGCCATCACGAACGGATCGCCGCCCATCGAATTTTTGTAAATACGCCTCGACGATTTCTTTTCGGCTGACCTCGACCGCTCATTGCTCCGGCGAGTTTGGATCGGCAGCGATTCCTGATCTACAAAGCATGCCGTCGGTTTGCCGTCAGTCACCATAACGATCTGCTTCATCTCCTTGCGCTGCGTCTGCAGAAGCCGCCGCGAGAGCCGTAACCCTTCGGCAGTATTCGTGTGATACGGACCAACTTGTGTTGTAGCCAGCCGACCCAGCGGTAACTCTTCAGCCGAATCATGGAAAAGCACAACCTTCAACGAATCACCGGGGTATTGCGTTCGAATTAGATGCGACATCGCGAGGGCCACTTTCTTCGCGGGCGTGAATCGGTCTTCACCGTAAAGAATCATCGAATGCGAACAGTCGAGCATAACCACAGTTGCACAAGATGATTGATAGTCACACTGATAGACGTGCAGGTCTTTGTACTCAAGATTGAGTGGAACTTTCAGCCCCTCGCGCTGGATCGCCGACAGCAGCGTTGTGTTAACGTCAAGATTAATAGTGTCGCCGAATTCGTAGTTCTTACTAACGGCGGCAGCCTCAATACCAGTTGATAGATGTTCAGTGTCGTGCCGTCCGGCAGCGCTTTTGCCAAAGCTCCCAAGCAGGTTGCGCAGTGTTTTGTAGCCGAGAAAATCGAGTCCCTTCTCAGTCACTTCGAATCGAACATCACGCGGCAAAGGATCGGCTATTTCGCCGTCAGCGCCGCCAGGGCCTGTTTGCTGCTCGCGTTGCTGTTGCGGCGCCTCGTGCAGCGTTAGGTACCCCTCTTCAACCAGTCGCTCGATGAGTTCGTTGAGCAACTGTTCGAGCAGTGAACCGTGAAACTTTCCTTCGTTGTCCGCGAGCATTTCATGGATCTGTCGCTCGTTGACCAAACCCTGACTCATCAAGGCCTGGAGCAACGCGCGACGAAGTGCATCGAGCGACGTATCTCGGCCTCTACGCTGGCGTGTCCAGTAATAATCGTCGTCGAAACCCGAATCGAGGAGTGCGTCAGACATCGCATCCATCAACTCGCCAAGATTAATGCCCGCGACATCGAAGCCTTTGAATTTTGAATAACGAGTGAATTTCATGTTGATTGCCGATTGGAACTATTTTGAGCCTTGATTTCTTAAAGTAAACTCATGCGCCCCGGACATTAGAGGGTCTTTCAATCGGCAATCGGCAATCAAAAATCGGCAATGACTTTAGCTGTACTTTCCCGTCTCGGTCAGATCGTCATAGATCATCCCCCGGCGATCTTTTCGTGCCTTTGTTACTGCAGTGTAGCCGCCCTCTTCGTTCCGGCTGATCTTGTTCTCTGCATACAAGCCTTCAAGTGCAAACTCGCATGCGGCAACGATCTTCGCTGTTTCTGATCGTTTGAAGTCAAAAGGAATTGTAGCGGTGTCGAGCAAGTCAGGCACGCTATCCAACAAGCCTCGACACTCCTCTGCAGAAGCCGTGTCGGCGAGCAGTAGTTTGTTGCCCGCGTCGAACCACTCAACCGTTCGCGCGAAATCAATGCCGACAAAGTAACCCTCGAAGATCTCGCCCGCAGCGCGCTTAATCAAATCACGAGCAATCCGGTTAGCACCGAGTTGTTCACCCTCATATTCGAGCTCCATCTTCCCGGTCATCGATGGGATGGCAGCATAGATATCGGCGATGCGCGGTACGATCGGGTTTTCACCAGTCAACAATGACCGGCGTTCGGCATTCGACACGACGGATTCCATCACCGTGATTGGCATGCGCTGCGACACGCCTGAATGCTTATCGATGTGATTGTCGTCTCTCGCTTCAAAAGCTATCTGCTCGACGATCTCGTGAATGAACTCAGGAATCTCTAAGTTGTCGGCATTCTCGCGGTGCGTCCATGCTTCCTGACGCGTGATCTGTATCGCCGTCTGAAGTTCCCTGGGATAGTGCGTCATGATCTCCGTGCCGATTCGATCCTTGAGTGGCGAGATGATCTTTCCGCGTGCCGTGTAATCCTCCGGATTCGCCGAGAATAACAACAGGATGTCGAGCGGCAGGCGCACCGGATAACCTTTAATCTGCACGTCACCTTCCTGCATGATGTTGAAGAGGCCGACCTGTATCTTCCCAGCGAGATCCGGTAGCTCGTTAATGGCAAAGATCCCGCGATTCGCGCGAGGGAGCAAACCGTAATGGATCGTCAGCTCGTCGCTGAGCAGGTGACCACCCTTCGCTGCTTTGATGGGATCCACGTCGCCGATGATGTCGGCAACCGTGACGTCTGGTGTCGCAAGTTTTTCGACGAAGCGAGCGTCACGACCGACCCAGGTGATTGGCGTTTCATCACCGTGCGTCGCGATGGTTTGTCTGCCAAAAGCTGAAATCGGTTGAAATGGATCGTCGTTGATTTCCGACCCGGCAATGATCGGAATTGTCTCATCAAGCAGCTCTGTCAGTTGACGAATGATGCGACTCTTCGCCTGGCCGCGCAGTCCGAGCAGGATGATGTTGTGACGCGCGAGCACTGCATTCACGAGCTGCGGAATCACCGTGTCGTCGTAGCCAACGATTCCCGGAAATAGTTTTTCGCCCGCGCGGACCTTTTTGATCAGATTTGCTCGTAGCTCGTCTTTAACCGAGCGTTTTCGATAGCCTGATGCTCTAAGTGCCCCAAGAGTAGTTGGAATTGTCATACAGTTTTCGACCGATTGTACTGGAAACGACGGGATTACAGAATTGTGCGACAGAGGCGGGAATAATTATTGAAAAACAGGAGGATTAGAGACCCAATGGATCTGGAGGTGAACCGGTTTGGATCCTAACTACTAGTTGTCTTCGTCTTCTGTCCTGACGGGCTTGCCCGTGACGGCCTTAAGTGTTTCAACCAAGGAACGGTAACGATCGTTCTTCACTTGTACCAGAACAGCGCCTTTTGAACCGTCAGCGTTCTCGTACGATATCCCAACAAAGTGTTGCTTGTTCTTTTTTAGCATTCCCAACCCGAACAGCGGATGAAACATGATCGCCGCTGCCGCGTAACCCTTAATATTTCGCGACGTATTTTTGCTGTAACTCAGACTAGTTACCCTCTTCGGATCAATCATAATTTCTTGACCATCTTTGAGTGAGAGAAGAATAGAGTCGGGAGCCACGGTCATCATATTGTTCCAGTCGTCAGCCTGTACGGCTGAGGTAGTCGTGCCTCCGTTGTATCTAACCCTAAAGTGATTTCCCTGGTTGACTTGGGCTAAGCAGTTCACTGCCATGCCGAGCGACAGAAGGATTGCGGTAAGTGTTCTCATGGGAACCTCCTTTCGTAACACATTGGATCGAAGCAGGTAAACTTTAACGCCGCTGCACGAATGGAAGTCGTGGATCAGGGCACTTTGATTAGTGATACATGCCGATTTCGTGCCGTCTTGTGGTGAGTTTTCTGGGAAGGATGGCCAATTGCAGGCTAGGCCGTACTGAACCGATCTTTATCAACTCGTCTAACCAAGTCCTCTGCTTCGAGTTTTTCCACGTGAGCCAGCACCGCTCGTTCTGCCAACGCATGAGCCTTGGGAGAAACGTCTATATAAACGCGCGCGACCACCTCTTTCGCTGTTGTCGCACCTTCGCGAATCGCCTCCAGAATGTTCTTCTCACGTTCGCGACGATGATTGATGTACTCGTCGATCTTCGCATACGGGTTTGCCATCGGCGGACCGTGTCCACCGAACAATACTTTTAAACCATTCACCGCACGCATTCGCTGAAGTGAGTCGAAGTAACGGTTCATATTGCCTTCCGGCGGATCAATCAAAACCGATCCGAGTCCGACAATATTGTCTCCGGTCATCAGGATTCCGCGATCGGGATCGTGAAAGCAAAGATGACCGCGCGCGTGGCCGGGTGTGTGCAGCGCGTGTAGATGAATCGAAGGCTCTCCGATCAAAGACAGTATCTCGCCGTCGTCGAGGAAGTGATTCACTTTGATATCGTTGAGCGCTTCAGCCGTCTCCCGGTGAGCAGCCACAGTCACGCCACCGCCGAGGCTGGAGGAAAGAGGGTTAACCCCGGCGACATGATCCGGATGAACGTGCGTCAGAACTATCGCCTTCACACGTCGGCCTTCATCAACCAACCCTTTGACGAATTCTGAAAGCGCAAGTTGCTCGTCTTCGTAAGGTGAGCCGGGGTCGAAGATCAGAATCTCTTTCGAGTTATAGACCACGTAACAATTTGTGTGGGTTGCGGGAGGTCTCGTCGGCGTTCGAACCGGAAAGCAAATGTAGTTTGGATAAAACTCGATGCGCCGCACTGTTTCACCGTGCGATTGGGGCACATCCAGAAACCGTTCGATCAGATCCGACGTGAGCCCGAGGGAAAGAGTGGAAAGCGCATGCAGCGTTGGCGGAGCAACAAGAGCGTCGGTGTTTAGCCAACGACTGTACGCATCGCGAGCACGAATCCATTCGCCATCGATCAATTCACCCGGAACAACGTGAGGCTCCTGTTTCGGCGGACAGTTAACGAGAAAGAACCAGGTGTCGAATCGACGCAGACTAAACGGAGGTGTCACCCATCTACCGGCAAACGCGAAGTCGTTCGCATCCAGATGCAGACCGTAATGCTTGAGCAACTCAGGCCACGGCAGGCGCTGCGAATTCAAATCGTCTAAGAGTGATTTGCGTTGACCTTTTGTAAGTGTATCGCCGCCGTGGACCAGCAGCACGCCGAGCTCTTCGAAGAGTTCGCGTGCCGCACCGCTGATCATTGTCGCAGTCGTTTCGTCAGACGCATTTCGAACATCAACGCCGGCGTCTCCTTCGTCGATCTGTCCTCCGGGAAAAGCGTGAAAGCCACCGAGAAAAGCCAGTCGATAGCTGCGCTTCACCCAGAAGATTTCAGGATTGGTCGCGTCTGTGTTTTGTCGGAGAAGGATGACCGCCGCGGCGTCTTTAGGTGTAGCTGCCATGATCAGGAAGAGAAGGAGATCATTGATCAGTTATCATTTGACATTTATCAATTATCATTTAGGAAGATGAGGTGTCGGGCTTCGGCTTCCGAGTTTCGAGTTGCAAGTTCGCGCGCTGGGTTCGATTTGCGAGACCTTCCTAAATGACAATTGATAACTGACCAATGATTTCCTTCTCTTGCTCTTGTTTTATCACCAACGAAATCGTTCACCATCACCGCCGGTCCAGGGATTGCCGCGCATGTGATAACCACCTTCTTCCCAAAAGCCGGCTTCATCATGTTCGAGGAAAGTAACACCCTTCACCCACTTGGCTGATTTCCATGCGTACAACTGAGGAATGATTAAGCGTACGGGACCACCATGTTCCGGCGGAATGGGCTGTCCGTCGTGGGCCCAGGCGAACAGCGAGTCTTCTTTCAAAAAGTATTCGAGCGGTACGTTTGTCGTCCAACCGTTGTCATGTGCTAGCGCCAAAACAAACTTTGCTTCCTTCTTAACGCCCGCACGCTCGGCAATCTCTCGTGTCGACACTCCGCTCCAGACGTTATCCAGTCGCGACCAACGTGTGACGCAATGAAAGTCTGCATACACACGAATGGCGGGCAGTTGCATGAATTCATCTAAAGACCATTCGAGAGGACGCTCTACAAGACCGTTAACTGAGAACGTCCACGTCGTGAGATCGACGTCGGGCGTCCCGTGTGCATCGAGCACAGGCCACTTCTTTGTGCGCGATTGTCCCGGGGGCATCCGATTGTTCCGGCGCGTGTCCGGGCTAATGATGATTTGCGGATCCTGAATCTCTTCAGGTTTGCGCGGATCAGTCGTCTGATACTTTGGATCCTGGAATAGATTGTCGAGAAAACTCATGGCGGTGATTTTTGGTGTTCGTTCTTTTCACCCGTTTAGGAGTGACATGTTTATAGATCTCATCAGCACAATCGTTTCGGCGCGGTTCGGACGAGCGGACAATCAAGTTGCGATGTTCCAACTCGAGATTATGTCCGCTCGTCCGAACCGCGAAGTTTAGGATGTGATGTTCGCGATTCTATAAACATCGAACTCTTAACGGAGTCAAAGAGCAAGACTACAGACAAGGCCGAAGACAAAAGACCTAAGTCCCTCATTTCCTATTCTGTCCCTCTACAAGGTTCCGTAGCTCATCCGGCATCCATTTCCCGACACCCTTCGACTGCGCCTCGTCGATGCCGACATTTCGGTTGTGCCAGTCGTCTCGATCGCCCTCAGGCCCGTGCTCTCGTTCATAGTTCTCAGTCTGCTCCAGGCTCAAAATGATCCCGTTAGCGATTTCATTCCAGTCCTGAAATTGTATTCCTCGGCGCACGAGTGGCAGCCCGGCCGACCAGTCTTCCTCGGGCGCTCGTGCATCCTGTTCGGGGATTGTCAGGTTGTACAAAGGAGGAAACGAACCGCCTGAAAGCTCCTTAACCAACGCCTGCTTTATTTGCTTGTAGCTCCAGTCAGGCTGTTCCAGACGGAATGCCTGCGCGCGTCGAAAGATATCCGCGACTGATGGGGTTTTCTGCTCCATTGCGGCGCCCACTCTTATTCGAAATAGTTTTAGATACCTTACACGTCTTGAGGTTGTCGCACAATCAGGGCTTGCGCCAGCGAATGAGTAACAACGTGGCGAGAGCAAGCGTGATTGCGGCCGAGAAGAGACAGTACTGACAAAACGAGCGGATTACGAACGCTTGCAGGTAAACCAACCACAGACTAACCACCACCATGGCTGCAACTAATAGATTCAGAAGCGCACCCGTGATCTTGTAACCAAATGCCGCCAGTGTTCCGAGCGCGAATACGGTGAAGTAAGCCCCCGCCCCGATCATCGCCAAAGGCATTCCTCCGACGACTGCGTACTGACTGCTCAGCACTTCCGAGCAGCCGGCGATGATTGTGCAACGCACGCTCTGTCCTGTGACGTGTTCGATGGTGAGGTAGGTGGCGTCGGCAAGGCCGAGCAAAGAGATCACAGCTACAGCAGCGTAGATGTAGGTCGATCGTTTGGTTGGCGATGAGGAATGGGTGGGAACCTGTTTATCTGTTGCGTCAGCAACTTGTTGACTCATCGTTTTGCAGATTCGATTTCGGCTTTAATAGCCGCGCGTAACTTGGCCTCGTTGATGATAACTTCGAAAGGCATTTCCCGCCCGTTCATAAACACAGTGGGAGTTCCGTTCACGCCCAATGAACGAGCTCGCTTACCGTCCTCTGTTATTCGCCGCGCCACCAGGTCGCTGTTGATGTCACGTTTGAATTGTTCTACATCGAGGCCAATCTGTTTCGCGTAGCCTTCGAAGATCGGGCGCACATCAAATTGTTCGTGCCACGCCTTTTGATTGTCGTAAAGCAAATGATGCATTTCCCAAAACTTGCCTTGAAGTCCAGCAGCTTCCGCTGAGCTCGCAGCCGCGAGTGCATGGTGATGCATCTGCACGATCGGAAACTCGCGAAATGTGACCTGTAAGTTCTTGTCAAATTCTTCCTGCATCTTTTTCAGTATGGGATGGAATTGGCCGCACGGGGGACATTCGAAGTCGCCAAACTCCTCGATCTTTACTGGCGCAGTCGCTGGTCCCGACGTCTGTGGCGGTTCAGCGCCCGGAGCAATCAAAGCGGGAGTGGTTGGCCGAGGTGAGTCTGCGGCCGGTGGCGCGGGGTTCGCTGTCGAAGATCGTTTTAGATACCAGGCCGAGCCCAGCGCCACACCCAGTACGCTGAGGATAATTAAGAAGGGCAGAATTCGTTTCATGTTGATTTGGAAATTTTGTTAGACGGCAGCAGCGACAGTCGCCGCCAGAGAACGAAAGATATCCCGGCCATCGCTCGATCCTAAAAGATCCTCACACGCGCGTTCTGGATGAGGCATCAAGCCAAGGACGTTTCGTTCCCGACTACAGATGCCGGCGATGTTGTCGCGCGAGCCATTTGGATTCGCAGCCTCGGTGATATTTCCTTCAGGGTCGCAGTACCGAAAAACTATCCGCGACTCGCGCTGCAACTCCTCAAGTGTTTGATCGTCGCACACGTAATTACCTTCAGCGTGGGCGATGGGAAGGCGCAGGACGGAGCCCACCTCGAGTTCGTTGGTAAAAGGACTGTCGTTAGTTTCGACTCTGACGTAAATGTGCTCACAAATGAAGTGAAGATCACGATTGCGTATCAAGGCGCCCGGCAGCAATCCCGCTTCGCACAGGATCTGAAAGCCATTGCAAATCCCCAGAACGAACCGCCCGCTTTGCGCAAACTTCTTCACCGCAGTCATTACCGGCGAGAATCGTGCCAGGGCACCCGCGCGCAGGTAATCGCCGTACGAAAACCCGCCCGGTATGATCACCGCGTCGTAACTACTCAGATCCGTGTCGCGATGCCAAATAAAATCGACAGGCTGGCCCACGTGTTTAGAAATAACGTGATAGGCATCGTGGTCGCAGTTAGAGCCGGGAAAAACTATGACTCCGTATTTCACTCTTCGAACTCCGTGGTTTATTCGACAGGATTACAGGATTACGAGATTAGAAACAAAGAGTGATCGGTATCCTCTTTATATTCCAAATCCTGTCACAGTTTATGAAAACTTTTGCCAGTTGGCACGCCGTCGTTACCTGCTTCGGAAGTTGGTGAGCAGCGGTTACCATGCTCAGCTGCAAGGAGAACAAGAACTGCAAAGACGTCAACGCACGTTTTCATTCCAGGACGAAATCGTACTTGATGATGCCCGACACTTTGACGAGCTTATCGTCGACAGAAAGAGGAGTAAAGCGAGCATATCGCGCGGCACTCACCGCCGCAGCTTGTAATAGCGGATGGCCGCTGATCGACTTCGCGCTAACGACCTGGCCCTGCTCATCTACAACAACTGCCACCTCTACGGTGCCCGATGCGTGAGCTGCGCGCGCTATCGGCGGATACGCCGGATTGGGAAGGCTAATCGCTCTGGTTCTCAAATCGTCTTCGGCAAGCCCCACGCAATTCAGCACATCGGGTGGACATGAGCCGTCGCGTATAACCGGCTGAGCAGGTGCGGCGCTTAGGTTGCTGTTAATGATTTCAAACGAGTCGAGAAACTTTTGAGCAATTGAGTTATAGAAACCAACTGTCTCCGGCCTTACTCCATCTTCTCTCGGCGTCGTGATGGCAACTTGAAACAATCGTTGGCCTACCAAAACCAGTTTTGCCTGCATGATGGTTCCGTTCGGCATTCGTTCTTTGAGGAACCGGCCCGGATAGCCATT
Source organism: Pyrinomonadaceae bacterium (assembly GCA_035457565.1). Classification (GTDB taxonomy): domain Bacteria; phylum Acidobacteriota; class Blastocatellia; order Pyrinomonadales; family Pyrinomonadaceae; genus PSRF01. The sequence goes on along the minus strand of DATIBJ010000061.1, from coordinate 32,785 downwards.
GACGGTTATCGGGCTGATGCTGAGTAACTGTGAATTCACTTCCGCTACCGCGCCCTGAGCTCCTTGATCGAGAATCACATCGGCAGACGTCCGGTCGACAATCTCCTTTGGATAGTCGCTATAGATCACCCCATATTCGGCTAGCGATGTGAACTGTGTCTTGTGTATAACGGCTCTCAACGGTGGTGAAGAGATTGTTTCCTCCGATACTTTTGGGGAACCTGGAAAGACGGCGGTGAACCGACCTTCCATCGAAACGAATCGCTTCCAGCTGTCGGGATTTGCGTCGGCCGACCGCCACACTCCCGGCGCCCCGGATTGGCCCATGACAATCGAACCCGCTGTCGAAAAACAAACGACTCCCGCCACGGTTAACAAAGCGGCGCGAATTCTTCGTGACTTCATGATTCAATCTCCACTCGATACTCTTCAATAATGGGGTTCGAGAGAACCTCTCGGGCCATGCGCTCTACGGATTCCTTTGCTTGCGACTGGTCCAAACCATCCAATGCAATCTCGAAATATTTGCCCTGGCGGACATCCGAGATTCCAGAGAAGCCAAGTAATTCAACTGAGTGTTGAATTGCTTTTCCCTGTGGATCCAGCACGCCGCGCTTCAGACTTACGTAGACTTTTGCTTTCATCGAACTATTGGCCCCTGTTTTTCCAGATAATAATTGCGTGAAACTGACTCTTGGACTAATATCTGCGCCCGGTTAGCACCTTTCCCCAACAGGAGAGACTTATAATGCAAAACCCTCCGCCAGGCCAACAGGCCGGCCCCCAGTCCAGCATCGGATTAGCTCCTAACGTAGCTGCCGCCCTGTCGTACATCTGGATAGTTGGACTGATCCTTTTCTTTATAGAAAAGACCAACAACTTCATCCGCTTTCACGCGATGCAATCGGTGTTGTACGGAGTGACATGGACCGTGGTGATGATTGTCCTTGCCGTACTAAATGCCATCATCGCGATTGTCGGTGGCGTAGCTTCTGCCGCCGCGGGTGATCCGGGCTTCATCTCACTGATTATTTCGCTGATCTCACTAATCATCTGGCTGGTGATACCGCTGATTTACGTTGGCGGCTTGATTCTCGGTGCGGTCAAAGCCTACCAAAACACGAAGTTCAAGTTTCCAGTCATCGGCAACATGGCTGAGAAGATTGCCGGTAGCCAGTAACAGCAAGCAGATCCACCGATTACACAGATTATATTCAGGAGGCAGGAGCAGCACGCAGGAGCAGGAAAGGCTGAGTCGTTAGTCCTGCGCGTGCCTGCTGCTCATGTTCCTGTTATTTCTAATCTGTGTAATCGGTATTCACCTATTCAAAGACCCTTTCAAAGATCGCGTCCACATTCCTCAAATAATGCTCAAGTGAGAAAACGCGGTCGATCTCTTCCGCCGACAACTGCGACTGGATGTCTTCGTCGCTCTTGATCAGCGACTGAAACTCTTCGTCTTCATCCCAAACTCTCATCGCATTTCGTTGCACCCACTCGTAGGCGATTTCGCGCGATACACCCTTGTGTGTCAGCGCAAGCAGCAGTTGACCACTAAAGATCAGTCCGCGCGTCGCCGCAAGGTTCTCCAGCATTCGTTCCGGATAAACTACGAGACCCTCGATTAGCCCAATTGCTTTCTGCAACATGTAGTCGACTGCAATGCTCGAGTCGGGCAATACCACACGTTCAGCTGATGAGTGGGAAATGTCGCGTTCATGCCAGAGCGCGATGTTCTCGAGGCCAACGATGCTGTTAGCGCGCACCACACGCGCCATGCCGCAAATCCTCTCTGAAATGATTGGATTGCGCTTGTGAGGCATGGCGCTCGATCCCTTCTGACCTTTGGTGAACTTCTCCTGAGCTTCGCGAACTTCCGTGCGCTGCCAGTGACGAACATTCAGCGCAAATTTCTCGAGCGACGAGGCAATGATCGCCAGCGTGTTCAGATACTCCGCATAAACATCACGTTGAATGATCTGCGTCGAAACAGGCGCAGCTTTTAGACCCAACTTCGCGCAAACCTTCTCTTCAACATCTGGATCGAGGTGCGCAAATGCACCGACGGCGCCGCTAATCTTCCCGACAGCTACAGCCTCCTTCGCGCGCAGTAGTCGCTCGCGATTCCGTCGCATCTCATCAAACCAAAGAGCAAACGTCAGTCCGAATGAAGTTGGTTCGGCATGAATGCCATGGGTGCGCCCGACCTGAGGCGTCGCCTTGAATTCGAATGCCCTTTTCTTTAATGCCTCGAGTAGAAGGTCGATCTTTTTGAGAATGATGTCTGAAGAGTCGCGCAAAAGAAGAGCGTTTGCAGTGTCGACGACGTCAGAAGAAGTTAGACCGTAGTGAACAAATCTCGAAGCTTCGCCGATTGATTCCGCGAGGTTTGTTGTGAAGGCAATGACGTCGTGGTTTGTGGTTTTCTCGATTTCGTTAATTCGTTCAACCGAGAACTGCGCGCGCGACTTGATCTGGGCCAGGGCGTCACGCGGAATTGTGCCCATCTCCGCATGCACTTCACAGACGGCGATCTCAACGTCAAGCCACTTTTGAAACTTGTTCTGCTCAGACCAGAGCGCACCCATTTCGCGCAATGTGTAGCGATCAATCATAGGTCTATTTCAGGGCAGTAGAATTCACGAGGTACCTCGCGAGCGCCCAGCGATTATCCTCTTCGATCAAAGTAAACGTCTCCATACCTTGCCCACTCTGAAACCTGGTTTGATATGTGACGATGAAGGCATGACCCTGCAAGGGCCCCCCTGAGTTCCGCTGCTCATTGGCCGTAACTAATGAGCGATTTTCCACCTTTCCTAATTGCATCCGCAATCTCTTCAGTACTTCTGTCGACTGCTCCAGCGTCGCATCGCGTTTCCACAGTGTCGACGCTTCGTTGTAGATCTTTTCATACCTTTCCCACTCTATATCTTCTGCAACGGTGTTGATGGCCGTCTGAACTTCTTCGGGTAGAGAGTCCGTTCCCTGATTCTTTAAACCGCACCCAGCGGCTATCAGGGTGATTACCAACACCGCGCTCACTACATGTGATTTCAGGTAAATGGTTCTGAGCTCAGCTTTCGTCAGTGCGAGCGACATCGTCACTAAACTTCGATCCACGGAGTAGGTTCTTTTGGTGAAGACAAAAAGAACTCGGTATCAGGCGCAAACAACGGCATTCGCTCTCGCAAAGCGACTTCAGCGGAAATCTTCGCCAGGTAAGGATTATTTGCGCGCAACGAGAGATGGGCCAGCACGATGTACTTCGCTGATCCGTCAAAACCATCTCGCAGCCAGTCAGCAACATCCTCATTGGAAAGATGCCCCAACCGGGAGAGAATTCGCTGTTTCAACTCCCATGGATAAGCATCACAGGCCTTGAGCATGTCGCGGCTGTGGTTTGATTCAATGACGATCGCTGCGCAACCTCTTAGTTGTTCGGTAACGAGAGTTGTCATGTGACCGAAGTCCATGAGAGTCGCAATCTTCACGCCCTGGTGCGTGGCCGTGAAGCCGAAGTTATCAACTGCATCGTGCGGAATGGTGAACGGATGAAAATCGATCTCGCCAATACGAAAATCTCTGCTTGACTCGATCTGCTCAACACGGTCTTGCAAAGCTTTAGCGCGTCGCTTGGGCTCGTCGTTCGCAACGTTGAACCGTTCGCTGACATAAGCGTCGAGTGTTTTCGCGGAGATGTAGACTGGACAATCAACCGACGACAACAACACGCGCAATCCCCCGGCATGATCGCCATGCTCGTGTGTTACTAAGACTGCATCAAGACGTTGAGCATCTTCGCCCATGATCGCGAGCCGTCGCGCGATCTCTTTGGCGCTTAGTCCTGCATCGACCAGCACACGCGTGTTGCCGGCAACGATCAATACCGCATTTCCAGTTGATCCGCTGCCAAGAACGCTAAGTTTCATGAAGCTCGCTCAGGCACAGTAAAGAAGAATGGCGGAGAGAATTTACCACTGAAACGATCTCGAAGCGAGTGAAGAGTTTTGAAGTGGTTATTGGATCTCGAGTCGCGATCGATCCACGCGAAAACCATTCAGGTTCCCTAGTGCTCCGAGAGCGAGGGTTTCTGATTTGAAGTATGTGCGCGCGATCTCCGTCAGGTGCTCGGGTGTGATTGCACGGATCTTCGCGATGACATCGTCAGGTGAGATGCGACATCCATGAATGATCTCCTGTCGCGCCAAAGTGCTGGCACGAGCGCTCGAAGATTCGAGACCCAGAAGGATGGAAGAGATGGCCTGCTCTTTCGCAATCCTCAGTTCGTCTTCCGAAACACTATCTTTTACGACGTCTCGTATTGCGCTTAACGAAAGATCCACTACTTCGTCGAGCTGTTGTGGGGAAGTGCCCGCGTAGATCGAAAACACGCCGACGTCAGAGAATGCGGTGCCTCCCGCGCCGACAGAGTAAGCGAGGCCACGCTCCTCTCGAATCTTTTGCCAGAGCCGGCTCGACGTTCCACCGCCGATGACCGAAGCTAGCAGACTCGCGGCGTAGCGATCTTCATTCAGCGCGGATGGCCATGGTGAGGCGATCACCAGATGAGCTTGTTCCAGCTCAGTCTTCTGCTCGACCAGAATTGGGGCCGCTGATTGGGGATTCTCATTCGCAGTCTTTTCCGATCGCGGGACGCCCCCTTCACAACCTCCAAACGCGGAAGCCACCAAATCTACTAAACGCTCGTGTTCTACGTTACCCGCGGCGGCGACGACGATGTTGTTGTATGAAAACTCTTTTCCATGAAACGCGACTGTTGTCTTGTGGTCGAAAGTTGGCACGGTTTCTCGGGTGCCCTCGATCGGCCGGCCGAGCGATTGATCCGGAAAGTACGCCGCATTGAACAACTCGCCCAACAACTCATCGGGCGTATCTTCAACCATCTTCATCTCTTCCAGGATGACCCTTTGCTCCCGTTCAAGGTCTTCCTGTTCAAAACGCGGATGGGCGACGAGATCGGTGATTAAGTCAATTGCTTGTGAGATAGAGGTGTCCGCAACCTTTGTTGCGAATCCTGTCATCTCATGGGTCGTATAAGCGTCTAAATTTCCCCCCAACCGATCGGTTTCGACAGCGATTTCGCGGGCAGAGCGGCGCTGGGTCCCTTTGAAAACTGAGTGCTCGATAAAGTGGCAAATGCCGTTAAGTTTTGCAGGTTCATGGCGTGATCCCCGACGAACCCAGATCCCGGCAGTCACCGACCTGAGGCCCGGCATGTGCTCGGTCAGAACTACGATACCGTTAGGTAATCTAGTGGATTTGACTTCGTCGATCACGACTTTAACAGTTCTAGATGCAGAAACTCGGTCTTCTGTCATAAGGGGGATCGGCATCCTAGCACGGGCCAAAAGTCGCGGCAAAGCGGGAGTTTAATTGGCCAGAAACTTGACATAAATTCAATGAGTGGCCGAAAATAAGGGGCTTATTCGCAGGTTCCGGTAAGTCTCCTCGCCTGAACCAGTTCGAGCTAGAACTTGCGGCACCAGTTACTGCTTGCGGCACGGGTTACTGTTAGACTAGCGGGACGAGGAAGATTTGCTCCTAACGAACGTCCACAAGTGCTCCCCAACCTTCAACCGCTTCCCAAGGGAGTTTTACTCCGGAGGTGTTTCCGAATGAGAAGCGCATCAAGCCTATGTTTGTCACTGCTCGTGCTCATCAGTGTCGTTGTTTTTGACGCCAGCGCGAAGCCGGCGGGCAAGCGATCACTGGCGACCATTGCCGGAACAGTAACTGATGGCAAGGGAACACCCTTGGCGGGCGCGATAGTCTCTTTGGTTCGCGAAGGCGTGAAGACGGTAAAGCGAACCACCACCGATCGGAACGGCAACTTCCTGACGAAAGTTATTCCGGGTCGTTACGGCATTAGCGCAATCGCTGATGGTTTCAATCGAGTAGCCTTCGCCGCAGTTGAAGTTCAACCTTCTCAGGAGCTCGTCTACAGATTCAATCTTGAGCCGATTGGATATGGCAACACGCTTCCCGAAAAGCAACGCGATCGGGAAGACGCCAAGTGGACGCTGCGATCCGCGCAAACTCGACGTTCAATCTTCCAAGCTGGCGAAGGCGAAGATCCAACCATCGCGGCAGCAGAAGAAGCTCAGACAACAACCGATGCCGCACCGCCTGCTGAAACAACATCAGACTCACGTCCGCGGACCAAGGGTGTTCTCGAGACTTACATGGCCAGCAACAGCTATTCGCCGGCATACGCTGGTCTGAATTTCGCCGTTGCTACAGCACTGACAGATGATGTCGATCTAATAGTTGCAGGACAAACCGGAATTGGCGGCGACGCACCCGGAAGGCTGGAAGCGTCTACGCTATTTCGAGTAGGTGATCGCCATCGAGTAGGCGTCACGGCCGCAGGAATGCGATTGGCTACGCCAATCTGGATGAATCGCGGTGCGAACGGAGAAGAACTCTTTGGTCAAGTTTCACTGCGAGCGATTGATGAATGGATAGTCCGCGATGGCATCGTTATCGTGATGGGTCTCGACTACTCCCGATTCATTGGAGCCGGAGATGCTCATTCGATCACACCGCGTTTTGGTATTCAGTACGACGTGACGGCGCGCACTCGGGTGAAGGCTGCTTTCGCTTCGGCGGGCGAAGACGATGGAATTCAAAGCATCGCGAATTTCGAAGGCGAGCAAATAGTTTTCCGCGCCCAGCCGACGAATCCGGTTGCTTTCGTCGACGGCCAGGCGGTGTTGGAGAGAAGTCATCGGCTGGAGTTCGGTGTCGAGCGAGTGCTTGATAATTCTTCGAACCTCGAAGCGACCGCATTCTTCGATACAACATCCGGTCGCGGAGTAGGGTTTTTGAGCCTGCCTGCAACTTCATTCTCAGGACGAACTGGCGAGAGCCTTGTCGACGTTGCCAATCAACAAGGTTCTTCGAAAGGTATGCGCGTCGTTTACACACGACGGCTGAATCGAGTTTGGACCGCTTCCGCCGGCTATTCATTTGGACGAGGCCAGCGACTCGCTGCGGAATTCTCAGATCCGTCGGACATGTTCGAGAACGGATTCTTCCAGACTGCGGCCTTGCAGCTGGGCGCAGGATTCAACACTGGAACTCAGGTTCGTACCGTGTTGCGCTTTTCTCCGAACGCAACGGTGTTTGCGATAGATCCTTTTGCGGGCAGGCTCGGTGTTTACGATCCTTCGCTGAGCATTCAGGTGACACAGGAACTCCCAACGTTTGGTTTGCCGGTGCGTGCCGAGGCGATCGTTGACGCTCGCAATCTGCTCGACGTGCAAACGAGTTCAGAAAATGCTGAGTTATTAACGTTCGTAGGGAATAATCGACGGTCTGTACGAGGCGGTATCTCGTTAAGATTTTGACCGCGCGCTTTCTGAAGCGAGCAGTCGAGTAGCCTCTGTTTCCTTTACGCTGTTCCCGCTTTCCGAAGCGCCCCGTCAATAAACCAGGCCCGTCCAGAATTTCGGACGATTCCGAAAAGTTGGATAGGCGCTTTGAATCCAAACCCTTAGCGCGAACGCGATCATTGCGGCGCCGACTCTTTTTCCTCGGTGAGCAGCGATCAGCCAGTGGCCCCGAACGGCCCACAGGTCTATGACCTGTTGGAACATACCTTGCCTATTTATTTGGGATTTGCCTCGGTGGACTGCCGAGGACTGAAGGTTATTTAGCGGTGAAAGGTTCCATACTCACAACCAAGACCTGGCTTTTACTGATCGGCGCGGTGCTACTGATAAGTGCAGGCGCGTTCAATCTGCGTCAGCGGGTGCGCCATGAAACGCCTTCCTGGGACGGGGTCGAATGGGTTGATACGAAACAGGGAATCATCGCAAACAAAATTGAGCGCGGGTCCGCCGGCGATAGGGCCTGGTTACTGCCCGGCGACAAGCTTATAGCGATTGGTTTCACCGAATCGGGCAAGTTTGAGCTAATCGTTCGTGCCAGAGATGTGCAGATATATCTCGAGCGCGTGAAGGTTGGCGGCGAAATCCACTACTTCATGGAGCGGCCGTCGTATCCGCAGGAGACGCGATTCTATTATGCGGATCTAAATGAGCTGAGTCCGGTCCACAAGTGGGATCCGCGCACCATCTACATCAACCTCATTGGGGTCGTCTATTTACTCGTCGGCTTCTTCGTGTTGTTCAAGCAGGGTGGACGCGCACCTTTTGTTCTTCACTTTGCGACGCTGTGTCTGGCTGCGTTCGTCTTTCATTCCTACACGCCAGTTGGTCATTACCGCGATCTAGATCTGGCAATCGCGGTTCTGAGGAATGCCGCCCTCATAATTTTTGCGCCGCTGTTCCTGCATTTCTGTCTTCTTTATCCGGCGAAACAACAGCTCTTCAGTACAAAGCGATGGCGCGCGGTTGTGCTTTATATCCCGTCGTTCGTTTTGCTCGCGCTGGCAGTTTTGGTTTTCCTGCGTGGCGAACTGGGAAAGTTACTCCCACCCATAAAGATGATCCCGGCCCCGACAGAAGCATTCGTTGGGGCGTTCTACCAGCTTAGCTTCTTCCACTTCCTCTTTGCGTTGGTTGCAAGCGCCGCCCTCCTTATTCGTACATTCGTATCCGCGAAAAGCACGGTCGTCAGACAACAGGTTAAGTGGGTTGTTTGGGGAGCGCTACTGGCCATCACGCCATTTACGATGCTTTATGGTGTCGGTTATCTAATCGGCGCCCAAACTGATCGTTGGGTCACTGATGCAGCGGTCCTTCCTCTTATTCTGATTCCATTTGCGTTCGGCTATTCAGTTCTTCGTTACCGGTTGATGGACGTTGAGCTGGTAGTCAGACGCGTCTTTGTATACGCGTCCACCACGCTTGCGATTTCGCTGCTGATTGGAGCAGTGGTCTATACAGCCGGTCTCTATGCCTTCGGATCCGAGCAGTTTACTTCCGGAGAGATTACGCTGCGCGTCGTGATAGCCGTGTTGGCCATGGCTGCGATCGTCATGGTTGCTGCACCGGTGAAGAATTTTCTCCAGGAACGAGTGGACCGCTTCTTCTACGGCGAACGTTACGATCAGCGACGCAGTCTTCTTGATTTCGGGCGCACGCTTTCAGCAACGACCGCGCTGGATCCGCTGTTGGATTCACTAATCAGTCGCTTGCGAGAGGTGATGAACGTTGGCCGGATTGCGATCTTTATTGAAGATAAGCGCGCACCATCTGGATATGTGGTAGCTCGGTCGGCCGATCTGTCGGAAGTAACGGTACCGCAGGATTTTCGCGAAATGATTCGAGTGCGCTCTGCCGAAACAGGCGTTGTGCGGGCCGACGACATGGACATGTCGTCTGAACTCGCCGGCGCTGTTCGACGCAAGCTTCACTACTTTGTCCCGTGTGTGATTCGCGGTCGCATGGTCGCCGTTATTGGCCTCGGTCGCTCCTCAGACGGTGCTTTGCTTTCGTCGGAAGATGTCGAAATCTTGCGTACCGTTTCCGGGTATGTCGCAGTCGCGATTGAAAATAGTCTGCTGTACCGGGATCAGCAGGCACGCGCGGGCGAGTTGAAGCTGTTGAAGGAATTCAACGAATCAATCATTGAGTCGATCAACGTCGGTCTGTTGGCGGTGGATCTCGACGGCCGAGTCACTCGTCTGAACTCGGCGCTTGAGCACATTCTCGACTTGCGCCGAGATGCTGCCGTCGGAAAACTCGTCGAACAGTTGTTTTCTGACGATTTTGCCGACACCCTGTGGCAGGTGCTTGGTACCGACGGCTGGCGACTGAAGGACATCCGAAACATTTACAAACTACATACGGCGACGCGCGGCAATCGCCGCCTGGTCCTAAACATCGCGCTCGCTCCCCTACAAGATGCACAGGGACAAACGGGCGCGCTCGTCGTGCTCGAAGATGTAACAGCACGTATCGGACTCGAAGAGCAGTTGCAACAGCGCGAGAAGCTTTCCTCTATCGGCTTGCTGGCTGCAGGTGTTGCTCATGAAGTGAACACTCCTCTTACGGGCGTCTCGTCCTACACGCAGATGCTGTTGGGAATGCTCGCTGAAAACGATCCCAAACACGCGCTCTTGCAAAAGGTTCGAACGCAGGCCGAACGTGCCACGAATATTGTGAATAATCTTCTGAACTTTTCGCGCAGCGGCAGCGCCACTGAGTTCGGTGAGATTGACATAGCCCATGTGTTGAACGACACACTTCAGTTGCTCGAGCCTCAACTGCGTCGGAGCCAAATCGAGATCGTCCGCAACTACGAAATGCACGCGCCGCTCGTCTACGGCAATGCCGGAAAACTTCAGCAAGTGTTCACTAACCTGATCCTCAACGCCCGCGATGCAATTCCTGATGGCGGCCGCATTACACTTTCAACCACTACCCTCGACGATGGTTCGTTAATGGTTGAAGTGGCTGATACCGGGATCGGTATCGCAGCCGAAAACGTAGCGAAGATTTACGACCCGTTTTACACCACGAAAGGTGTTGGTCGCGGTACCGGTTTGGGGCTGGCCGTTTCTTACGGAATCGTTCAGGAACACGCAGGCCACATCAATGTTGAGAGCACGCCGGGTCAGGGCACGACTTTTCGCATCACGCTTCCTACCGCCTTGAACCGGGCTCGACTCCAGGCCGTCGGCGACTGAAAAAAGCAGATCGAGCAATTTCATCGATAAGACAGGAGCAGGAGCAGCAGGCAGGAGCACGAAGCACTCGTAACCTCCTGGTGCTCCTGCCCACTGCTCCTGCGCCTGTCTTTCAAGCAACCAAATCGCTAAACTAGACCACAAAACAGCGCAATGCAGCCCAGTACAAAAATGAAACCTGAAAGGCGCTTCGCCAAGAGAGGCTCTGTACTCGTTGTCGACGACGAGGAAATCATGCGCGAAGTGCTGGAGACGCTACTCACGGCGGAAGGCCATCGAGTGGATCTCGCGAAGACGGGTGAAGAAGGTCTCGAGGCGTATGGTCGGCGGGCGTTTGACGTGGTCCTGCTTGACGTCTCAATGCCAGGTATCGGCGGATTGCGAGCGCTTGAAGAGTTCTTGAAAATGGATCCCGAAGCGGTGATTGTCATGATCACTGCTTACGCAACGTTCGACACTGCAATAGCCGCCTGGGAGCGCGGCGCCTTCGGCTGCATTCGCAAACCGTTTCAGAACGAGCAGATCACCGCGAGGATCGCCGCCGGCATTAGTCGCCGCCGCAAAGAGGAAGAACGTCGCACCCTGCGCCGCGCGATGAGCAAGGCAGTCGACCGCGGCGAGATCATTGGTCGCTCAGATCTGATGCAGGAAGTTTTCCGCTTGGTTGAGCAGGTAGCGCCCGCACGGTCTACAGTTTTGATTACCGGCGAGAGCGGCACGGGAAAAGAGTTGATTGCGAAGGCAATTCACGAATCGAGTCCGCGCGCGTCACGACCGTTCGTTACCGTGAACAGTTCCAATATTCCATCCGAGTTGCTCGAATCGGAATTGTTCGGTCACACGAGAGGCGCCTTTACAGGCGCAGTCGCCGCGAAAAAAGGATTGTTTGAAGTGGCTGATGGCGGCTCGATCTTTCTCGACGAGATTGGCGACATACCTCCCGAAACACAGGTGCGTTTGTTACGAGTGATACAGGAACGCGAGTTCACGCCTCTCGGCGACACTGCCCCCCGTCGTGTGGACGTTCGTATAATCGCGGCGACAAACATCGATCTAAGGGAAGCAGTCCGACAGGGAAGTTTTCGTGAGGATCTTTACTATCGATTGTCAGTTGTTCCGATTGAATTACCGCCACTGCGCGATCGCCGTGAAGATATCTTGCCGCTCGCTCAGCACTTCATCCGCAAGTACAACGAAGAGAATGGCCGAATCGTAGCTGAACAGATCGCACCCGACGTTCTAGCCCTGTTGGAGTCGTATTCCTGGCCCGGCAATGTCCGCGAGCTGGAGAATGCGATTGAACGAGCAGTCGTTATCGCTCCCGGTGACGATGTTACGAAGGAATGTCTGCGACCGGAGATCAGCGATCCACAGTCAGTCGTTTCGTCTTCGCAGGAAGGCGCCAGCAATGCGGCCGTACATGACATTGCGCGCGGCGTGAATTTCTACGAAGAGGTCCGCCGATTTGAAGTCGATCTCATTCGCCGTGCGCTCGAGCAAACTGGTGGTCATCAGTCTCGCGCGGCGCGACTGCTTGGAATGAACGCCACCACTCTCAACTCCAAAATAAAGACTTACAACATCAATCTTCGTCCTTAAGGTTTGGACAGGATTTCGGATTTCGTGTTTGGCAAATTGAAGCTTTCTTAGTAAGCCCCAACCACTAAATGGGGGTTGACGGAAGCTCGTTTGTTGCCGAACAGGAAATCCGAAATCCGAAATCGAATCCTGTCAAAACGTGGCGGCTCTCTCGGTTCGCTGTGGGGGCCATGCTAAAATCCAAACCATCCCCCGGGTCTCAACATTTGTTTTGGGTTTTAGTACAAACCCCTCGATGGCTTTCGCCATTACGCGACTCTAGTTGCGACCAGGTGTATGAGCGCCATACTCCAGACCCCACGTCCGATCCACTCGTTACAGAAGAACACTGGCAACATCTCACTTGATGCTAGCTGGCCCGATTCGCGGCTTTGGCAGGTCCTGATTCTTATCGGTGTTGCGGCGCTTTACTTTGGTGCGGCAAAGCTCGGGCTCTCATTCGCCTACATCCATTCACACGTTTCGCCTATTTGGCCGCCGACCGGGGTCGCGATCGCAGCAGTCTTGTTGTTTGGATATCGCGTCGCGCCCGCCATTCTCGTTGGCGCCTTTGTCGCCAATGCGAATGGGCCAGTCACCTTTGCTGCGGCAGCCACAATCGCCGTCGGCAACACGCTCGAGGCAGTCGCCACGCGCTGGTTACTTCAAACTGTCAGGTTCCAGCTCTCATTCGGTCGCGCGCGCGACGTTTTCAAGTTTGTGACTGTTGCCCTTGTCTGCACGACAGTCAGCGCAACCATCGGTACGCTGTCGTTGTGCGCGAGTGCGTCTGCGCCGTGGAGTCAATTCGAATCACTCTGGGTTACGTGGTGGCTGGGTGATTTGGCCGGTGCCGTCACTATTGCTCCGCTCATCATTGCCTGGGCCAACAGACTTGGCGTCCCGCTCCTTGGATGGCGTCTGGTTGAAACCATACTGCTCGTCCTGGTCGTATCTCTCACCGCTTTTTTTACCTATAGTGAACGCGCACCCGCCGCGCTTCATTACTACCCGCTCACGCGATTGATCGTGCCAGTTCTTCTGTGGGCCTCGTTCCGGTTGGGCTACAGAGGACTAACGCTTGCGATCTTCCTGGTCACGATGTTTGCCGCATGGGGGACAGTTACGGACAGCGGGCCATTCGTTTCGATTTGGGCCAATGAATCACTCGTCGTGCTACAACTGTTCATTTCGTCAAACGCCGTAACGTTTCTCTTTCTTACTTCAGTGCTCGAAGAACGTCGACGGGCAGAAGAAGCACGTCACTTAGATCAACAGCGAGTCGCGACTAATCTCGCGATCAGTCGGATTCTCGCTGAGTCGCCGGCGCTCGATGTTGCCATTAATCGAATACTTAAATCGATTGGTGAGTATTTGGGCTGGCAGATCGGCGCGATGTGGATACCTGATCGCGAGAGCAATGTTCTTCGCTGCCTCACCCTCTGGAGAAGAGATACGACAACTCCCAGCCAATTTGAAATTGAGTCGTGTGAGCGTGAGTTTTCGCCAGGTGTGGGATTACCGGGTCGTGTCTGGCAGCACCCCAAAGTGGTTTGGGTCGAGGACGTCGTCACCGACGACAACTTTCCACGCGCACCGTTCGCTGCTCGAGAAGGACTACATTCGGCTTTCGCATTTCCTGTGTTAGCGGGCGATAAGTTCCTCGGAGTGGTCGAGTTTTTCAGTGCTGAAATTCGCGAGCCGGATGAGTCGTTACTCCAAATGTTTCAGAGTGTCGGAAGTCAAATGGGCCAGTTCATGGAACGCCGTCACGCCGAAGAATCACTGCGCAGGCGCGAGACGGAACTTCAGTTGATAACTGAAAACACGCCACTAATGCTCACGCGCTGCAGTAGGAACCTGAAATACGTTTTCGCCAACCGCGCTTACGCTGACATGGTTGGATTGGCCCCAAATCAGATAATCGGCAAGCCGGTAGTTGACATTATCGGAAGGGACGGACTGGCAGCCATCCAACCTTACATAAACCGCGTTTTGGCGGGCGAACAAGTTGAGTATGAACAGGAAGTACGGTTCAAGACCGTGGGCTCGCGTTTACTGCACGCTGTTTATCGCCCTGACAAGGACCGATCCGGCGCGGTTGTCGGTTGGATGGCCTCGATTACTGATCTCACGGAGCGGCGACGTGCAGAGGAAGCACAACGCCGGACCGAGAATGAGCTGAACGAAGTACAACGTCGCACTGAAAAAGACCTTCAACTGCTTGCCTCCATCGTTGAAAACACTGACGACGTAATTGTCGGGCGCGATATGGAGGGTCTCGTAACGAGCTGGAATGCTGCGGCAGAACGTCTCTTTGGATACCAAGCTGAGGAGATGATCGGCAAACCACTGTCGATATTAACTCCACCGGATCGACCCCATGAAGAAGCTGAGATACTCGGGCGCCTGAGAGCAGGTGAACACATTGCGCACTATGAGACTGTACGTCGCGCGAAAGATGGCCGCCTGATTCCGGTGTCTTTGACGACTTCTCCTATTAGGAATATTAGCGGGGTAGTCATTGGTTTTTCGAAAATCGCACGCGACATTAGCGACCAGAAGAAAGCTGAAGCAGAGCGTGATGCACTTCTGAAGAGCGAGCATGCAGCGCGCGCGCAAGCAGAGGAAGCGAACCGTGTGAAGGACGAGTTCCTCGCTGTGTTGTCGCACGAGCTGCGCACACCGCTTAATGCAATTCTCGGTTGGGCCAACCTGTTGCGCAGCGGAAAACTGGACGAGCAGAACGCTGCACGGGCGCTGGAAATTGTCGAGCGCAATGCAACCGCCCAAAGTAAGTTAATCGAGGGAGTGCTAGACGTTTCGCGGATTGTTTCCGGTAAGCTTCAGCTCGACATTAGACCAACGCAGCTCTCCACGGTTATTGCTATAGCCGTCGATTCGATCCGTCCAGCTGCTGATGCGAAAAACATGACGTTGCGTGTAGTCGGCAGCGAGCCTGAGCCGCTGGTACTTGGCGATGCGAATAGGTTGCAGCAAGTCGTTTGGAATCTTCTATCGAACGCCGTCAAGTTCAGTCCGGCCGGTGGCGAAGTAACGGTGGCGTTGCGCAGATCGAATTCGCAGGTGGAGATCGCGGTTCAGGACCGTGGTCAGGGCATTCCCACCGAGTTCTTGCCGCACGTGTTTGATCGTTTTCGCCAGGCGGATTCCAGCACTACGAGAAAGCATGGTGGACTAGGTCTTGGCCTTGCCATCGTTCGTCACCTTGTGGAGCTGCACGGAGGGACCGTTAGCGCCGAAAGTGATGGTGTAGGGCAGGGAGCAACTTTCATAGTACGACTTCAAGCGATTCTTAAGAGCGATGAAACGCTGTTGGCGACACAGACCCCGAAATCGCCGGAGATCGATCCCAAGTCCGTGTTGACCGGTTTGAAGATTCTGGTTGTTGATGATCACGAAGACGGACGTGAAGTACTGGCCGAAATGCTTTCCATGTGCGACGCGGAAGTAAAGGTCGCCGGATCTGCTAATGAGGCGATCTCGGCGATTGGCGAATGGCGTCCACAGGTGATTGTTTCCGATATCTCTATGCCTGACGTCGATGGTTATGAGTTCATCCGTCAACTACGTAAGCTGGATGGTCACCGCGATATTCCGGCGATTGCCGTTACGGCGCACGCACTCGCGGAAGATCGCGAACGCGCGCTCGCTGCAGGCTTCCAGAAGCATCTTGCCAAACCTGTCCAACTTGCCGAGCTTGCCGAGTCGATAGCAACGATCACCGGCCGCAAGTGACAGCAGGCAACGGCAGGAGGCAGGAGCAGGAGCAGGCAGTAGCAATCATTGATCAGTTAGCATTTGACATTTATCAATTGTCATTTAGGAAGATCAGTTTCAAGTTTCAAGTTTTCTGCTTCTGATCCTGCCCCTGCGTCCTGCCCTGCTTTCTGCCCTGCCTATTGCCCCTGATCTGGCTCGCGCCAATCTGTGCGAGCGAGACTGCGTGAAATCAAAACCCCCGAAAGAACAGCTGCCGCAATGAACGCGATTGCCACTAGCCATTCCTTCATAACCAGCTTGCCGATGCCGAAGAGAGATGCATAGACAAGTACGCACCCAAGCACCCAGTTCGATAGTTGGATCCAGATGCCGCTCGATCGTGGTGCTGCCAAACCAGCATCAGCAGCGACAACTTTCCACCCTGGCCCTTCGGGTCGAACCTTGCGATAGAAGTCTACGAGCGTCTCTCGCGGTTCAGGTTTCGTCAGAAAAGTAATGACCAGCCAGCCAAAGGTCGTAATGCCAACCGTTACGATCATCAGATAGGCAAAATCTCTTGGCCTGCCACTGTCCCACTTCACACCGAGTTGAAGCACGAGCGAAACAATCGCCGCGATTGCCATCGCGGAAATCTCTGACCAGGCATTGATGCGCCACCAAAACCAACGCAGCAGCAGCACGGTACCAGTGCCGGCGCCAGTTACAAGCAAGAGCTTCCAGGCATTACCAATCGATTCAAGATAAAAAGTGATCACAAGCGAGATGACCATTATCAGCATAGTTACTACTTGCGATGCGATCACGTAGTGTCGCTCGCGTTTATCAGTAGCGACAAAGCGACGGTAGAAATCATTTATGACGTACGACGCGCCCCAGTTAAGTTGAGTTCCGATCGTCGACATGTAAGCAGCAGCAAAGGCGGCCAGCATGAAGCCTCGAAGATAGGTGGGAAAAACATTCGGATCCATCAATACACGAATGTAGCCCGACTCCTTGTCGACTAGATTCGGATACAGTACGAGTGTGGCGAGTGCGGTAAGGATCCACGGCCATGGCCTCAGCGCGTAGTGCGCGATGTTGAACCATAGCGTAGCGAGCAATCCATGTCGTTCGTCTTTCGCTGAAAAAATGCGTTGGGCCACGTAACCACCGCCGCCAGGCTCGGCGCCTGGATACCATGTGGACCACCAGTTAATCGCAAGGTAAACAAACAGAGTGATCAAAGGCATCCAGGCAGAGTCAGTGTCAGGAAAGAACGCGAGCCTGGAACCTGCTTGTCCACTAACCGCATCCATCGCCGCGATTTTGGTCTTGAGAACATCGATGCCGCCGACTGCGTTTACTGCAAGGATTGCCAACAGGATCACCATTGCCATCTTCAGGACGAATTGAAATAGATCAGTCACCAACACGCCCCAGAGGCCGGAGATCGTCGTGTAGAAGGCAGTGAACAGAAGCATGCCGACAAGCACGAACATCGCGCCTCGCTTATCGACGCCGAGTGTAGTTTCAAGGATCTTAACCATCGCCAGGTTGACCCAGCCCATGATGATGCAGTTGATCGGAAGACCCAAATAGAGCGCGCGAAAGCCGCGGAGAAATGCTGCCGGTCGACCCGAATATCGCAGTTCGGCAAACTCAACGTCAGTCATAACTCCGGCGCGTCGCCATAGTCTGGCATACAAAAACACGGTGAGCATTCCGCTCATCAACATGTTCCACCAGAGCCAATTTCCGGCGATTCCATTTGTCGCAACCAGACCAGTCACAACTAGGGGTGTATCGGCCGCGAAGGTAGTCGCGACCATCGAAGTTCCCGCAAGCCACCAGGGAACATCGCGACCTGATAGGAAGAATTCAGACGTGCTCCCGCGGGCGCGGCGCATGTAGTAAATGCCGATTCCTAAGTTGAAGGCGAAGTAAGCAGCAATGACGATCCAATCCAGGAGGTTGAGTGTCATTCAGTTTTACGTGGGGTCAATGTAAGAAGAGCAGGCCCTTTATATATGTCACGCGTTTGGCATTCAAGGTTTAGACAGGATTAATAGGATTTACAAGAGTGGCGGTGCTTTGCACAAAAGCGAAAACTCTTCTTACGCTACCTGATCCCCAAGCTGAAGCTTGGGGAGAATGAGATGGCTTGAGCTAACAGTTGAGTTGAGCAGCTGACATCGCGAACGGTTATTGGCCCCTTTACATTTATAGATTTCGGCGTAATCTTTCCTTATTGATAATTTGTCGCCGAAGCTGTTCGCCACGTTTGATGTGGGCCAGGGACAGCGCGGGGGAACCAAATCGTCTCTTGGCAAAAGAGACGACGGGGCGAATCGTAGATTTTACGTAGGACACTTCCCAAACGTCCGAGCCCGACAGCTAACCTCGCAGGCTAAAGGGAAGGACACGAACAGAAGCCTTTAACGATCGGCGCGGAGCGTGTGCTTCGCGCCGTTCTGTATTTAATGGCAGCAGCACAGTGAGCGAACTTCTTGACGATCATAGATTTTGAATACTGGGCGACCTTGGACCTAGATTCGGGGGTGCGATCATAGCGTGGCTACTGCGATCAAGCGTTTACTTGTCGGTAGGGCATTAAGAACCGAACAAGCCGTACACGAACGCCTTACTAAGAAAACAGCACTGGCTGTTTTTTCCTCTGACGCACTTTCCTCGACAGCTTACGCGACTGAAGAAATTCTGTTGGTCCTGGCCGCGGCAGCAGCAGCCTCACAGGGCGCTTCGTTCAATTACGTCGTCCCAATTTCGATCGGGATTGCAATTCTGCTCGGCGTGGTCGCCACGAGTTATCGGCAGACGATTCATGCCTATCCATCGGGCGGTGGTGCTTACATCGTTGCGAAAGAGAATCTTGGTACGACACCTGGCTTGATTGCCGGTGCGTCGCTTCTGGTCGATTACGTTTTGACGGTGTCAGTGTCGATCGCAGCCGGTGTCGCGGCAATCACGTCAGCCGTACAGGGAACAAACTACGCTTGGCTCGAACAGCACAAAGTAATTTTGTGTTTGATCTTCATCGCATTCATCGCGATAGCGAACCTGCGCGGCGTTCGAGAATCAGGAGCACTCTTTGCGACCCCGACCTACCTCTTTCTGATCAGTTTCCTGTTCATGATTGCCTTCGGGTTCTTTCACTATTTCACTTACGGCGGCGCTGCGCCTGTCCCGACTGCGGAGGAATTAAAAACTGCAGAAGGGTATAGCCTTCAGCCACTGACGTTGTTCCTTTTGCTCGGGGCGTTCTCAAATGGATGCGCCGCGCTTACTGGTATCGAGGCAATCTCGAACGGTGTGCTGGCCTTTAAAAAACCGGAAGCGAAAAACGCTGCAACGACCTTGATCTGGATGGCCGTGCTGCTGACGACGATGTTTCTCGGAACCAGCGTCATGGCCTATCTCTACCATGTTCATCCGAAAGAGAGTGAAACTGTCATTTCGCAATTTGCCCGAATCATGTTCACCGGCCCGCTGGGTTGGTTTTACTACGTGGTCCAGGCGGCAACTGCAGCGATCCTGGTTCTTGCAGCGAACACAGCTTTCGCCGATTTCCCGCGGCTCTCGAGCTTGCTTGCACGTGATCGATTCTTACCGCGACAGTTCGCTAACCGCGGAGATCGGCTGGTCTTCTCAAACGGGATCGTGATTCTGGCGATCTTTTCGGGAACATTGGTGATCTCGTTCGGCGGCGACACGTCACGATTGATCCCGCTTTATGCGGTCGGTGTTTTTCTCTCGTTTACGTTATCGCAGTCAGGCATGGTGGTCCATTGGCTGCGAGAACGCCGCAAGCTCCGCGCAAAGGCTCGCGAGGAAGCTGCTAACGTTGCGCAGCAAGAGTCGGAATCAAAGCCGTCGGCAGCATTGCCTGATGTCGAGTTGGAAAACGAGGAGATTCACCGGTCTTACTTTGTCACTGACGAAGTCACGGCCAGCAGTAATTGGAGAAAGTCGCTAATCATCAACGCGATCGGAGCCCTTGCTACGTTCGTTGTGCTCTGCGTATTTGTCGCGACGAAATTCATTCACGGCGCGTGGATCGTAGTCGTTGTCATTCCCGCGCTGGTTGTTCTCTTTCGGGCGATACACAAACATTATCTGATGGTGGCGCGACAACTCAGCACAGAAGGGTTGGAGCAGATCCGTCCGATTAGGCACACAGTCGTAGTGCCGATCTCTGGCATCCATCGAGGCGTTGTTTGTGCACTGCAATACGCGAAGTCAATTGCGTCAGACAAAGTGCAAGCGGTTTATGTGGATTTTGAAGAGGAGGCCACTGCGCAGTTAAAGGAAAAGTGGCAACGTTGGGGAGCCGGCGTTCAATTGGTTGTGCTGCCTTCACCATATCGCGAATTGACGCGACCGCTTCTAAAACACATCAACCGCCTCGCGAGAGAAAACGACGACGACATCATCACCGTTGTCTTGCCAGAATTCATTCCGGCCAAATGGTGGCAGCACATTCTGCACAACCAGAGCTCGCTCTTATTGAAAGGATCACTGCTTTTCAAACGAGGCGTGATCGTTACGAGCGTGCCTTATCATCTGGAACACTAGATCCAACAAGAGAGTCAGGGGAAAGAGAAGACTCACCTCGGAGGCTTTTGCAGAAAAAGTCCGGAATCCCACCGACGCAGTCGGTGGATGCTTCATACTTAGCCTACAAACTCAAGGTCGTTCTCTAGCCACAAATCCCACCGACGGGGAGTCGGTGGATTGTTCATACATTGCCTAATCAGTCGATCGCGGTCGCTTGCAAAATTTACCTTCTTGAAGGCATTAGCGTGTTGGCGGTGTGAAGATCAGGTATGAACAATCCACCGACTGCGTCGGTGGTATTCCCTCACAAGGGGCGCTGATGAGTAGGTTGAGTATTAATCATCCACCGACTGCGTCGGTGGGATTCCGGATTTTCTGTGCAAAGGCCTCCTCGGATGAAAACTCGTAGACGTGGTGATTTTGTTCGCGCATGGACGTTCCAAGAAACTTCAAGAAATTCCCAGAGCTATTTCAATGACTTTCCGTCGGAGTTTTCGTTAGCGTGCAGGGCGACAAATAGTGGCGTCTGAGAACTGGAGGCGTTTTTTCAAGATAACGCTTCGGCTGGGTAACTGAACAGTCCGCAACAAAACTACGATCAAGAAGAGGAGTAAAATCATGATAAAGCTCAAGCAATCCCTCGTCGCTTACGCAGACCCTGGGACCAAAGTAAGTGTCGTCGTCCGACGCCTCGCGACATCACAGGCAGGAAGTCTCCAGGGCGCCATATCCATCTCCGGCTACCTGGTGGATGTGCCGTAGGGAGACTTGGTATGTTGGCGGCCTCCATCAGAAGAGCGGTGGAAATCGGTTTTCAGGGCCATCGCTCGGCACTCCCCCAATCAAGAGTCAGTACCGTCCGCGGTAGCGGATGCGTGCGAAGCCCAGCGTCGGGAATTGAGTAGCTATTAACCGTGGACCTTGCTCTGTCCGTTCAGTCCCATTGACAACGTGGTTTTGCACCCATCCGCTACGTCACAGGACTAACACTCAAAACAGCCATAATCACCAGCTCTAAAATCTTGGCCCAGTTGAGGAAGGCGATCTCGTGATCTTTGCAAGATTATCGCAGCAAGCTGGGCCAACTTTCTTTCACCGCCAACAACACACCAACAAAACTCCTCAACACCTTTAGAGCATTCGCGGTTTATTCTCGCGTTACAGTTGGAGACTTAAACTGAAATGTTTTCAGGCAGCCTGCCACACACTAATTGAAGGCCTTCCTTCCCACTGCGTGTCACGACGACTACTTTCGTCGTGACACGTTCCAACCGTCCCGGTCTGAACAGGCTTGGACCAGATAGGCGGGATGAAAACTCGCCACACTACATTTCGAACCAAGGAAGACGGATCATGAAACTCAAACCTCAATTCACCTCATTGAAGTGGCTTCGCGGCAGGCTAACCGTTCGGATAGCTTTGTGTCGCCGATCCTTCACACGATACGTGGTCCACGCTTGCACTCATGACTTCAGGGATCCCGTGGACAAAAGACTTAGCTTACGTGTCGAAGCTCCAAACAGAAGAGACGAGTGTGGCACGTCGATTCCATTACTATCGTTAGATTCCCGTCGAACGGATAAGACCGTTCGGTTAAAGCAGCGCCGCCCAGTCCTGCAGATCTTTTATAAAGTCTCGCCACCGCTAGAGCTTTCGAGTTCGTTTCGCGCGTAAGGGAATAGGAATCGTTCTTGTGATCGCTGACCCCAGCTAACGGTTGTCATCAGAACCTCTGCCGAGTGACGTCCACCGCCTCTCGAACTTTGAACCCGGAGAACCAGATGCCCGAAGTAGCATTATCAAAATCAGATCGTAGGGCAGTCGGCCGCAAAGAAATTGCTCTGGCGGAGGACAGCAATAATCTTTACGCCACTCTGCAGCAAGAGGTGGAGTTGGGCAATCAAGCCATGCAACATGGAAGTGCCGACATGGCGATTACGTTCTTCCAAAGCGCACTTCAAAAGTTGAACGTGGCCCAGCCGTTTTACGACCACTTGGTCCATAACCTGCTCCTAAGTTACCGGCTACTGATCGAACAACTTCTACGAAAGGGAGATCGTGCCCTGGCGGTCGATTTCTTACGCTCCGCCCTCCGACTGGAAATATGTGGTGAGATGGCTCAGGATTTAGCGTTCCTGCGGAAATTTGCCTGCACCTTCGAAAACCTCGGCGTCTTTTTCTTCCAACACGGGCTGAAGCAAGAAAGCCTGCTGTGCTGCCGCAAAGCAATATCAGTCCATCCGGCTCCCGGCTCTTACGTAAATCTGACAAACTCGCTCAGCGCTACAGGGCAACGAGCTCAACTTTCCGACTTTACCACCGAAATCACGCCGGAACAGTTGGGTCGGCATATCTTTATTGCCTGTGTTCCGAAGAGTGCTTCGACGTTTCTCAAGAATCTCCTCATTAACTTGACTGGTTATCGCGATCTGTTCGCAGTTTACGCGGCTGGCCAGACTGAACATGAGATCTATCTCCCCACACTTCGCGAGTCGGCTTATCTCGATACGATTACGCAACAACACTGCCGTGCCTCAGACGCGAATGTTCACCTGATGCAGGGTTTCGCGATTCGGCCCGTCGTCCTTGTTCGAAACATTTTCGATTCAGTGATGAGCCTGCTTGATTTCTACAACAAAGGTGCATTTCAAACTTCCTATTTCCGAGCCGATTGGCCCAAGTTGGATTACGAGACAAAGATCGATCTGATCATTGAAAACGTAATTCCCTGGTACTTCCAATTTGTGGCTTCCTGGGATTTGGCTGAAAAGCAAAGACGGCTGGAGATGTATTGGCTCACGTATGAAGAGCTGGTGGCAGACAAACCTTCGAGCGTTTTGAAAGTGCTTGCGTTTTACGGTTTGGGTGCTCAACGGCAAGGCGTGGAGCAAAGAATCCGAGAGATTGAAGCCGAAGAACGAAATAACCGCTTCAATAAAGGCGTAACGGGACGAGGGAGATCAGGCCTGAATGAACGTCAGAAGGAACAGATACGTCGCCTCACAAGATATTACCCGTCCACAGATTTTGCCCGCATAGGGTTGTAGTTGAGGAGGTACACCATGAAAACGAAGACAACAACGGCGAAGCGACTTGATCTTATTGGTAATGGTCGTGAGTCAGATCGAGATATTTTTAACTCAGTGATGAAACAGTGGCGTCAAAGAATTGGTTACTGTTCGCTGTTTGCAGCCATCTCTGCGGTGTTGTCTGCCTCCTTAGCAGAAGCCCGTTCCGAGTCATCCAAAACACCAGACGCCAGTGTCGGACAGCAGGGCGCGAGACGTCAGAAGCTAAATATGCGATTCAGCAATCGGTCCTTGTTGAAACGTCAGAGCGAATTTCGCTTGCCTCATCAAAACGGTAATTTGTTGACTGCTTTTGCTGGCACTGACGACTGTCCGGGCAAGTCGATTCCTGCTGGAATCTATACATCGGGCGCGCCCTATAACGACTCCGGTGACACGACCGGCGCGAACGATACGGTTACCTCACTTTTTTATTACTACTACTACTGGACTTTCCCCGCGCACGGGCCTGATCATGTCTACTCATTTACGCTCACAAATCGTGGAGCAAACCCGGAGATAAGGGTCTCCGCGGCAACCAGTACCTACAAACCCTTGGTTTACATTATCGACGGCCAATATGGTCGGTGCCCAGCCAATACCGGAAACCAAGCAGACTGGTGGCGGTTCCTGTCGCAGTCTCCGAACCCAGGTGGCGCGATCACGATAGGCAGTCAAGAGATGAGATACCTGCCGTTGGGCGTGCCCCTATACCTGTTTGTTGACTCGGCCGAGAGTGATGCCAGCGGCTCGGGCGCCTACACAGTCCGAATGCAGGATGTGACAGTGGCCCAGCAGTGTTCCGCAGCAAATCTGATTGACTGCCCAGAGTTCTTCGTTCAGCAGCATTACTCCGACTTTCTCAATCGTGGAGCGGAGGAGAGCGGTTTCAACGCCTGGCTGGACGTGCTGAACAATTGCCCGACTGGTGATCTCGTCTGCCAGCATGAGCAACGACTGACTACATCAGCCGGCTTCTTCGGGTCGCCCGAGTTTCACCTGAAAGGTTACTTCGTCTTTCGCTTTTATCGAGTCGCTTTCGGGCGGCTCCCGCAGTACCACGAGTTGGTTAATGACATGTGGCAAGTGGGTGGCGAAACACCTGGTGAAGTCTACAATCGCAAAGCAGCTTTCGCGAATAACTTCGTGCAGCGTAATGAGTTTGGGGATTTCTACAACACACTCTCAAACGCTGATTATGTCGCAGCGCTAATGAATAAATACGGGCTGAATAGCATCACCACGCCTGACCCCGCGCAGCCAGACGGTGTTGCGAAAGTGACGCTGACACAGAGCCAGTTAGTCAGTCGCTTAGACGCGGGCGGGCTAACTCGCGCACAGGTCTTCCGCGCCGTCGCCGACAGCGAACAGATTTTTCAGAGTGAATACAACCGGGCGTTTGTGGCGATGCAGTACTACGGATATCTAAGAAGAACGCCGGAGGACTCGGGCTACAACATGTGGCTCAACTACCTGAACGCTCATCCAGGTGACTACCGAGAGATGGTGCGAGGGTTCGTTGATTCACCCGAGTACCGGAGCAGATTTGGACCCTAACTAAAAATTCGCAATCGGCAATTTTGTGATAGTCTGACGCGCAATGAAGCGACGGGATCTAGACGGATGTCCAATCACTGGCGCGCTGCAGATGCTCGGCAATAAATGGTCGATGCTGATCATTCGCGAGTTAGCGAGCGGTCCAAAACGGACGATGGAGCTGCTCAACGGTTTGTTTCCGATTAGCAGTCGTACACTCGTAGATCGTCTTCGCGATATGGAAAACGATCGGATGGTCGTTCGCAGGGATTTCGGCGGGAATCCAGGTCACATCGAATACTCACTCACTGAACGTGGAGTATTGGTGCTGCCGTTGCTTGAATCTTTGCGTGAAGTTGGGCTCGCCCTGGAGTGCAATCACTGTGAGGATCGGAAGCGTCGCTTAGGTTCTTATTGTGAGCCTTGTCCTAAGAATCCTGTACAAGCCGAACCGTTTGCGGTTCCATCACCTGAAGTTAGACCTGTTGCGCCTCCACGACGTCGACAGGATGACTCGATCGTGTTGCTATAAGCACAGCCACCGATCTCAGTGGACACAGTCAGTACCGTCCGCAATAGCGGATGGGTGCGAAGCTTGTTTCTGTCGACGGGTAATGACTGACTTCGCACCCATCCGCTACCCGCGGACGGTACTGACTGCGTCCCACTGAAATCTGCTTTATTCTTCACTTACAGCGACCGTCGATTTATTCGGTACCATATGACCATCGGGCTCAATGATCACCTTGTGATCCGGAGTGATGTGTTCACCCTCGATCGTCACCCCTTCGCCGGTCGGCATCTGCACCGGCAAGTGGTCCAGAAAACGTTCCGCGTCAATAGCCGCCATGCATCCAGTTCCCGCAGCAGTTACAGCCTGGCGATAAACTGAATCCTGAACGTCGCCGCAGGCAAATGCTCCCGCCACGTTTGTCGCTGTAGAGTGACCGGAAGTTTTTAAATAGCCCACTTCATCCATGTCAAGTTGGCCTTTGAAGAGTTCTGTATTAGGTTTGTGGCCAATCGCAACGAACACACCCGAACATGGGAATTCGCGCTCTTCGCCGTTTTCAGTCGAACGTAGCCGAACGGCCGTGACGCCCTCTTCCATGGTGCCGAGAATCTCAGCGAGTTCCGTATTCCAAATGAACTCAATCTTCTCGTTGGCGAACGCTTTGTCCTGCATGATCTTTGAGGCTCGCAACTTGTCGCGGCGATGAACGACATAGACCTTCGCCGCATATCGCGTCAGAAACGTTGCTTCTTCCATCGCCGTGTCGCCGCCACCGACGACAATCAAGGTCTTGTTGCGAAATGCGGGTAACGGCCCGTCGCACGTGGCGCAAGCGGAAACTCCATTGCCGCCAAACCCATCGGGCACTTTTGCTTCTCCCGGAACTCCGAGCCACTTCGCGGAAGCACCAGACGCGATAATCAGCGTCTCAGTGGTAATCGTTCGGTCGTCCGCCAAATACAATTGAAACGGTCGCTCACTCAAATCCACTTCCGTGATCCATGATTCTAAAAACTCGGTCCCGAAACGCTCCGCCTGCTTGCGGAACTCCTCCATGAGTTCCGGACCCTGAATGCCTTCCGCGAATCCCGGGTAATTCTCAACATCAGTTGTAATCATCAACTGCCCGCCAGGTGCAGTCTGTCGTTCTGCGTCTGCCGGAGCGTCGATTAGTAGGGGTTTGAGATTAGCCCGCGCGGTGTAAATTGCGGCGGTTAAGCCGGCAGGTCCTGAGCCGATGATGACAACATCTCTCTTGATGTTTTGGTTCGCCATAAGTGTGGGTCCGTTCCTGTTCTCATTTCAACACACGTCGCCAATGGTTTCCTTGACCCTCGCAACCGTAAACGCTTGATTGTGCGCGGGGGCGACGCGGTAGTAGGTAATATTGCTGCTAAAAGCACGTCAGTATAGCCTTTTCGGTTGGGCGTATAGTATAACTACGGCTACTACCGTAGTCGAACCGCTTGCCTTCGCGTTTTAGGTGCGGCATGGTTCAGCAGGAGCATAAGGGATCGTTGAGAGAAGCCGCCGGTGTGCAATCGATTGAAACCATTGCCGTGATCGGCGCGGGCACAATGGGTCACGGTATTAGCCAGGTCGCAGCCGCTGCCGGATTCAAAGTGCTTCTTAGCGATGTCAGTCGGGATGCCCTCTCACGGGGTGTTAGTGCGATTGAGAAGAATCTAGCGAAGGGTATTCAACTCGGAAAAGTTACCGAGGCCGAGAGCGATCGAATACTTCAACAGATTCGCGGCACCACGAATCTCGCAGAATGCGCCCGCGCCGACTTGATTATCGAAGCGGTTCCAGAGCGTTTGGATCTGAAGCAAGACGTATTGCGGCAGCTCGAAGGCGCGTCAGCACAGCCATTCGTTTTTGCGAGTAACACGTCGTCGCTGTCAATTACCGAAATAGGCAGGAGTTCGCGTCACCCCCAGAACGTTATTGGTATGCACTTTTTCAATCCGGTGCATATCATGCGACTTCTTGAAGTCGTAGTAGGTGACGAGACAAGCGACGACACACTGCAAACAGCAGTCGAAGTCGCTAAACGCCTACGCAAAGAGCCAATCGTGGTAAAAGATGTTCCTGGTTTTGCTTCCAGCCGGCTGGGCGTGGCGCTCGGGTTGGAAGCAATGCGGATGTTGGAACAAGGCGTCGCAAGTGCGCGAGACATCGACACAGCGATGGAGCTCGGTTACAACCACCCGATGGGTCCGTTGAAGTTGACGGATCTGGTTGGCTTGGATGTACGCTTGAATATCGCCGAATACTTGCATCGCGAACTTGGATCCGAAACATTTCGGCCACCGGAAGTCTTACGGCGCCTCGTGAGTGAAGGAAAACTAGGAAAGAAAACCGGCCAGGGTTTTTACAGTTGGAATAACGACAAAGAGGACACACGCCGTGCACACTCTTCCTGAGGAAACCCGACTACTGTGCTGCCTACGATGAGTACGCCTTACAACAACGAAGAAAGACGGTTCGCACTGAGAATGGCGCTACGCTTGCCCATCGTAGTTTCGGGCCGCGCGGAAGATGGATCAGCCTGGAGCGAACCGACAGAAACCGACGACATCTCCACGTCGGGCGCGCTGTTTCATTTGAACCAAAAGGTAAACCGTGGAGAGCGTTTGTACATAAGAGCACATCGCCCGGATGGCGCTCCGATAGAAGTTACTGCGCTTGTGGTAAGAGTTGCGCCGGCAATCTATGGAACCGCGCGTGTGGGTGTGCAAATTGCGGAACCCACGGAACCCTGGCTGCGCCTGTTTGTCTCGTGGGTTGCAGATGAACAGCCAGCTGCGAGTGATCCTGACTCGTCATCATCGGAATAACGTAAGCAGGTCCACCGATTTCCACAGATTACACAGATTAAGAGCTAGGCAGTGAAGTTGAGCAACAAAGCCACTTTCACTCTTTAACGCTTAATCTGTGTAATCTGTGGAAATCGGTGGACCTGCTTGATTCGGCGCACAGTTTGACGATTAGCTCCCAACCTCTTACGATCCACTTTCTTAATCCACAGCCGAATAATCTCAGGGAGCAAACATGCCGGAAAGTTACGAAACGCTTCGGCTCGACCGCCACGGTCGCGTCGCTATCATCACTATTAATCGTCCTGACAAACGAAACGCCCTAAACATCAAAACGCGAGAAGAAGGGGCCGCACTGCTGGATCAACTGCGCGAAGACGACTCGGTGGGCGTCGTGGTATTCACCGGTGCTGGTGATAAGGCCTTCATCGCGGGCGCCGACATCGGCGAGTTTGCTGGTCGCACGGCGTTAACTCAGCGCGAAGTAATGACGAGTCGTTCATTGTTTACCGCAATCGATACGTTTCCGAAACCCGTCATCGCGATGATCAATGGTTATTGCCTTGGTGGTGGATGCGAGCTCGCGCTTGCATGCGACATTCGCATCGCGAGTGAGAATGCATCGTTTGGGCAACCAGAGATCAATCTTGGAATCATTCCCGGCGGTGGCGGCACACAGCGACTGACGCGATTGGTCGGCGAAGGCAAAGCGATGGAGATGATTCTGACCGGCGAGATCATCGATGCGCACACAGCGTTCGCGATCGGACTGGTTAATCAAGTCGTCCCCGCAGATCAACTTCAGACTAAGACATTGGGCATTGCCACCCGCATCGCAGATAAGAGTCCGATCGCTTTGCAGATAGCAAAAGAAGCGGTAAAGCTCGCGTCGAAGTCGAATCTCGATGAGGGCCTGCGTCGCGAAGTAGATTTATTTGCGCTGTGCTTTTCGACAGAGGATAAAGATGAAGGCGTCAGTGCGTTTCTCGAGAAGCGCAAGGCAGTTTGGAAAGGAAAGTAATTCATTGCCGATTTTTGATTTGAGCTATTCATCAGTACCATGCGCAAGACGGGAAGCGGGAGCAGTAAGCAGGAGCAGGAGGCGCTACCGAACGGAGATGAAGTCAAGTTTGTATTCGGTCTATGCATGGCACTTCTCCGGAGTGGCCCTCCACAGTTAGATTAACGGAAGAAAAGAACCAAGAACAAAGCACTAAGCACAAAGCACCAAACAGTATGCGCATCGCATTGATCATCGTAGGTATCTTCCTCGCAGCCGCCGGAGGTGTGATCACGTTTCGTGCTCTCTATCTGGAACCAACCTCAACCGTAGTTATTACCAGCGACGAGATTCGTGAGTTACCGAACTACACGCGCGTGGTAGGTGGCGCGCTGATGGTGCTGATTGGCGCCGCGGTCGCTTTTATCGCCGCAACACGCCTGAATCGTAAACGTTGAGCCTCGACAGCACCGCGAGCGAGGCGACCGAAGTTCATCACTTAAAACTACTCAAATCTTTGCGTGTCCTCGGCGGGTTCTGCGGCTCGGCGGTGTAATTCTCCCCGTTTTCCGTGCAAAGCGTTCGCCAGCAATTGAAACGTTTAAAGTCCCCCTCTCATACATACCAGGAGCCTCAATATGAAAACTTATCTAAACAAAACCTTCGTAGTTGACGATCCTCAGGCCCGCCTCCGCAAACCTGACGATCTCCTCTCTTATGTGATGGAAAATGGCGTCCCTAAGATGATTCCCAATGGAACCCAGGTTCAACTTTCAGACGTGAAGCTGGTGCAAGGACGTCCGTTTGTTCTTGCCGAGAACTGGGGATGGACCGCAGGCGACAACCTCAAGGGAGATTTTCTTAACGAGACCCTCGGGGAGTTTCCGCCCACGGATAATAATCAAAAAGGTCCGAATGCCGCCTGGGATAAAGGTCACTTCCTGAAACAATTGACGCTGATCCAGGTTATTGGCGCCAACAGAACTGTCAAATTCGTTTCGAAAGATATCATTCAGTTCTATTTGGCGCTGGTGAACGATGCTGCCGCCGACGGTGTGGTTCTGCCTTTGAAGAGTGGCTTTCGAACTTACGCCGAGCAGCAATATCTTTACAACGGATGGATCAACGAAATTCCCGGTTTCAATCTGGCCGCTGAACCAGGCAAATCAAATCACCAGGATGGTTACGCGTACGACTTTGCGATCACCAGTTATGAAGGTAATCCGATGTACGACTGGTTGAAAGCAAATGCACCGTCCCACGGCTTTGTCCGCACGGTCAACAAAGAACCATGGCATTGGGAATACCGTCCGGAAGTTGCCGCAACCGGAGCCTACAAAACCGCGAATGTGACCAAATAGTCGTTGCGCAAGAAGGCGAATGTGGCCACCGTACATTAGCGGGGGAGCAAAGCGGCCGGGTGCTACTGTCAACTTTCCGCTGCGATTCTCGATTATTTGGAATCGGTAGCATCCGGTCGCTCCATTACTTATTGAGCAAGCCATCAAATAGAGTCTTGCTTTTGTGTGTGTGCGGTCACATTGCGGCGCGGCGTGTCCTATAATCACCGTGTATGAAAGATAAGGATCCGCTCGCCACTGCTGGCCTGCCGCCGTTAAGTCGCGGATCTCTCGGCGCAGCGGAACAAGTTGAAGAAGCCGACTCGCCGACCCTCGGTCGATTTCTGATTCTTGTAGTCGACGACTCAGCCGATAACGTCGCAGTGATGAGTCTGCATCTTCAGGATCAGGGTTACAGAGTGGTGACGGCCACGAACGGCGAAGAGGCCATCAGCGTTGCAGCCCAAACGCGGCCCGATTTGATTTTAATGGACCTCAGCATGCCGGGTCTGGATGGTTTCGCTGCGACACGCAGAATTCTCGAGAATGACGATCTAAGAGACGTACCGGTAGTTGCTGTCACCGCATTTGGTACAGAAGGTTTTCAGCGCGCTGCTTATGATGTTGGCGTGGCTGGTTATCTAACTAAGCCGATCGACTTCGAGCGACTCCACCAACTTGTCGCACGTCTTTTGTCGCGATCGGGATCGGGTAACCTCACTTAAGTAGATCCAGATTTCGGATTTTGTGTATGGTCCATTGAGCACTGGATCAAAGTTTCCCGCCCGCGATAACGTAGTGCTGAAAGACAAGCTTCGATAACACGAAATCCGAAATCCGCATTCCGAAATCCGAAATCGTTACTTCAGATGTCTCGTGGTGTCCTCGGTGACGCTTAATCTGGTGGGAGCGAATTCAGTCGTGTTCGCGGGTTTCAACGACGGAGTGTCTAAAGTCGCACCTGGTAGTTCTCCTGTCTCTCGACCTTCTCGTTTTGCAGCTTCAATCATCTTTTTACTCACGAAGTAACCATTGAAGATCAGAGCCAGACCAATAAAAACTGGAATCACTCCAGCGACCCAAATCCGGCTTAGTATTTCGGCCGTATCGTTCGGCACTTTCCCGCCAAGAATTATTCCCTGCATAAATATAGCCAAAAAGATCATTAGGGCCACTCCCACGCTGCTGGTGATCACGCCGGCCTTGATTTCGTTGTAACGCTTGATTTCAGGAGTTATTCCTTGTAGACGCTCCAGCTCTTTCTGTCTTTTGACTGCTTCCGCCGACGACGCGAACATTTCAGCAACCCAGGTCTTGTTCCAGTTAATCTTCTCATCGGTTTGTCGGCTGTCGACAGCCAGTCTGACTGCATAGAGATTTGCTCCGCACGACTTGCAGAACTTCAGCTCTTCATCCTGACTAGATCCACAACGAGGACAAAACATAGAGCGCTCCCGGCAATTGTTCTTTAGCCCTGTACGACCATTATACGCGCCATGTTCGCACCAAGCAGATCCACCGATTTCCACAGATTACGCAGATTAAAAGTCAGGGGCAGGAGCAGCGAGCAGGAGCACCAGAACTTTTGTGTCCCTGACTGCTGCTCCTGCTCCTGACAGGAGGTCTCGCTTGACGCATCTCGAAACGCTACGTTAGTCTGCATCCAGCGTTAACTACTGACCCTCGCTGCAAAAATTGGGGCCGTAGCTCAGCTGGGAGAGCGCATGACTGGCAGTCATGAGGTCAGGGGTTCGATCCCCCTCGGCTCCACCAATTCTTTCAAGCACTTACAGCAACAATCGCGCTAGCCTTCCGTTCCCTTGTGGCCAAATTGTGACCAAGGAGAGCGGCTTCGACGGCTGCGCGCTTGTTTAGTTCAGTCGCCCGAACGTAACGCTGTGTGGTTCGCACGTCCGAGTGACCCATAAGCTGCGCAATGGTGAAGGCATCAAAACCAGCTTCACCCAACCTGGTACCAAACGTCGCCCGAAGATCATGCCAAACGAGGCCTTCGATT